>DATLSI010000038.1:0-28788 GCA_035534255.1 Ktedonobacteraceae bacterium | reverse complement strand
AATCTATGATTACGTGGTGGCTATTGTCAATCCCTTGATTTTGTTACGCTTGCAGGAGCAAGGGAGGATAGTCCTATGGCAACGCGCCTGAAGGTGAGAGAGATCGCGCAATTTCGGGGCTTGAGTCAGCGCAAGCTCTTTTTTAGGTCTGAGGTAGACATCAAAACGATCCAGCGCATCTATCACGATCCTACTGCTGTCGTGACGACCGAGACCCTTGACAAGCTGGCGCGTGCGCTGAATGTCGACGTGTCGCTGCTGGTGGAGAGTGATCCCCCGCTGCCGTTGACGCTGGATGGTTGAGGGGTGTGTTTTCTTGTGTACAGAGTGGCAATAAAAAAGCCCTACAGGTATTGAGATTTCTGGTAGACTTGCCAGGCAACTCGTGATACAATGCCAAGCATTGGACATCCATTACAGCAGTGCAATCCTCCATTATCATGAGCAAGAAGCGCGTAATGAGTGTTAATCCGTGTTGAAAGGCAGCGAAACTATGCCAAGAGGGCGCAAGGGGCCTCCGCAGGAAAGTATTGACAGTATCCTGCTTGCGATGAGCCGCCGGGATGATATCGAACCCACCACCTTATCACACTACTTTGACCGCCTGGACGAAGAGTGGACCGATGGAGCAAGAGAAAAAGTGCTCCATTTACTGCGCACCAGTGATTTGACAGCGTATTCTGCTGCCGTTTTAATTCTCTCTGAGCTGGCCACCAGTTTTGACCTGGAAGAATTAGAAGACCTGGTAGCGGACCCGACTATAAGCGACCTCGCCAAGCTTACGCTATCACCAGTACTGAAAGAGCTGGGTTCGGAGATGGCGGATGATGGTATCATCGACTATCTGAACGATCCCGAAGCTGCTATGCTCCAGATGCAGATACGCCTGTTGGAACTGGTAGGACGAAGCGAACTGGGGGTAGAGTCTGTACTGGAAGATGTGCTCAGCATGTCGATGGAACGCCGTCTCGGCTTCATAGACTGGCTGGGCATGAGCCAGGACCCGCGCGCCACTAAATTGTTGATTCCCTTGCTGGAAAACCAATCCACCAAAGTGGTTCTGGCAACCATTGAGTCACTTCAGCAACTGGGACCGACTGCCGCTCACCAGTCCATTCCCGCGCTCAACTACCTGCTCGCCAATCACTCGAATCGCCAGGTGAAGCAACAGGCTCGCGCGGCGCTGGGCCGCCTGACCATGTATTCTAGCCCTGGCACCGAAGATGCGGCGATGACCGAGTTATTACAGATACAGCAACAACCCTTGCACGAGGCGCGCGTCAGCTTTGTGGATGGGGCGGGAACGCAGATGATTATCATGTCCTGGAAACGCGATGACGGGCTGTTAAAGGGCGTGAATGTGCTGTTCCAGGATGACTGGGGTATCAAAGATTGCTATGGCACAGATGAGATGGAGATCGCACACTGGGAGGAACTGGTAGGCAGCATGGAGGAGCAAGGCTTCGACAGCTTCCAGGTGCCGTTAGACTATTGCCGCGCGGTGATTAATGAAGCCCGAGCTGTCAACAAGCGCACGCGGCACAGGGTTCCCGTAGCATACGCAGTCTGGCGACCTTTTATTGAGGGAAGCGACGCGGCAAAAAAACTCGCGACACCCATCGAGACAATATTGGAACCGCGCCCTTTCAATCCGGAAGTGGCAACACTGGCACAGCGCGGGGATGACCTGTACAAACTGTCAGAATTTACTTCGTGGTTCTATGATCCCTTTGACGCAATCAAACCCTTTATTGCTCCCTACACTTCCATTCTTGGCGGCACGGCGACAGGAACGCGCGGGCGCAAACGCAAAGGGCCGCAAAAGTCGGATGCGCGCAGCACAAACCTGGAAGCTGTCGTCAGCGAGGCGCTTGAGAAGGTCATAGACGACCAGTGGCGCATACTCTACGAGTCGCGCTTGCGCCGCCAGGGCGCGCTTTTCCAGCTCGTCAACCGCGACGATGAGGCGCAACTGATGAGCGCGGTTGCCGCGATGTTGCATCCAGATTCTGGTGTGCCCCCGCAAAATCAGCCGTTCCTGCGCGCGATGATGCATCGCTCGCTGGAAAATGGCCTGCTGCGCTTGATGACCGAAGCCTTCGAGCAAGGCCCTTTCCGCACGCGCCCCCTTGATCTCTTTCCAAAAGACGATGACCCGGTGTTTTAACTATGATGATAACCATTCCGTTCTCTCCTCACCATAAAGGGTTGATGACCAGTCCCGTTATCAACTTGGGGTAAAAGTAGGTGGACTTTTGCGGCATGCGGTCATCGGCTTCGGCGACATCACAGATCTGCCTGACTCGCGTTGGATTGAGTAGAAGAGCTACCTGCGCCTCGCCATCGCGCACTTCCTGCAATGCCTGGCGCGCGTCACGCGTATAGCGCACGTGCGTACCTGCCGTGAGATCAGCGGCGCTGAGTCCAAACAACTCTTCCAATACCAGCGTATGCGCCACCGCAACATCAAGATTGTTCCATGCCGCGCTATGCCCGCTCTCCTGCATGCGCGCTTTGCCTTGCTCATTGAGGCTGAGCAGCCAGCTCTGCTGCGCCGCGCATATTACGAATGAGGGCGCGTCTTCACCAACCTGGGCCAGCATTTGCAGGGGCGCCTCCGGCGGATAGTCGCCCATCGCCATTTCGCGCACGGTAAAGTATTTTCCCAGTTGCTGGCTGTTTAAGGAGTCCAACGCATTCTGCCCCAGGCGCGAAATCAGGCGATGGGTAGGCAACACCAGCAAACCGGGATCGTCCACGTCGATCAAGGCCATCAAGACAAAATTTACGGCATCGTCTTCATGCAGGTGTTTGCGCATCTCCCGCACTTCCTCGCGATAATTGAGCGCGGTTTCATAGCGATGATGCCCATCCGCTATATAAAGAGGACGCTCCGCGAAGAAATTCTGGATAAGCGCGATCTGTGCTTCATCCGTGATCGGCTGCAAGCGGTGTTCTTCCTGCACATCATCAATTACGCGCAGCCCGGCGTTGGCCGCATATGGCTCGAGCAATTTGCGCACGCGACCCCGCGGGTCGTTGTAGAGACTCATAACCGGGCTAAGGTTGGCGGCGCAGGCCCGCATTAAATTCAAGCGGTCGCTTTTCGGTTTCGCCAGGGTATGTTCATGCGGCAATACGACGCGCGCGCTCCAGGGTTCCAGCCGCACGCGAGCCAGCAAACTGGTGCGCGCATAGGTCTGCCCGTCATACGAAAAGATCTGCTGGTAGCAATAGTAGCCAGGGGTGGTATCCTCGCGCATGATATCCTGCACACGCCATTCAGCCAGCATAGTTGCCGCGCGCGTATAGCGGTTATTCAGAGTCGTGTCGCGCGGCTCGTCACGCCCCAGTTCCAGGCGAATAATATTATAAGGGCTGCGCTGGTAATAGCGCGCCTGATCTTCTTCTGAAATGACATCATACGGCGGCGTGATAATATGCGCCAGGTCGCCAGCATGCTGATCGACATAGCGTATACCCCGCAGCGGCTGCACATCTGCCATGCTAAAATCCTCAACTTCACTTGTTGTTATTTATCAGACAATCAAACCTCATAGGAAGCATATTCCTATTGTATCATGCCGATGTTTTAGAATCTTTGTTCTATTTTCTCTTGACAATGTTTGCGCCGTGTAGTACAATAGATTTTGTAGAACAAAGGTTCAAAACTTAATATGCTCTCTCAACCCCTATCTTTCTCCTGAAAATCCTCTTGTGGCGGTCGGGGGTAATTTCCCTCTCTCCCCCTCCCGACCGCTGTTGGGAAAAGAAGCCTCATCATCGGGGAAACTTGACGCCGGAGTTCCTGATGGCTAGAATAGAGAAGAAGAATGGCCCGTGTGTGAAAGGTAAGAGTATTCATGAATTCCAGCGCATTGCAATATGTTGGTTTTGTTGTGGCTGCCCTCATTCTCACCTGGGCAGTGATAGAGGTCAACAGGAGATATTTCAGGCGAAGACGGGTAGATGTAAAACCTCTCAGTACATGGGTACACCTGAATACGGGTCAGCCGGAAGCGGCCGGGGAAAGTTTGCCAGGCGGCGAGGGCGAAGAGGAGGCAAGCGAGGCAAGCGAACGGGATTTGCAAAGCCGGGCCAGGCAAAACGGTCACTATTCTGGCAGTAAAAAAACGCTTTGAGCGCGGCAGACCTCACTCCTGCTCTTTCTTCTCATCGAGCATGCGCGATATTTCTGCCAGGATATCGTGCGTGTTCAACTCTGGCTGAGTCGCGGGTGCGACTGGCGGTTCAGAGGCGTTTCTGGCCGCGCTATGCGGCGCGTCGGTTTCGACTCCCTGGAGAAACTCCTGCTCGCAGGCATTCAGCGCCTCTTGCGCGGTAAGGCTGCCGTAGATGATGCGGGGTATCAGGCTATAATAGGTGGCGACCGTCTGCATCATTGTTCCAAAGACAAGCTGAAACTGCTCGAAGGATATGCTTTCGTTTGCCAGAGGGACGGCCTCCTCCAGGCGGATTTCGCCATCATCCAGGTCAAGGCCAAATTTCCCCATGGTGATGCGATAATTTACGGCCATTAACGCCTCAAGGCATTCCAGCCGCTTGCGGGCAGTCACGCCACTGATATGCGGCACGACCAGGATCAATTTGCGCGCCTCGTCGCTATGCTGTAATCCAACGATCATCCGCCATTGTCCATGTGAAGCATGAAAAGCCAGTTCGACGGTCTCTTCCTCTTGATTGATGGATGCGATACGCAATCCCATGCGGGTCAGGTAGTCAACAATCCGGGGGATTCCGAAACTAGCAGGCATGCGATACTCCTCCTCCTGCGTATGTGCTAGACAAACGGAGAGCAAAAGGGGCGTTGGTGGTATTCTTTCATAATACCACCCTCATGTATCAAAGTATACCATATTTGTTCTGGGCCTCAAATCTTGAAGCGCGTTCCCGCGCGTTTGTAAGCGTCCTGATCGGCGCGGAAGCTATCGGCATTGGTGCCGCGCGCTGCCGCCAGATAATCTGCCAGCAGTTGCAGGGGCAGCACGGTCAGCAGGGGCGTCAATTCTTCTGGCAAGGCTGCGTCATAGGTGAGCGGAAAAATTTTCCACCTGTCTCCGTCGAAAAGCGCGGCCGTCTCGGCAGTTGGAGCCGCGCCAATCAGCCATAGACGCGAGCCGATTTCGCTCGACGCGAGCAAAAAATCAGCCAGGCGCGATTGGGCCGCCCCACGCACACTGACGAGGATTAAGAGGTCTTCCGTCTCGAATGCTACCTGTGGCCCGTGGATGGCCTGTTCCAGTTCAAACCCTTCAGCAGTCACATAGGCAGCTTCTTTAGCTTTGAGCGCGCCCTCCGGCCCCGTTACTGCGTTCGGACCAGCGCCAATATAGTAGAGTCGCCGCCCACGCGCCGCAGCCTCGTCAGCAATCTGCCGCACGTCATTTTCGCGCGCGAGGATGTCTTCCATCACGGCTGGCAGCTGTGCCAATCCCTGCTCCAGCGCCTTTGCCTCAGCACTATGCCCATTGAGAGCAGCCAGGCGAGCAGCAATCTGCGCCAGGCGAATCAACGCGCCCACGTAGCTGATCGAGTGCGCCGATGATGGGTCCTGCTCGACTGTTTCAAGGATGATGTTCGCGCCCTGCATCTTCGAGTTCAGTCCGGTGATGCCAACCGTGGGAACGCCACCTGCTATGGCACGTTGCAAGGCCAGGTTTCCGTGCAGCTTGCTGCCCCGGTGGCTCACTACAATTACTCCATCATCCGCGCGTAGCGGACGTGGATAATGCACAAATTCGAAGGAGCGCAGCGCCCACGCGTCGGCTCCGGCATAACGCAGCAGGTATTCACCGACCGTCGCGGCATGGAAACTGGTGCCGATACCGGCCAGCAAAATACGCCTGCTCTTTGCCAGCAGTTCAGCCGCCCGGGTCGGGCCATCCCAATCGGTCAGTAAGGCGCGTACCGCCTGGGGCTGCGCGTGAATCGAACGATATAAACCGGTATTCGTATCTGGCATGGTAAATTACGCTCCTCTCCCAGGGCGACCGCAAGGGTACGCCCCTACCCTGTACGGGCGGGCGAAGGCTTACCCCGCCCTTATGAATCCGTCTGATGCAAGTGTAGCTCATGCTACGGCGCGTGTATAGAGCCAAACCTGCCGGTGAAACTCATCCAAAGCACCTGTTAATCGAAACAAAGTATAGACCAGTTACGATTCATTTGTAGATTCGTCGCAATTGATGTCAATTCTACGTGATGTTTTCAGCACGGAATAAAACTATCCAGTTTATTCATCAATGGCTTTTTTAGGAGGTTAGTTATGTCAAATCAAACAAGTAGTACCCTGCCTGACAGGGGGGCGCTGGACCTTGCCAGCATGTCATTTGAAGAACGTTTAGAGATGGGCGCGCAAAATGCTGTGCGCTGCATGGGTGTCAATGCCTCTGATCGCGTGTTTATCATTACTGATTTCGAACGCGAGAGTATCGCGCGGCGCGTGGCGATGGCGGCTCTTGAGCGGCACGCCGATGTGACCGTGCGTTTTCTCGAACATTATGGTGAACGTCCATTAACCGTTTTCTCGGAAGACCTGCGTAACGAGTTGGTTAACGCGCGCCCTACAGTCAGCTATTACATCGCGACTGCCAAACCGGGTGAAATCGCTTTCCGTCTACCGATGCTGCCATTCCTGGTGAATGAACTGCACGTGCGACACGGGCATATGATCGGCATCGATGAAGAGTTGATGGCGGAGGGCATGTGCGCCGATTATGACGAGGTCTTCAGCCTCACTAACCAGGTGTACGACCTGGTGCGCAATGCGAAAACCATCCACGTCACATCCGCGAAAGGCAGTGATGTAACGGCTACATTCCACAGGGACTGGAAATGGATTCCCTGCCACGGGCGCTATCACGAGGTCGGCAAATGGGGCAATCTGCCAGAGGGTGAAGTTTTCACCGCGCCAGCCAGCGTTGATGGCGTGCTGGTATGCGACGTGCTGGGCGACTTTTTCTCGGAGAAATATGGCGTGCTGGAGCAGCCTATAACTCTGACGCTCAAGGATGGGTATATCACCGATGTGACCAGCGAAAACGCGGCTATTGCCACGGAGGTGCGCGACTATCTCTTTTCGACGCCCAACGGGAACCGCGCCGGGGAGTTTGCTATTGGCACGCTGACCAGCCTCAAGCGGTTAGTCGGCAATCTCTTGCAAGATGAAAAGATGCCCGGACTGCATATTGCTTTTGGTAATCCTTATCCTGAATTTACAGGCGCGGACTGGAACGCAAAAATTCACGTGGATGTCATCCCCAGTTCATGTACCATTGAGGTCGATGGCCGCGTCATCATGCGCGACGGGATATTCACCATCTAGAGCAGCCCGTTTGGTTCTCCGTCCTTCCGGGTGATTTGTAGGGACGCGATAAATCGCGTCCGCTCACACCGACACTCGCCAACGCGGACGCGATAAATCGCGTCCCTACAATCTACCGTATCTTTCACCCGGAAGGATGCAGACCCGCCCGTTTCAGAATATTGACACGGAGTTTTTTTTCTTGGTACAATCAAAGCGATTTTCTGTTGTACTACTGCGTTTCATAATATATCCCAGGCATGCTACTTACTGCTCTCAGTAGGGAGAGCATGGATGGAGTTTAGAGTGTCTACAACCAGGGGCCAGCACCTGATTGGTAAAGAGGTTGGCGATTGCCTTCTTGAGAAATTGATCGGATATGGCGGTACCAGCGCAGTATTCCTGGCGCAGCCACGCAATTCAGATCAGAAGGTGGCGGTGAAGGTTTTTTTGCCGCGTTCCACGATGGACACGCAGGCGCAAAAAAGCTTTTATCGCCGTTTTCTGCGCGAAGCGCAGGCGGCCAGCGAACTTGAGCATCCGCATATTCTCTCGATCTACGCTTATGGAGAACACGAGGGCCTGCCCTATATCGTGATGCCTTATTTACCCGGTGGAACGCTCAGCGAATACGTCAAACTCCATGGCCCATTGTCGTTACGTGTGGCACAGTCGTACCTGCAACAGATCGCGGACGCGCTCGATTACGCGCACGAGTGCGGTTGTGTGCATTGTGATGTCAAGCCGGCTAATATCCTGATGGATGATAACGGTAAGGTTGTGCTTTCCGATTTTGGCATTGTGCGCCTGATGCAAGGCACATCCCTGACGGCCCAGCAATCGACGAAATCGCCAGAGACATTGATGGGTACGCCCGACTACATCTCCCCCGAACAGGCGCTTGGTGAGCCGCTTGATGGCAGGTCCGACATCTATTCACTGGCGGTGACTCTTTTCTACCTGCTGGCGGGAAGTCCACCTTTCAAGTCCGACTCTACCATCGCGATAGCGCTCATGCACGTGCATGAAGAACCCCCTCTACTTGGTCTGCAACGCGCTGACGTCACACCACAAATAGACCAGGTCATCCACACAGCGCTAGCCAAATGGCCCGAAGAACGCTATCAAAGCGCGGGCGAGTTCAGCGCTGCTTTCGCGGAAGCAGTGTCTCATGCTGATAACATCGACAGGGTAATGCTACTCGATAGATCTCCCAGAGGGTTGCTGATGGGTAAAGCGCGCGGGAATGGCACATTGTCAGAACCCAGCATAAGTGTGAGGCCGCTGGACAAGCGATCCGCGCTGCGTTCGCGCCCCGCGCTGCTCATGCTGGCTTTATGCATCCTGGTTATCGCGGCTACCATTATGGCCATCTTTCTCGCTAACATAAGCGATGCGCATACAAAGGTTGCAGTAACCCCTACGGTGCCAAAAAATGATATTCTCGCGGGGAATGAAAGCGCCTGGCCCAGCAGCAGTAACCCCAGCAGCAGCACTCCCTATTTTTTCTCTACTGATCGCAGCTATCACATCCACAACACCTATACAGATCAGTTAGCTGTCGCGCTAGACGAGAACCAGGAGTATAGCAACTTTCAGTGTAGCGTCTCGATGAAGGAAGAGGTTGCAGGCAAGAATCCGGCAGGCGATTTTTACGGGATGATCATACGATCCTCTGAAGATCAGTCACAATATTATCTATTTGAAATTTCAGCATATAATGGTGGCCAGAACTCAGGTGGCCAGTACATATTTTCACGCATTGGCAGTGGCAGTGGCAGTCCCTATCATTTACTAAAAGGTGGAAACGAGCCTTCTATAAAGAATGGTTTAGGACAATCCAATACTCTCAAAGTCATAGCCAGAGGGAACACATTTACCTTATTCATTAACAACGTCAAGGTCGGTCAGATAACGGACACCTATACCCCGGCATTCACGAAAGGTGAGGTGGGGCTGATTGTCGAAGAGCAAAATACTGAAGTTGCGTTCTCCAATATGACCCTTGATACATTGCCCTGACCAGCCTACAAAGTCACGCATGAAAAAATATTTCTACCTATCGATATGGCTTTTTTGTGACCTCAACTAATTGACAATGATCGCGTGACCCACTATACTGAACGTGGCTGATAGCATAAACCCTGCCAGCAAATCAACAACTAACTTAGCCGCTATGTCATCCGGTATGCGCGTAGCGGGCCAAGAGGAGGATATTCTAACCATGACCTATGTTATTACTCAACCGTGTATTGGTGTCAAGGACGCATCCTGCGTAGATGTCTGCCCTGTCGATTGCATCCACCCGACCCAGAGTGAAGAAGAGTGGGACGCGGCTGAGCAATTGTACATCAATCCAGATGAGTGTATAGACTGCGGCGCCTGTGAGCCTGCCTGCCCCGTCACGGCCATTTTTGAGGAGTCAGCGACTCCAGAAGAGTGGAAACAGTATATCAAGATCAACGCGGACTTTTTCAAATAAGATGGCGATTTATTTCTGAGGGAGCACCTCTTATGCCAATAACACGTCGCAAACGAGCCAATCCACCCGACCAGCCTGAAAGTAATAACAATCACCAGGTGGACGCTGCCGGGCAAGCCACAGAACCGCTTGCCGTAGAGCCAACCCCTACCATGCAGCAAGCGGAGGGGACAACTCCTGCATCTCCGCTGGTTGAGGAGGTAGATACGACTCCACCAGTGAACCACTCAAACCCGTCAATAACGAATGGAGATCGCGCGGATCGCCAGGAGCATCTGCCTAAGATTGAAGGAGGTCGGCGTACCGCGCGGGGCGAGCTTTTCCGCCGTCCGCCACAACCGCCGCCAACTCCACCTGTAGCGCCGAGTGCAACACCGCAGCCGGCATTGCAAGCGCCGACTCACGAGATTTCGCTGCCTTTAGGCAACCTGCTGCACCTGGCATACAATCCGGGCTATACTGGCTCGGAGGAGGCACGCGGCAAGCTCCTGCAGTACCTGGCAGAAGAGAGTAAAGCGGGTGGACGCGCGCGCTGCTGGAATTGTGGCTCAATCGCCATTGCTTATGATCGTTGGAACACGCGCAGTAAGACTTTCGGCGAAGTGGGTATTGCTTTTTGCGAAATTTGTGGCGTATGGAGTGTCATGTAGTTATCTATTATGCCTGTATGATTCCTGTTTCTAAAAGGGGAATAACCATGACACAAAGTCAGGGGGAACTCGAACCACGCCGTTGCCCACGCTGTGGTGGACGTATGATCAAACCCGCCGGGAGCGCTCTCTACTGGCACGCTGACAACAATCATCCACGTTGTGACATTACCAATATTGTTGACTTGCCTGAAATTACGCTGACCAGCGCTGAACCGTCTGCCGAACCACCAAAGGGGCGACCCAGGAAAAAGTGACATGGTATAATTCGAGAGAGCATCTAACAAAATGCTCTCTCAATCGTAGTAATAGTATTAATATGTTAGCCTGACACCCGCTGTGAGTGCTCAGGTTTCCAATAGAGGTATACCATGTTTAATCCAAGAATGAATACTCCTTTCGGCGGAGGGGGACGCAGAGGATTCTCCTCCCGCTACCAATATCAAACCGCGCCCAGGGGTTATGTTAACGAACAGGCTAGCAGCCTGATCAGCAAAGTGATGGCCCTGCTCGCCTTTTCATTTTTGTTTGCGTTCATTGGCACCATTGCCGGCATAGCTCTTGGCCTGTCATACAGCACCTACTGGCTCGTTGTCATCGCGGGATTTATTGTGCTGTTCGCGCTTAACTTCGCCATTAATAAACCGGGACTCAATCTTTTCTTGCTCTACCTCTTCACCTTTCTGGAAGGGCTGGCGCTCGCGCCGATCGTCTCGCTTTACCTGGCCCAGAGCATGGGTAACATCCTGGGTGAAGCTTTTCTGATTACGGCGGTCACGTCGCTGGGCCTGGCCGTCTATAGTTGGACGACGAAACGCGACTTTTCCGGTCTGGGCAGCAAGCTCTTCATCGGGTTGATCGTTCTGCTGGTGGCCAGCCTGGTGAGCATCTTTTTCCAGAGCACGTTCTTCATTTTCCTGATTTGCGTGGCGGGCGTGGGCATTTTCTCTGCCTACATCCTCTACTATGTGCAGCGCGCCAAATATATGCCTGACACCACGCCGAATGCCATTGGCCTGACAGTTTCACTCTTTATCACTGTACTGAACCTGTTCATGTACATCCTGGAAATTCTGACCATTCTCCAGGGCGGCAATCGTGGGGGCAGACGGTAAGAATTGAGAGAGGGATGGAATAAATACGAGGTCAGGCGTGTTTTTCCAAGTAGAAGCTATGTTAACAATCAGCAATTCAATCATGAAAGTGAGTTTGTAAGATAATGGCAGAACATGAGAACCTGTTTCATGTGGGAGACGCGGATTTTGAGGCGAAAGTACTCAAATCTGATGTGCCGGTAGTCGTTGATTTCTGGGCTGCCTGGTGCGGCCCTTGCCGCGCAATCGCGCCCATTTACGAGCGATTGAGCGACGAATATAAAGGTAAAATAACCTTCGCCAAAATGGATGTCGATCATCACGAGCGCGTACCTATGACCTATGGTATCCAGGCGATCCCAACGATGATTGTCTTCATGAACGGCAAAGAAGTTGATCGCGTGCTTGGCGCGGACCCCAACAGCTTGAAGAGAAGCATCGAACGCGCTGTTGCTAAATCCGGTACTGTCTAGATTTATATGCAGTAGGGGCGTCCCTACTGCGGTTCGTCGTCCTTCCGGGTGATTTGTAGGGACGCGATTGATCGCGTCCTCGTGGGCAAGTGTCGGCGTGGGCGGACGCGATCAATCGCGTCCCTACAAATGGTCCTTTTTCACCTGGAAGGAGCAGGCCCCTCTCCGCTATCGACGCGACTGGCAATTTATGGTATATTCATCCCATCAATTTTGATCGTTTTTCTATTTCACAGTGGTTGTATGGACATAAGGGGAACCGTATATGCCAACGCTTGAACGTTCTAACCCTCTGCCACTTTATTACCAGCTTAAAGAGGTTTTGCGCCAGCAAATACAGGCCGGACATCTTGTTCCGCACGTGGCTATTCCCTCGGAACCAGAACTCGTCTCGCGCTACCATGTCAGCCGCGCTACCGTGCGCCAGGCGCTTACAGAGTTGGTAAACGAGGGATTGTTATATCGCCAGCACGGGAAGGGAACATTTGTGTGCGAGCCGCGCGCGAAGCAGACCGTGAGCGTGTTAACCAGCCTGACAACCGAGTTGCAGCGTCGCCACAAACGCCCCGGTGGGCTGCTTCTTCTTAGTGAGCTAACACGCGGCTCCGAAAGCGTGCGGCAGCAATTGCGCCTGGCGGACGAAGAGCAGGTGGTGCGCCTGGAGAGATTGCGCGCGGCTGATGGCCAATTCATCGCCTACGAACTGGATTATTTGCCTTATCCACGCTCTGCCAGCGTGTACCAGCGTGCCAAAGAGGTTGCCGAGGGGTCGCTCTACCAGTTGATGGCATCCGAGGGACTTACGCCGGCGATTGCTGAGCAGACTATCAAAGCTGGTACGTTGACTGCACGAGAGGCAGAAATGCTGGGCATACCTACGGGTGAAGCTGTAATGCGGCTCCTCTCCACCGTATTCGATCCGACCGGCCTACCTATCGCCGTATCTGATACGATCTTTCCAATCGGGCGCTTCGAGATGCAACTCACTCTGCGCGTCTCGAAATAATATTGCCAGGTCCAACGCGAGCGCGGTGAATCTGGCCCCTACCCAGGTTTGACCGGACGTGCTATACTAGCCTGGGAAATTTAGATTATGTCACTGAACTGGCTGAGCACGTGGAAACAAAATCGGCATACATAGAGGAGAATATACATTAATGAATGACGCAAACGACATACAGGGAAATGATATGGCACAACGGAATGGAACGGTAGCCCGCCAGGACAACGCGGAAGCGCAGGAATGGACCGACAAAGGCAACGCAGCAGCCGAACAGGGGGATTACGAGGGCGCAGCGGAAGCCTTTGAGCATGCGGTAGAGATAAACCCGACCGATGCCCGCGCTCGCTATAACCTGGCCCTGGCGCGACAATGCCAGGGCGATGCGGAGAGCGCCGTAGCAGGCTATCAACGCACCATCGACATCGACCCCACATTAATCGACGCCTACATCAATCTGGGCAGCCTTTACGGCGAAATGGGAATGAGCGAGGAATCGCTTGAGACCTTCCAGGAAGCGTTGGATTTCGCACCCGACAATGATATGCTCTACCTCAACGTGGGGGATGCCTATCGCGCGCAATACCTCTATCAAGACGCTGTCCAGAACTACAGGCAGGCTCTTATCCTCAATCCCGATAATACGCTGGCTGCCGACAATTTGCACGATGTGCGCGAGCGTATCAATGTGCAATTGCGCCGCGTGATGGATCAGGAGCAGCGGGTTGATGAAGCGCCCGATGATATTTCGCGGTACGCGGAACTGGTGAGTCTGTATATCGACATACGAAGTTACGATGATGCGCTCTCGGTAGCGAATCAGATGACGGCGCTTGATCCCGAAGACCGCACGAGTTATGACAGCCTGGCCGCCGTGTACGAGGCCCTCGGCGAGCCTGACCAGGCGGCTGAGACCTACGCGCGCATCGTGGCTATCGCGCCCGACGACGCCGAAGCGTGGGAACACCTGGGTACCTGGCGGCTGACGCTGGGCGATAGCGAAGAAGCCATCCAGGCGTTTGAGCAATCAGCCCAACTTGACCCCAATCGCTTCACGGTGCGCTTCAACCTGGCGGAAGCTTACCTGGAGACCGAACACTACGAAGAGGCCAAACAGGCATACCAGGGAATTATCGAACGACGCAGCGAACTGGACGCGGATGATCTCGCGGCTGCTTACGCCGGCCTTGCCGATACTTACAACTCTATGGAACGCTACGACGAAGCCATTCAGACCAGCCAGACGCTGCTGGAACAGTTCGAAGGTGACGCGGAGGGATATTACCAGCTGGCCACCGCTTATGACGCGCTGGGACGTTTGGATGAGGCCATCGAAAATTACGAGAGCGCCATTGAAAGCGATCCACTGAACGCTGATTACTACAATGACTATGCCGACACCTTGCGCGAAGTCAAACGCTACGATGACGCGCTTGAAATGGCGCGCCAGGCCATAGCGATGGATCCATCCCTGATCCTGGCCTACGAGACGCTGGCGCAAATCTACGAGGAGATGGGACACCCGGAAGATGCCGCCGCCGCTATGGAACAGGCCGATGCCCTGCGAGTGGCTGAGAAATAGTAGACGTAAAAAAAGTGCCGGGTACGCGAGCAAGCCGCGTACCCGGCACTTTTTAGGTCTTTTGTTTTTCCTCTACTGCCACGGCGAAGGCTTCAAAATCTTCCAGGCGCTGCTGGATGTGATCGTAGAGCAGGTCGCGGTTCAAGGTACCGGGATCATGTACGAGCGCGTCACGCAGGTTGGTCAGCACTTCGAGGCGGTAGGACAGCGGCTGCGGGATCAGATGCTGAGCCGCGACGATACTGAGCAGTTCGTGATAGCCTTCCGGCCTGCGCAGTCCGAGCGAAGCCACCAGCACGCCGCAGACGCGCAGGCATTCCTCGATTGCAACTTGCAGGTAGCGTTCAGCCAGGCCGTAGACATGAAAGTCTGCAATAAATTCCGCGCGCGGGGTTCGACCCAGATCGCGTAATATGACGATCGACTCGCGCAATTGCTTCAAATGACGTTGCAGCAGTTCTTTGTCAACTGGCAGTACCTGACCATAGAGGCGACGACCGAGCGCCTGGTTCTGTATCTCGTCAAACTTCTTAAAGTCCAGGTAATCCATGACCGCCTTCGTCTCGAACGAGACGCGCTGCTTCTCATCGCGGCTAAAGAGAATCTGTCCGTACTTGATAACCTGCAATTTGAGCAGCATCGAGGCCTGGTTGAGAATGACCACGTCGATGTTATCTGATTCCAGGCGTTTGGCAAGCTCACTGAAGAAGTAGAGCTGGTAATCAAGAAATTGATCTGACTTGATCTGCTCCATCAGCAAGATTGCAATATCAACATCGGTCAAGTGTCCAAACGAGGTACGGTTGGAGAGAGAACCGGCCAGGTAGGCAGCATTAACGGGACTTTGCGCAAAGAGTTGGTTGAGTCGGGATTGTTTTTCAAACAAGTTCATCAACAACCTCGGGAAGAAAGCCTGCACGTCACCAGAGGTACACGATACATATCTCCGGGGATAACAATGACTACTTACTAACAACTATACCATATACAGAAGCTGTTTTGTAAGTGCCTATCCCTCGACCCATTCTTCCCCGTTGGTGGCGACTTCTTTTTTCCAGATCGGCACAGTTGTTTTGAGCGTATCTATGATGTAGCGGCAGGCATCGAATGCCTCCGAACGATGGGGCGAGGCTACCACGATAATCACGCTGGCTTCGCCGATTTCCAGGCGTCCAACGCGGTGCGCGACGGCGACGCGCTCGACACCCCAGCGGCGTTGCGCATCGGCTACGATAGCGCGTATCTGCTGTATAGCCATCTCAGGGTAGACATCGTATTCGAGGTAGCGCACCTGCTTGCCCCTGGCGTGATCGCGCACCACTCCCTCGAAGACCACGATACCGCCGGCGCTCGGATGAGAGACTGCCGCGACAAGGGCATCGCGGTCAAGCGGCTCGCGTGTAATCGAAATCAACGGTTCCATCGTCTCACCTCCTGATCTGGTGGGTTTTCAAGCTTGATCTGGTCCTGCTCCCCACCGCCGACGGGGGGAATAAATACTACTTCGTCGCCCTCGTGCAGCAGCGTCTCCAACGGGACATATGTGTGATTGACGGCGCACAGCGAACGCTCCAGAATTGTTTGCAGGCGTGGATAGCGCGTGAGGAGCGAGGCGCGCAACGCGGCGACGGTGGCTCCATCCTGTACCGGCAAGGTTTCCTCGCTCTTTTCGACGCTCTCGCGCAACGAGGCGAAATAGCGTATATGTATGTTCATGCTGATATTATAGCACGCCATGAGAGATCGATAGGCTTGATGCCGCGCAGCCTGCGCTTTTAGAAAAGATTCTTGATGGTTTCGAGCAGTTTTGTCACGGCAAAGGGCTTACGTATAAAGATGATGCCCCGCTTATTTATCTCGTCTAATGGCGGATTGCGCGCACTCATCAAGATGGTCTGCGCGCTTTTGATGTGCGGGAAGGACTGAAGCCAGTCGTGAAGTTCAAGGCCATTGATATCAGGAAGGCTATAATCAAGGATGAAGAGATGTGGACTTTGCCGCGTGACGGCAGTGAGTGTATCGCGAGCGTTGATATAATGGATGGCTTTATGGACTGTCTCCTGGTGGATAACCTGGACAAGGAGGAAACCTATATCCTCGTCATCTTCGACGACGAAAATCAATTTACCGGGGGCGCGGTCATTCGTATTTGACGAGAAAGTGTTATCTAACATATATTGAAAAATCCCCTCTAGCTTCGTTTGTGAGAGATCAGTCCTTAATGCATATAACACGTAAGGCGAAGGTCGAGATGATACAAAGTGGCCGCGCAGAGTGCCAGTCTATAGCCCATAAATGGCCTCGAACTTGTTTGTGAGGTAGCGCACGAAGAACTGCGGATCGGGCGACGCGCCTGTGACGCGCTTCATCAAATCATCCGGCAGGTAGATCGAGCCGACCGAGTACATGTTGTCGCGCAACCAGTTCAGGATGAAAGACGTATCGCCGCTAGCCAGCTGCTGATCGAAGTCCGGGAACTGCTGGCGCAGGGTGGCGTAGATCTGCGCGCCATAGAGGTTACCGAGGGTGTAGGACGGGAAGTAGCCAAAGCCGCTAGTCCAGTGAATATCCTGTAAAACGCCCTCAGAATCGCGTTCTGGCTCGATTCCCAGGTATTCGCGATACTTTGCATTCCACAGGCGCGGTAGACTTTCAATGGCGATGTTGCCGTTGATGAGCTCCCTTTCCAACTCATAACGCACGATGATATGCAGGTTATACGTCACTTCATCGGCTTCGATGCGGATCAGGCTGGGCTGCACTCTGTTCAGGGCACGAGCGAAGGTGGCTGCATCCACAGCGGCGAAATGCTGCGGGAACGCCTCGCGCACCGCGGCATACTGTCCGCTCCAGAAAGCCTCTGAACGCCCGATAGCATTTTCCCACAGGCGCGACTGTGACTCATGCACACCCATCGAAACACCACCGACGACGGGGGTGCGAGCCAGCGTTTCCGCGCTGCCCTGCTCGTAGACCGCGTGACCACCCTCGTGAATGGCAGCCATGACGGATGCCTGAATATGGTGCCTGTCGGGATGAACTGTGACACGCACATCATAAGGACTGCCTGCGCCCGATGTAAATGGATGGGGCGAGACCGCGATCGCGCCGCGATTGAAATCGTAACCCATGCCTATCAATAACTGCCTGCTCAACGCAACCTGTTTTTCAGTGTCGAAATCACCTTCAAGGCAAGAGGCATCGACGGTGTTGCTGCTGTTCTGGATGCGCCGTAACATACTCGCGCTAACCTCGCGCACGGGCGCGAAGAGCTTATCGAGCTTGCTGACCGTCATAGCCGGCTCGTACAGGTCGAGCAGGGCATCATAACGGGTCTCTAGATAGCCAAAATGATCGGCGACCTCGCGCTGCAACTCTACGGTGCGGCCTAACCAGGGCGCGAAGCTGGCGAAATCATTGCGCTCGCGGGCGCGCCGCCAGGCTTCGAAGCTGCCAGACGAGACACGCGCCATCTCTTCTACCAGCGCGCGCGGGAGTTTTGTGGCCTGCTCAAACATGCGACGGGTCAGGCGCACCAGGCCGCGATCGGCATCCGTATAGTCCGTACTTTGCACCGTCTCTTGCAGTTCATCGAGCAACTGTCCCAAACGCGGGTTCGTCCTGCGGTCATGCAGCACGCCCTGAATGGTCGCCAACTGGTTTCCGCGCGTTTCGCCCGCGCCATCCGGCAACAACGTATTCTGGTCCCATTCGGCGAGATCACCCAGCGCTTTCAGATCTTCGATTTGCTGTACCAGTTCCAACAGTTCAACTACACGCTCATCTTTTCGATTGAACTCAAGCGCCTTTGTTTCCTGAGTTAACATAGCTAGCCTTTCATGTCACAACTTACTCTGCTCTCTTGAGCACCAGTTCCGCCAGGGTGCGCGCGGCAAAGCCCGTCGCGCCCTTTTCCTGGTAGGATTTCTTTGTATCGCTGAAGTCGGTTCCGGCGATATCCAGGTGCGCCCAGTGCGTATCTCCCACAAAATGCTCCAGGATTTTCGCGGCTGTCACCGAGGACGCGGGCCGTCCGCCAGTTTGCTTGATATCAGCGACATCGCTATGGATGGCTTCGGCGTACTCGTCATCCAGGGGCATGCGCCAGAATTTTTCACCCGCAGCCTGCCCTGCCGCGATAATCTCCGCGCTCAGTCCATCATCGTTACAGAACACGCCCGACATTACCGAGCCGAGCGCTACCACGATGCCGCCAGTGAGGGTCGCGACATCGATGATGGTAGCAGCCTGCTCTTTGATGACCGCGTATGAAAGCGCGTCAGCCAGCACGAGGCGTCCCTCGGCGTCGGTGTTCACAATCTCGATGGTTTTGCCATTCATGATACGCAGGATATCACCCGGTCGATAGGCTGTACCACTCGGCATATTTTCCGTGGTGGGAACCAGGACTGTCACGTTAATGGCCGGTTTCAGGGCAGCGATGGCGTAAAGCGCGCCAATAACCGCCGCCGCGCCCGCCATGTCGCCTTTCATCTTATACATGTTCTCGGCTGGCTTGATCGAAATGCCGCCCGTATCAAAGGTGATGCCTTTGCCGATCAGCACGACATCCTTCGCCGTGGGAGTTGGCGCGCCGCGATAGTGCATGATGATAAATTTGGCCGGTTCAGCACTGCCCTGCGACACACTCAGCAGGCCACCCATGCCCAGTTCCTGCATCTGGGGTCGATCCAGCGCCTCGAAATCCAGGCCGAACTGCTTTGCGACAAGGCTGGCGCGATTGGCGAGTTCGGTTGGTGTCAGGACGTTCGGCGGTTCGTTGACCAGGTCGCGCGCGAAGTTGGTGGCTTCGGAGAGCGCGATGGCACGCTGGCACGCTGATTCAAGTCCGGCGTGCTGCGCGGCGTCGGCAATCACATTGATCTTACTGATACCGCGCTCGTTGGCCACCGAATTTACGTGCTGGTATTTCTTAAAGGTATAGATTCCTGTTAACGCGCCTTCGATCTCTGCCTGCGCCTGCGCTTCTATATCCAGGCGCGCGTCTTCCAGCATGCACGCCAGGGTGATGGAATGCGCGCCGGTATTCTGCAAATAGCGCGCTGCCGTCCCGCAGGCTCGTTGCATAGCCTGCGCTTGCAGCTGCTCCTGTTTGCCCAGACCGACAAGGACAACCCGTTTAGCCGCCAGTTTGCCCATCGTATGTATGGTTGCCAGCTCGCTCACCTCACCTTTGAACTCACCGCTGGTGATGAGTTCTTGCAGCAGACCACCGAGTTGACCGTTTACGAGGCCGGCAGTTCTCGATAGCACAGGTGATTGCTGTTCAGGACGTTGATATGCTACCCCGATTACCAGGGCATCACAGGCGATAGTTTCGATTGATTGATTGGTTAATTTGATATCCATTTTACTCTCTACTTCTAGATCTTACCAGGGGAAAGCATTTACTGAATCATAACAAATTCTCGGTGACTACTCCCCATGCGTAAACGCAGGAGCTTCGAGGGACAAGCCCAGGCTGTGTAGTCCCACAGCACGAATATTTAGAGCAGCATTGAGATCGCGATCAATCGAAAGGAGGCAGCAAGGACAATGGTAGGTTCGCTCACTCAAGGGCATCTTTTGCCGATGGTGGCACCTGCTACAATCCTGCGTCGTATAGGCCGGGTTGACTTTGACGAACACTCTACCAGCTTCTTCCGCTTTGCGAGAGAGTTGGGCAAAGAATGCCGACCACGAAGCGTCTGCAATGCTTTTCGCGAGACAATGATTATGGGTCATGCGGTTGACGTGGAGGTCTTCCACACAGATCACCCCGAACTGATTGACGATCCGGCGGCTTTTCTGATGGGTGAAGTTCTCCCGTCGCCACGCGATACGCTCATGCACGCGCGCGACAATCTTGCGTTTATGGTGTCTTTCAGGCGCGCCCTTTGCCGCCCTGGAGAGGGCGCGTTGCACTTTTGCCAGGGCCTTCTCTTCCTTGCGGAAAAAACGCGGGTTCTCGATCTCAGTCTCATCCGACAGGGTAGCGAACGTCTTCAACCCTACGTCAATGCCCACCTGCTCTTGACGTCCTGGCAAGCGTTCCGGTTCTCGTTCACTGGAGAAACAGGCATACCATTTGCCGGTACTGCGCTTATGAATGGTGAGGGTCTTGGTCTTGCCCTTCAAAGGCCGATGCAGCGCGATTTTGATATGTCCAATACCAGAAGCAAAGAGTTTGCCTTGTTCATCGATCTTGAAGCCACTCTGAGGATAGGTGAAACTATCATAGCGATTGACTCCGCGGAAGCGCGGAAAACCAGGTTCCTCACCCGCTTTGCACCGTCTGAAGAACGCTTTGAAGGCCAGGTCGATGCGTACTGCAACGTTTTGCAGGACTTGCGAGTGGACGGTGTTCAGGGAGGAGCGTTCCTGTTTCAGGACTGGATAGGTCGCCTGCTGTTGGTAGCAAGACAAGCCTTTGTCCTCTTGCTCATAGGCTTGTTTCCGTTTCTCAAGCAAGTGATTATAGAGCCAACAACATTCATTTAAGGTGTCGTCGAGCAATGTCTCTTGCTTCCTGGTTGGGAAAATTCGGTATTGAAACATTTTACGCATGTGTCCATCATAGATTTAAACTGTAGCGTTGTCAAGCATATCCCGCCTGCGGGCGGCGCGGCTTCCATCCCCCATGCATGAATGCAGGGGCCTTACGCCGCGAATTGGTAAATGTGCTACATTTACCGAGAATTGTATGACTTTTGTTGTTTTTTACCGCGCTTGTAGGAGCAGGCGATCTACAACCTCTAATAACTGACGCGGCTTGAAAGGTTTTGTTAAATAATCATTGCAACCAATATGCATGGCTGCCTCGCTCTCGTCGTTAAGCGCGTAGGCGGTGACGGCAACGATGGGTACGCGCGCCATACCGGGACGAGCGCGAATCAACTGCGTGGTGCGATAGCCATCCAGCACGGGCATAGAAAGATCGGTGAGGATGAGGTCTACTTCCTGCTTATCGAGGATATTCAAGGCTTCTTGCCCGTTGGAGGCCGAGACGCAGCGATAGCCGCGTGTAGATAACACACGCTCGATCAGAATACGGTTGGATACTTCATTTTCGATGATGAGAATGATGGGCATCTGCGCGCCATGATGCGAACTTGATGTATCTGGTATAGTCATGTTGCTAATCTCCCTGTATGTACTCACTTTTTCAACTGGAATGCACCCCGACATGCCCGGCAACCGGCAGTGTGAAAGAAAATGTTGAACCCTGGCCCGTAATGCTCTCTACAGCTACCTCACCGCCCTGCAACTCGATTAATTTCCGGGCGATGGTCAGACCCAGGCCGGTACCCCCAAAGCGGCGCGTGGTACTGCCATCAGCCTGGCGGAAAGCCTCGAAGATATAGTCAAGCGCGGCGGGGGAAATCCCAATACCCGAATCGCTGACGGAGATACGCAGCATATCATAGCGTTCAAGCAGGGCGCAGCGAATGGTGACACCGCCTTTTTCCGTGAACTTTATGGCATTGGAAACCATGTTAATCAATACCTGGCGGATTCTGTGACTATCGGCCAGCGCCATGGGTAGTTCCTGGTCTATCTCAAGCGCCAGACTCAGTCCCTTGTTGCCCGCAATTTGCTTTAGCTCATTCACAACGTCTTGTAAACTTTCATGAAGGTTGAGTGGTTCAACTTTCACCTCCAGCCTGTCTGCTTCGATCTTGGAGAGGTCGAGCATGTCATCGACCAGGCGCGAAAGGTCTTCGGCGCGCCGCACAATAAACTGAATATGTTCTTGCTGCTCAGTTGACAGGTCGCCATCAACGTATCCATCTAGAATCAACGAACCATAGCTGATAATACTGTGCAAGGGAGTACGTAATTCATGGGTCACGGTTGCCAGGAATTGAGACTTCAGATGGTTGACACGTTCAAGCGCGGCGTTTTTGTCCTTGACCTCGACGAAAAGCAGCGCGTTTTGTATTGCCATAGCCGCCTGGATAGCCGCCGTGCTCAATAAAAATGTATCGCGCCCGCTTACCTGCTGTGGTCTATCTCCATAGAGCATTATGGCGCCGATGGCCTGATCTTGCAAGAACAATGGTACCGCTACCACCGACTGGTACCCGGCGTCGAGCGCCAGGCGCGCCCAGGTTTCCCCACGCTCGCGGTAGATCATTTTCACATCCTCGCCATAGGCAATCTTCTGCTTCTGCATCGCCATGCGAGCAAGCAACATGTCGATATCGCGCAAGGCCGGGCGAGGAATACGAGGACGACGTAAGCCATAGGGTTCTGGCGGCGGCGTCAGTCGGGGTGCGCGTATGGCCCGCCGTTTCCCGCTTCCATTCGGGAGTGGCGTGGTGACGGCACGCAGCCCACCGGATGGAATGGCTGCCATTTTCGTAGTAGCCGCCATCGTGATGTCACCCGCAGGGTCGGCATGTACCATTACCGCGCCGGGAGTCGTCGGAGTCGCGGTGGGTATATGTCCATTCGATTGCTGGGCATCCGACCATTGCGCGACTGCCCAGGGCGAAAGCATTTCGCGCCCGTAGAGCAGCAGCGAGACGCTTTTCGCGTGCATAATGATGCCCAACCGCGTCACAATCTCTTTCAAAAGGTCTTCCAGGTTAAGCGTCGAAATCAGGATATCACTCATGGCCAGCAGGTCGCTCATGCGGCTGGTAATGGCGTGGCTTTCATTTTCTTGCGTGTTCAACGACTCCGAAAGCAGGTTAAATGAACGGGCCAGCATGCTTAACTCGTCCAGGGCCGGGAGATCCGCAGTATCGGATAGCAGCGCGGCTACATGCGATTGCAGGCGGCGAATGGGAAATATGAAGAATGTGCGCGCGATGAGCGTGTAGACGGAGACGCCCAGCCCGATGATAAAAACCCCCAGGCCAATGAGAATTACAAGCACGCGCTCGATGTGCGTGTTCAGGTTATAGAGCGGCTCGATATCCACGATAAGCAGCGAAGGCGATGCAGGCAACGCGGCATAAGCACCGGCCAGAACCGACTTCGTCAGGTAATGTTGGCCTGGATCGATCAGGTTAATGGTATTGGGTTCGCAAATATCATCGCGGATCACCCGGCGATTAAGCACATCATTATGGAGAGATGTGCCCACAATCTGCTGCCCCTGGCACAAAACCACGTTCAAACCCAGGTTGCCGCCAATACGCAGGAGATCAGAAGCGAAATACTCGTCGAGGTGCTGTGACGCAACCATTACACCGAGCAGCGTGCCATCCCTGGCATGCACTGGAACAGAGAAATCGATATCCCATGTTGAGGCAGAGGTATCCTGGTTCGAGCCAGGTGTCATGACTAATGCTGTTGCAGCACTACTCTTCAGGCCGGCTTCAACCAGGGATTTGATATCCGCGGGGACGGTGGTGTTCATGGATAGATATCTATCGCCAGTAGCCTGGAGCAGTATGGAATTTTTTGAAACAAAAGCGAGACCAGCAAAACGGAAACGGTCATCTTGCAGGCGTAGAGATGCGAGCATATTCTCTATTTGCTCGCGTGTCGAGGAAGTCAGTGGCTGCGAGAGTGCATCGAGCAGTAACTTGTTGCCGGTCGTATCGGAAAGTTCGTGGATCAGCTGCGAGGTCTGGGTCTGATAGGCGCTTTTGATGTGCAAGAGGTGCATAGTAGCGTCACTTTTTGCTTCATGCTCGTAAAACATCTTTAGTAGGAACCAGGATGACGCAGTGAAAAGAAGCAAGCAAAGCAAAAGCGTTAAGGCCGCGCTGATAATTAATTTTCCACCCAAAGACCTGACTTTAAATCGCATGCCAACCCTTCTGGTCAAGAACACAAAAGTAAGGGGAGGACGGGGTGCCAGCTCGTCCTCCCCTTACCACGCGTATGCACGAAGCATCGCGAAGCTCCGGGAGGCGCGCGCGCAAACCCCATGGGGAAAAGGTTGCGCGAATACCAGATGTACGTTACAAGCTTGCTCGTCGAGGTGGATCTGCTTGCCCACGAACATCCCGCCTTCCATCCCAGGCCTATGTATTATAACGTATAGAACGTCAAATAGTCAGCACATTTACGGGCAATTTTCGTTATGCGCGAAAAACTCGTCAACCACGCACGTATTCGATATAGCCACATTTGAGCAGGTACACCTGGATACGCGCGACATGTACCTCGGTCAGATGGAGCAGGCGAGCCACCTCGATCACTGTACGCCTGCCATCCAACAGCATGAAAACCAGGCGTTCGCGTCTCGGCAGTTGGTTCATGATACGCGACATGGATGCGAATGGAAGCACGCGAAAGATGGCTCCGTCTCCTGGATGCGCTAACTCCACATAGGCGAATGGGGTATAAGCTGGTTGTAAAACACTCATGTTCACTCCTCCAATACACACATACATCCCAATCAACAACATGCAAACCTGCACTCTTTACTATACTCAAAGCGCGTGAATTTCCTGCTAAGATAGCGCGTAAATCTGTGAATTTTTCGTGAATATTGGCGTGTTCTTTCTATATCATCGTGTTTCATAGAATATCATGGGATTGTATAATAGAGTAAAATTTGTTTGAATTGAGCGCTTGGCACCGGACTTTATACTACAGGTAGAGAGGCTCTCGTCTACTTTTCGTGCCAACTCAGTACCAAATATACAAAGGAGCGCCATATCGTGAGTGGAACTATTCATGTCAATACCGAAATGATGCGCCAGCTTGGGATGCGCTATCAGGAAAATTGCGAATTCTGTCGAGTCAAAATGATCGCCGAACTGCAGGCGCTGACCTCGCAGATGGAGGGTGATTGGGTTGGCATCAGCCGCATCCACTATGAGGAACTCTTCCAGCACTGGTGTCAAAGCGCGCAAAGTTTGATCACCTGGGGAGAGGAAATTGGTCTTCACCTGTCCAAAACTGCTGAATATTTTGATAATGTTGACCAGGTATCATAGCAATACTATCGAAAAAGCAGGACGACCGCGAAGGTCGTCCTGCTTTTTTCTATCTCTACTGGGCTTCTGCCAGCTTGTTCGCGAACTCTTCGGTGAACCAGACGCGGTTCTGAGAGTCTACGCGCAGGCCATCGTGTGGATGCCCATTCAGCGTGGGCGCGGGGTACAGGGTAAATGAGCCGGTACCCGTATCGGGGAATGACCCGAAGATGTTCTGCACTGAGTCATCGAACCAGACAATGCCGTTACTGTCAACACTGATTGCTGAGGTGTGAGAGCCACAGGTCGAACATGGAAGCGTGTAGGAGTATTCGGTCACGCCTTTATTGGTGCCAGGCCTGGCCAGCTTGAGATTCAACATCGCAATCATGCCCACAAATCCTTCAGTCCACCAGATATTGCCGTTCTTCGGATCGACGGTAAGCAGGTGTGGAGTAAGCCCGCTGGGCGGGTTGGCCCGAATGGTATACTCTTTGATGAGATGATTAAACTGAATCAATTCACCGATACGGGCAACAGCCGGATTGTTTTCGGTAAACCAGATACGATTTTGCGCATCGACGACGATACCATAGGGCAGGCTGTTAGCCGTGGGCGTCGTATACTCTGTGAACGTATGCTTAGATGGAGAAAAGCTGCCGATCTTGTCCGTATAATGTTCGGTGAACCAGATAAGCCCATTGTGATCGATGGTGATGTCCCAGGGACCGGCGTTGGCGGTAGGAACGACCCATTCCTTGAAGACTTTCTTGACAGGATCGAACATGCCAATGGAGTTATTCATCGGCATAGCAAACCAGATGCGGCCTATCTTGTTAAATGCCAGAAAGAGTGGCTGCGCGTAATTCGCGGGTAACTGGTAGGTCGCCAGCCAGCTTGATGTGGTGGGGTCAAATTCTTCGATCTTACCGGGTGGTGTAGTGTTGCTGCAGGTCGGCGTGGGGTCGCAACCGGTCACAGCTACCCAGACATGCCCGCTGCTATCAAAAGCCGTTCCCCAGGGTTCCTGACCTGAGGGAATATACCAGTCCTGCGCTGTTACTGTCGCCTGCTGAGCGAAAACGCTATGTCCGATGCTCGCGAAGAGCGCGCCCGCGACACAGACTACAAGCACAATCATACTCAATAAAGTTTTTGTTTTTCGCATAAATTTAACCTTTCAGTGGCTATCAACTGCATTGTCGGCACCCATACTGAAACTGGCAAAACCGCTTACCTGCAAGTTCCCAGAAAGCTATTGGGCCATCGCCAGGAACGAAGTGACGGTTGTAATAGCGCCGCTCTGATCCAGAACACGCAAGCCGCAAAAGCCAGAAGCTAAACTACTGTCGGTAGCAGTTGCCATCCAGGCAGCAGGTTCGGTCGTACCCGTTTGCCAGACCTTTACGGAAAGCGTTGAGCCAACAATGTTGAAACGCAATGTATATGATGTACCGGCTTTAGCAGCGAACGGTACGGTTTTTAAAGTAGCAACAGCTCCATTGACCTTTTTCTGCAAGACCAGGCTCTTGCCATCGATATAGGCCTTATACCAGTTATTGCCGTCAGTCCAGCGCAACACGGCTCCTATATTGACGTAGTTGAAATTGCTCATGGAGCCGCTGAAGAGCACTTCGGCATTGGCTACCGCCGGCCCAAGCACCGCGCTATAATTGTTCCCTCCACGTGAGAGTTGTCCAGCATTTTGCTGGATGGAGAATACGCTGGAAGTATTGGCGTCACCTCCCCATATCTGACCATCGGAAGCGGTTCCCCAGTGTGTCTGATTGGCGCGCTGGAAGGTATCCTGCGCCAGGGTAACACCCGGTGTAGGCGACGGCGTTAGCGTGGGTGTAGGCGATGGCGTTAGCGTGGGCGATGGCGACGGCAATGGCGATGGTGAGACACTGACGCTGGGCGACGGCGACGGTGTTGGCGTTGGCGAGATGTTTTGTACAGCTACAGCCAGCTTATTCGCGAACTCCTCTGTAAACCAGATGCGGTTTTGCGAATCAACATTCAGTCCATCGTGTGGGTGCCTGGGCGTGGGTGCCGGATATATGGAAAACGAGCCTTGCCCAGAATCGGGAAATGAGCCAAAGATGCCCTGCAGCGCGTCATCGAACCAGACCAGACCATTACTATCAACACCAATGCCTGAAGTATGCGTGCCGCAGTTACCGCAGGTGGTAGGATAGGCATATTCGGTGACGCCATTATTCGTGCCAGGCGCGGCTTTCGTTATGACAAGCTCACCGAGCATACCGACCCAACCTTCGGTCCACCAGATATTGCCATTCGGGTCTATGGTAATCAGGTGAGGCGTCAGACCACCCGGCGGATTGGCGCGAATCTTATATTCGTACATAGTGCCGCCAGCCGTATATTCGCCAATTTGCGCGACCGCCGAGTTATTTTCGGTAAACCAGATATTATTGGAGGCGTCAACCACTATGCCATACGGCAAGCTATTGGCCGATGGCGTCGCGTATTCCGTCATGGTTTGCGTCGAGGGATCGAATTTCCCGATTTTGTTGGTGTAATGTTCGGTAAACCAGACGTTGCCGCTATGATCTATGGCAAGGTCCCAGGGTCCTGATGCGGCGGTTGGCACAGGATATTGATTGAACGTCTTCGTCTGGAGGTTCAGCATACCGATAGAGTTTGACATCGGCATCGGGAACCAGAGATTACCGTTGGCATCAAAGGCCAGAAACAGGGGTTGCGCGTATCCGGCGGGGAGTTGATAGGTAGCAATCCAGCTTGAATATACAGGATTAAATTCCTCTATTTTTCCAGGCGGGGTACTACTGCCGCAGGTCGGCGAAGGATCGCATCCAGGAACAGCCACCCATACGTTGCCTCTGCTATCGAAGGTTATTCCCCAGGGTTCCTGTCCCCCGTTCAACCAGTAATCGGTAGCAGTGACGCCGGGCGATTGAGCAAAGGTTGAGTGAATACCCTTGCCGAACATGTTCAATGCCAGCGCGACACTGGCCAGTAGTGTTCCCAACGCTACAAGACTAAGTACGATCTTTCGTTGATCCATGGCTGGTTGGCTCCCGCCTCATAGAAATTGAGAGGCAATTTATTCGCTTTGAAAAGAGATCTCAAACCGGGGAACCACAAGGTTCCCCGCTACTTACAATTTAGCCACCGGTATAGCCGATGATATCGGTGCCACCCTGCGTACCCGAGGCGTTCCAGTACATGGGACGCTCGACCACGAAGGGGCCACCACTGACATTGGTCGTCTGCACCGTCATGGAGACCTCGTAGCCCTTGAAGCCATCTCCATTG
>DATLSI010000037.1:0-20483 GCA_035534255.1 Ktedonobacteraceae bacterium | reverse complement strand
AACTCAGACGCTTCAGCTTTTAAGATACTGTGAAAGAGGCGACTGCCGCGAGCGCTGCATCGCTGCAATCCGACTGCAAACACCAGTAAAGTTCAAACGCGCCCGCGCTGGCTTTGTGATAGATGATCTGGAAATAGCCGTGATCGTATTTCCCTACCGTCACCGTCAGCGAACTTTGCGTCGCGTAAACATTATCCGCGTAGACTTTGGCCTGCACATAGCCTGACGCGGTCAGATTGAGATGAAACGTGACATAGACCACATTGCCAACATTGAATTGATTGGTAGTATGGGTTGGAAGGTAATTGCTATCAATGGCGCTGGCCGTTTGCACATTGGTAATAATGCTGGCTGCCGTGGTATCGATGGGCGAGCCGGACGGAGATGGACCCTGGTTGGTCGCCGGTGAGGCCGTCACAGCGGTTGTGGGCGACGACGCGGGGGTTGTGGCATTGGTGGTACTGGATGCGCCCGGTGTTGGCGAGTTGGTCTGGCCCTGCGGGTGACTGAACGCTTTGACCGCCAGCAGGCCTCCGCCAATGAGGACGATTAGCAGTGCAACAATACCGATAATCAGCCCGACGTTAGGCCCTTTCTTCTGCGGTGGCTGGTTTGGGGGCATGAATGCGCCCGGCGGGGGTGCATATGGAGGGACATAAGCATTCGGTGGAGGCGGGGGAGTTCCATAACCCGCCTGCGCGTTATAGCCACCCGGCGCAGGATTGAGCGGCGGCTGAAAGCCCTGGCCGGCATAAGGCGGCGGCACAGCGACGGTCGGATCGTATGGCCGTGGCGCGGCAACGGTCGGATCGTACTGAGGTGATGAAGCTGGCGCGCCTCCCGACGCCATTTGAGCGGGTGTATAGGGCGTACCGCAATTAGGGCAGAAAGCCATTCCCTGTTGTACTGGTGTGCCACAACGGCTACATTGCATTGAAAAAAACCTCCATAGTTGACGTGTCTTGTTACTGCGTCTGTAAGACGTGCCTTACAAAGAAGAATGAATGTTAAGTCGTCACGGTGAAATCGACATGCTGTGCAAGCACCTGGTTCGCGCACGTTTTGTCACTGGCCCAGTACAATTCGACATAAGCAGGACCGGGAGTGCCGTAAATGGCCTGACCGTAACTGGATGTGTTGTGCGCGCCAACTGCGAAGGCGAAGTTGAAGATTGATTTGCCATTGAGATACCAGATCAGGCAAATGGCTCCGCTTTGACCACCTGTATTGATGTTGAAGGTAACATATACCTGTTGATTCACCTTAAACGTGGTAGTCGGCTGGGCAGGTTGGGATGCCGATGGAAGAACGCTGCTCATCTGGGCATTGGTGATGTATTGCTGACCGGGAAGGGTCGTAGTGGTGGGCGATGGTGTGCTGGCAGTTGTTGGAGTAGTGGTTGATGCTGTCGACGTATGGGTACTGACGGGCGTGTTGGCGCTACCTGTTGTGTTGTTACCTGTCTGTCCGACAGCCAGAACGTAGACCAGGACGAGCAAAATCCCCCCGGCGCACACACATATTCCCGCGATGATAAAACCGATGCGTGCATTGCTTGAAGGATGCCGGGGTGGTTGGCCAGGCCTGAAAGGCGCGTTCGGCGTAAACGTTGGCCGGGCGTTTTGTCCGGGCAACCACATCTGACCGGGTTGTGGCATGGGCGTTTGCGCGATTGGCGGTTGGAAAGCGAGAGGAGGTGCGGCCTGTCCCGATTGCCAGTTCTGTGGAGTAGAGCCGACACTGATGGGCGCAGCGGGGCTGCCACCCAGGGAGGCTGGTTCATAGTCATAGTGGCCTGTTCCGGCATGCGATTTTGGACCGGAGGCAACCGGCGTACCACATCGCGGGCAGTTTACAGTATGGCGGGATGGCGAAAGTGGCAAACCGCAGGCTGTGCATTTCATTGTAATATCCTCTCAAGCGTAGACAATCCCATCTTCCTCACTAATGAAACGAATTAATAGCCATGGAGTAAGTAATATATAGCTGAATGGGCTATTAACTTGTGCGGAATGGGAAAAGGGAAGGGCTTTCTTGACAGAAGGACGCGACACAACTACAATTAAGCAAGGAGAATTGATGAACCAAAGGGAAGCAATGTGCTAAAGAGTAGCGAAGTGGAGCGGGTTGAGCAAATCCTCTCACAGAATGTAGCCCGGCTGCAGGCATCTTTGCAACACGCCTCTAAAACTCATTCAGGACCGGAAGAGGGGAGCGATGCGTGGCTGCTCCTCAATGCGCTCATTGATAATGATCGCACTGCTCTTGATGCGCGTTTTGAACAATCCGGTCGTGCCCTGGCGCAATATGGCGGCAAATTGGAGGCACGCATCCAGGGCTTGCAAACCTATAGCGATGCACTGGCGCAGGAATGTATCTCTCTCTTCAGTGAAAATGAGGCAGACCTGCCCCTGCTCGTGGAAGCAACTGCCCGTTTAAACAAGTTGCAATCGCTCTGTATTATGGCTCTCACGCGCGGCTACCAGTCGGTCGTAGACCAGATGTTTCTTGAACGACAAAAGATGGAGGGGCTGCTGCAAGAGCGCCTGCAAATATTGCAGAAGATCAATAGCGTGAGCAATTCTACCGCTGACCTGGACCAGGCGCTGGGAACGATTGCCAGGTACGTGGCGGATGAGATACACGCTGACCTGTGTTCCATCTTCTTCTATGACGAATTGCAGAGGGTACTGACGCTGCGCGCCACCAATGGGCCGCGCCCGATGGGTGGCATGCATTACACGCTGCGCCTGGGAGAAGGATACAGCGGGTGGGTTGCTGATGAAGGGAGACCGCTGCTGGTGCATGACGCGCTGGCGGACGGCGCGTTCGCCATGGAGGCGCGCAGCTACGGCACCGAGTATCGCGGACTGATGGCGCTGCCGGTCATCTTCTTTGGCAATGTCGAGAGCTTGATCGGGGTTATCAATATCCAGTCTATTGAACCACGTGATTTTAGCGGCGAAGAGATGAACTTTGTAGAAGTCGTCGCGGGTATCATTGCCATCAATGTGGAAAATGGGCGACTGTATGAACAAACCGACGAGCAGTTGCGCCGCAAAGTCCATGAAATGGCCACTATCCACCGCGTGTCTTCCATTATTGCTTCGACGCTGGACCTGGATCGCGTACTCCAGATTATCACTACGCAGGCTGTGCAATTGAGCGGCGCGGACCGCTCGTGTATCTTTGAACTGGATACTGAGACACAGCGTTTGCATGTGATAGCACATTATGGACTGAATGGGGCTGAGGTGCGCGGTATCGAAGTGCCTGTGGGCCACTGCTGCGCCGGACGCGCTGTCCAGACGGGACATCCGTGCAAAGCGGTCGATTGCTTCCACAGCGATGAGCAGTGTTTTCTGCGCTACGATCCGCTTGTTTCGTCTGAAATGCATTCTGTGCTGTGCGTGCCACTTGAGGTCAAACGCAACGTGTTGGGCTGTATCTGTGTCTATAGCAGCCATCGTCACATGTTAAGCGATGAGCAGATGCAACTGGTGATTACTTTCGCGAACGAGGCCGCGATTGCCATTGACAACGCACGACTGTACGAGGAAACGCGTCACGGTTTAGAGATCAAGACGATCTTGCTGCGCGAATTGCACCACCGCGTCAAAAACAACCTGGCGACGGTCGCGGGTATCCTCTCGTTACAGGGCAGGCGCACTCGTTCGTCTGAAGTACGCCACATCCTGGCGGAGAGTGTGAATCGCGTGCAGGGGCTGGCGGAGACGCATGACTTGCTTTCACACGAAGATGTGAGTGAAGCACGCGTCGATGATATCGCCCGCAAAATTGTAGGAGTGGCCAACGCGAATCTACGCCCGCCCGATACGCAGATCGCGTTTGACGTGGAACCATGTCCGATAGTCATTCCTTCACGCGCAGTGGCAATTCTGGCGTTGGTGCTGAATGAAATGGTTTCAAATGCCATCAAGCATGGCATAGCGGGCAAGTCCAGGGGAACTGTCACGGTGCGCGGACGCGAAGAAAACGGTGAAGTGATCGTAGAAGTGCTGGATACTGGCAATGGGCCTGTGGAAATCACCGAGGAAGAAAGCAGCGAAGGGCTGGGCCTTTCATTGATCAGGCATTTGATAGGCGATCTTGGAGGTCGATTTGTATTGCGCCGCACAGATGAAACGCCGCCGCGTACCTGTGCGGAAGTGCGCTTTCCCCTGACGCGGCGTTAAAACGCGGCAGTAGGGACACCCCTCGTGGGTATCCGCATCCTCTCGCTCAAGTCAAGTCAAAGGCTACGAGGACACCCACGAGGGGCGTCCCTGGGGTTTGTTAACTTGGTGCGTACAGAGCAGGCGGAAAGGACGCCCACGAGGGGCGTCCCCTACTGGAGTGTACGTGTGAGGCATTCGTGGAGGTGAACGTAATGAATTATCATGGAGAGCCAAATCCCACTTTAAATGGTGTTTCCCCGGCTCGTATTCTGGTGGTAGAGGATGATGTTGATATCCGCCAGGTGTTGTGCTTGTACCTGAAATACTCAGGCTTCGATGCGCTGGAAGCTGCCGATGGTCAGGAAGCGATTCGCCTGATACCGGAGTACTGTCCAAACCTCGTCTTGCTTGATCTCATGATGCGGCCTGTCGATGGTTGGGAGGTGCTGCACTGGTTACGCGCGCGGCGCTTGAATCCCCCTTTGCCGGTGCTGCTGTTGACCGCGCTCTATCAACCCGCTGAACAATTGCAAGGCTTTGAAGAGGGCGCTATTGAGTATCTGACCAAACCCACGCAGCCCGATATCATTGTTGAACATATTCGCGCAATTCTAGGACTCAGCGTGGAACAGCGCAAGATGTTGCAGCGCAGACGCATAGATGAGCAGAGAAAGACTCTGGAGCGTATTACTGCAAAGCCCGATGAGTTTATGTATTGATATGCCCTGTCACTGCAAGCGGTAGAGAAGCGCTTGCCCGCAGTGCGTGCAAAAACGATCTCTGGCGCGGTTCTGGCTTCTACATTTGGGACACTGGTTCAAGAGCGAACCGCAGCGCACGCAGAAATACGTATCGGGCTTGTTGGGTCGCTGGCAGTTGGGACAGGCATAAATAGGAGATGTCGGGGCGCGTTCGATGCCGCCTGGTCGCTGAGTCGGCTGTAAAGAAATATCCCCTATCGAAGAAGGATGCACGGCCTGCTCTAGCGCCAGCGCCAGGTCATTGGCTTGCTGGTAACGCATAGCCGGTTGTTTCTGGAGGGCGGTGAGAATTACCTGGCATACCTGCGACGCTAGCTGCGGATTGTAGATTCTTGGGTCTGGCGGGGGCAGGTAGAGATGGCTGTGCGCCAGCGCGTGGTAGTTATCGCCGACAAACGGTGTGCGCCCGGTGAGCGATTCGTAGAGCATTACACCGAGCGCGTAAATGTCTGCCCGTCCATCCACCTCCTCCTCACCCCTGCATTGTTCAGGTGACATATATTCTGGCGTACCGACGCCTGCCCCAGGACGAGTAAGCCCGCTATTCCCCGCGAGCACTTTCGCTATTCCGAAGTCTGAGAGAATGGGGCGTCCTGAACGTTCCATCAGGACATTGACCGGCTTGATATCGCGATGAATGATGCCGTTTTCATGCGCGTAATTGAGGGCGCTGGCGAGTTGTTGAAAAATGCGATTGGTTTCTTCCAGGTCAATCCCACCAACAATGCCAGTGACCGCCGCGCTCTGAGCAGCGTCGAGCTTGTGTTTGAGCGTGCCGCCGTCCACCAGTTGCATCACAATATAGAGATGACCCTGGTTCTCGCTAAAGTCGTGGATTGTTACGATATTGGGATGAGAGAGCCGCGCAACCAGCCTGGCCTCGCGGTGGAAGCGCTCTACAAAGTTGCGATCTGTCGCATACCAGGGCGGGAGAACTTTTACCGCGACTTCGCGGTTAAGATTCTCCTGGCACGCTCGATATACATGGGCCATGCCTCCCTGACCGAGTGGGGCAAGGATGGTATAGTTCCCGAGTGTTGTACCGATCAGGGGGTCTTGTTGCATATCCTGGTTCGGCGCCTCTCATCCCGGCGCGCGTTTTAGCGACGCGCGAAGACCAAAACGGTTTGACCCAGTTGAATTTTGTCTCCTTCTTGTAGTGTGTAGGGCTGGTATTTGTTGACGGTCTGGCCGTTCACTTTGGTGCCGTTGGCGCTGCCCTCATCACGCAGGGCATAGGTACCATTGCCCGTGTTGACGATAGAGGCATGCAGGCGCGAGACCGCCAGGTCTTCGAGGAAGATATCGCTCTCGCGGCTGCGCCCGATGCTCAGGCTCTCTTTGTTAACTACATAGACGCGTCCCGGCTCTTTTCCTTCTTCGATGCGCACGTAGCCTACGCCGCCCTGAGAGTTCGGCGCGACAGCGCCGGAGGGACGCAGCATGGTGCGATCCCCATCGGAGTTATCAAAGGGACTCGCGCCAAAACCTGGCTGACCCTGACCAAAACCAGGAGTCTGCTGCTGCCACGATGGGATGGGCGGATTACCGCCTGGAGGTGTAGTAGTTGGCTGGACGGGGCTGCCGGGCCAGGCGGGCTGCGCTCCTGGCTGCATTTGCGGTTGCACGGGCTGGCTCCAGGGGTCAGCAGGCTGCGCTGTTTGTCCCCAGGGTTGAGCGGGCGCGCTGCCGCCAAAAGCAGCGGGAGCTTGTTGTGGATTGTTTGGCGCGTTCCAGGCTGGCGCGGCTGATTGTTGTTGACCCCAGGGATCTTGTGCCGCGGGAGCAGCAGTCTGGTCCCATGAAGGCGCTCCTCCTACAGGCTGCTGGCTACCCCATCCGCCCTGTGGTTGCGGCTGAGCGGGAGAACCCCACCCGGAGGCTGATTGCTGCGGTTGTGGCTGAGCGGGAGCGCCCCACCCACCGGGCTGCGGTTGTTGAGAGGGGGCATCCCATCCATTCTGCTGAGCCTGTGGTTGTGGTTGAACAGGGCTATTCCAACCGGCGGCCTGCTGAGGGGAGGCGGTAGCGCCCCATCCAGCTTGTTGCTGCTGTGCAGGGGGTGCGCCCCATCCAGCTTGTTGCTGTTGCGCTGCACTGGCATCCCATCCGCCCTGTTGCGCGGGAGGACTCCAACCTGCGGCTTGTTGACCCCAACCTTGTTGGCCGGGTATCTGTCCGCCGCCTGCCTGCTGTCTCTGCCAGTCAGATGGAGCAGCAGGGGTGGCAGCGCCGGTTTTCTTCTTGCCGCTGTTGCGGAAAAGAAGCAGGGCTACAACCAGAATAATAAGCGCAACAACCAGGACTGCCGCTGCGATAACAAAAGGATTGTGCAGGAATGTTGGTAATGCCCCAAAAACGGCTGCAAATCTAAGAAACTTACTCATGTTGTTCACCTCTCTTAATTGTAGGAGCGCAACTGGTCCAGAAATTGCGCCCGGTATATCTTTGGGCGCGAAAGCTGTACTGTTCCAGGTACATTGTGTTTCTCGCACCCCTACAATTGCATTTATCGTAATTCAAAACGCACTTCAACGCTGCCGAAGCGCAGGATATCGCCATCTTTGAGTTGACGTTCTTCGTATGGCGTTAAAACGACTCCATTCAAACGTGTCTTGTTAAGCGCGTTGAGGTCTTCAACGGTATATTGCCCATGTTGAAAGCGCATATAGGCATGACGCCGGCCAACCGTCTTATCCGCAAGGTTAATCTCCGGGTTGATACCCAGCACAGGGTCATGCCGCCCTACCACCATAAGTTCTCCTGTTAACGGGATGGCTGAATTGTTGGGCAGCACCAGCAGGCGCGCATTTTTGGGCGGGGCTGCCTGGGCTTCATTCGCCTGGTTGCCGCGTTCGCCGAGCGGGGGACGCTCGGCAGTATCCTGGCGGTCGATGGGAATAACCGGGAGAAGCTGTTGCAATTGCTCAAGCGCGTTAATAAACTCGCGCGGAGTGCTAAAGCGGTCTGCCGGTAGTTTAGCCATCGCTTTCTGCATAAACTGGTCCAGCTCATTTGGGAGTTCCGGGCGGATACGACAAATAGACGGGATTTTGTCGTTCATGTGTTTCACGACGATATCGACGGCAGTATCTCCCTCGTAAGGCGGATGTCCACTTAACATTTCAAAAAGGACAGTTGCTACAGAGTACAAATCGGAACGGATGTCGGCTGAACGTCCGCTTTCGGCCTGTTCGGGCGGGATATAATAGGCTGTTCCCATAAAGACATTGGATTGGGTCAGCGTGACAGTCTCCCGGCTGCGTGCCAGGCCAAAATCAGTAATCTTCGCCACTCCGTTACTGTTGATCACGATATTCTGTGGCTTTATGTCGCGATGGACGACGCCATGTTTATAGGCCGTATCCAGCCCTTCGGCGATTTGCCGGGCATAGTCAAGCGCGAGCGCAGGCTCCATAGGGCCACTCGTGAGCGTATGGTACTTCAGATTTTGACCGTCTATGTAATCCATCAGGATGTAATGTAAATCGCTTTCATCCCCATATTCAAAAATGCGCACAATATGGGGGTCGTGGAGGGTCAGGAGAATGTGGGCCTCACGTTGGAAGCGTGCCAGCAACTCACCGTCATCGGCGAGTTCGTAGTGCATGGCTTTCATCGCGAAGATATGGTTCGTTTTTGTGTCACGCACAATATAGACGGTGGCAAAACTGCCCCGTCCCAATTCGTCAATGAGCTTATAGCGACCCTTGATGACACGTCCTACCATGTCACCACTCATGCGTTTTCTCCTCTTGAATGGCTACTCCACGCGGCTATTATACATCATTCACCGTTGAATGTCATTGACACAAACGCGCAACCCTTCCTCTCTACCCCGTGCTAAAGGGTCATGTAGTTGAAACGGACTACACGGTCATTAAGTCGTGCTATGGGTAGAGTCTCCTATGGCTAATTGACGTAGTTATATTTATATGCAACTACAACGCTCCTGTTCCCTAATTTGGGATACTATAGATAATGAAATGCATAAGCTCTTGACAGGTCAGAGACAATGAAGAGGTAATCCAGTTCGGTGTTATTGTGAGGAAGAGTATTATGGCAAAACAGCCACTTGCGGAAGTTTTTGGATTCCCAATTGATAATGTTTCTTCAGATGCAGACCGCTACCGAAGAAACAAACTCTGCCCGTTTAACAACAAAGTTCCTTCATGCACAAAAGATAAAGCTGAGAACCCACTTGGAGTGTGCAGCGTGCTCGACGGCATTTTTCTTTTCCTCTGGTACATCCTGGACTTCGCTTACTGAAGTTCGTATAAATGACAAGTATAGCAAGTCAGCAGGGAATATTGATGTTGTTCTTGTCAGGACAGCTTACACACGATTTGATACCGCTCTAGATAAAATTACCAGAGCAGAAGCTGGTGATATTGAAAACTTTATTAACCATCTGCAGGAGAAGCTTGATGCAAAGTTGGAGAGCGGTCATTCGCCAGATGCTCCAACTTTGTCAGATGTCTTTAATAGGGAGGGCATATAGTGAAGCTGTCATTTGCTGTCATCATATTTGCAATTGAGGTTGAATAAGAATGCTTGTGCAGCAAACAACGTTATTTGACGATGTGCCATATGACCGGATGATGCATGACCATGTTGTGAATGTAGCTTCTGTGCCTCAACTTAGTCCTTTCCGCTATCCGGGGGGTAAGACGTGGTTGGTGCCTTATATACGCCGCTGGCTTTCACCACTTATCAGGCAGCAAAATAAACTCACTCCCCTTTATCCTGCTGCATTCATCGAGCCATTTGCAGGCGGCGGTATTATCAGTCTGACAGTTGCTGCCGAGAATCTTGCTAACCATATCACAATGGTAGAACTCGATGAGGATGTCGCTGCTGTCTGGCAAACAATCTTTCATGAAGATCTTTGGAAATGGTTGGCGCAAGCTATTGTCTCTTTTGACTTAACTGATGAGAGGATTGAGAGTTTTTTCTCAAGAACTGATCTCTCTTTGCAAGAATGGGCGCTCAAAACAATCATAAGGAACCGTGTGAATCGGGGAGGCATACTGGCTCCCGGCGCTGGTCGTATTAAAAATGGTGAAGCTGGCAAAGGAATACGATCGCGCTGGTATCCGCATACTCTTGCAAAGCGGATACAGAATATCGCATCATTCCATGAACAACTTACATTTGTTCATGGTGATGGAATACATATCCTCAAGCAGTATATAGATCGTTCTGATATTGCATTCTTCATTGACCCCTCCCTACACAGTAGCAGGCAAGAAAGCGGGAAATCGCCTCTACACTTATTCGGAAGTAGATCACCAGGCACTTTTTGAGGTTGCTAGCCAGATCAGAGGTGATTTCCTGATGACATATGATGTGATACTGAAGAGGTGAGGTCACTCGCTCAGCAACATGGTTTTGATACACTAACTATTGCCATGAAGAGTACTCACCATGCGAAGATGCAAGAGTTGCTCATAGGTAAAGACTTGAACTGGTTAAAATAACCTATTCTTCCTTTTGTGGTTCCAGGCGGATAATACCATCAATTTTGTCAAATCCTTTATCCCAGCTATAGATATTGAAAACCTCTTCCGATATCATATAGGCTGCGTTGTAGGCATCAGCGAAGGAAATATTTTTAGTGACGTAGAGGTCAAGCGCCTTGTAAAAAACACTTTTAGCGGGAAGATGAAGACCTCTCAAAGAAATGATTGGCAGGACTTGCTCCTTGATCTGTTGCCGTGGTACTCTGTAGAAACTTTGTAGCGTAAAAATAGTCTCAAAAATAACAAGAGAGGAGGTAATAACTTTCTCCTCTCCTCGTTCGACTCTCATTAATAAATTGAGAGCTTGCTCGGCCATCTGCTGATTATCTCCAACAAGATAACGCAGCAAGATGTTCGTATCCAGAAAGCATGTTGCCATACTTTTTCTCAGCCTTCGGAAACAACTTCCTCGGCGACCCCTTTCTCAAATTCCTCATGCACTTTTTCAAAATCCTCAGGTCTGTTCCTGGGTGTTACTGATCCAAACCATTTCAGGAGTTTCGATTCTGCCCGGCTGATCTTAACCACATCTCCATCTACTTCAAAGCGAATCTTGTCTCGTGGTTGTATGCCGAGCAAGCGGCGAATATCCTGTGGAATAGTGACCTGTCCTTTCTCCGTGACAGAAGTTTCATATTCCCGCATGGTAATACCTCCAATCCTAGAATTACCAAATGTGATAGTATTGATACTATATATTGGTATTACCAGTTTGTCAAGTCAAACTGGGCAGAGAAAGGTTAGTTTCATATCTTAGTAAGAAAGGCAATCCTTCGCAAGAAGGATTGCCCAACAGAATAATATGAAAGTTGTTATGGCAAGATGTTAGCGGGGCTGCAACTCGCGACCCTGGCGCATGATCTCCCTCAGCTGATCCAGATGGGCATCGTCGTGGTACAATCCCATGATGAAGCGGGAAACGGCGTTGAGGGGGTCGAGTCGTGGGAATGGGGAATACGTTACATCGAGATGGGCTTCATCCGGCCAGGCGTCCAGCATAGCCAGGCGCATGCGGCGGCTTTCTTCGAGACGCTGGCGAACCTGCGCGATGGTCGTCACGGTTCTCCAGGGGGTTTCGTAGCGCGAACGGCCTTCGACTTGTAAACCGCGAGCGAGGGTGAGGGCGAGCGCGGCCGCCTCTTCGGACGAGGCTGTGGCATGGACTACCACGTGACCGAGCGTCCAGGCCAGGTCAGCTTCCTCGGGAACCCCAAAGGTATCTTTAGCATCGGGGTCTTGCGGGACAAATGTGACATCGGCATCGATGGCATCGGAGATGATTTCCTGCATCGTATCGATCATCTCGTTGGTCAAAGCTTGCAGGTCGGCTTTTGTGAGAGTGCGCGTCATGTCTGTAATAGACATGGACTTGTTTTTTACAGATGTGAAATCGAGCATAGCGTGTGTTCCTATCTAGAAGAGAAATACCAGGTTAACCACTGTGAGGAGAAAATTGTTACTCCATCAATAAGAACACTTATATTTCATTAGCTTATTCCGCTTTACCCGTTAATTGTGAACACTTAGCTAAGACGCGCCTTCCAAATCTCAAGGACCGGGAACAAAAAGCTCGCGTTTAACGTCTTCTTACCATACTAAAACATATTTCAAACCGCAACTGTGGGAAAGAGAATAATGATGAGCAAAAATATTCTCAGACGTAGAACATGGCTTTTGCTTCTATTGCTCTGCATCGTATTGAGCGTGTCGGCGTGCGGCAAGAATAGTGTCGCAACTTCTGTTTCAAACGGCCTGAGCCATAATGTGCCGCTGGGTACTGGCATGACGCCGGAGCCTGGGACGAATGGGAAGCCGATGCCACGGCCGGATGGCCATTCAGAGTCGATGGTAGCAAGTAACGGGGTCGATTACGTGGGTTCCGATAATGGCAGGCTTTACGCGTTGAATGGGAACGATGGAACGGTGCGCTGGCAATACAACACCGGCGCGAGCGTCTATGTGGCGGCGATAATCAATGGGACAGTCTATGTTAATAGTGATGGCGATATTAGCGGGGTTGCCTATGCTTTCAATGCCAGCAACGGCATGGTGCTGTGGCATTACAACATCAATAACTATATTTCCCAGCTTATGGTTGAGGATGGCATCGTCTATGTTGGCACCGCGGCCAGGGGAAATTCAATCACGCTCTACGCGCTGCAAGCCTCCAACGGCTTGTTGCTCTGGAGCTACTCTGCTCAGGCCGAGACGCCGGGACTGCTAACCGCGAGCAATGGCGTGGTGTTTTACGCCGAAATAATGGGCATCGCTGGCGATTCCTTTAACGAGCACATTACGGCTTTAAATAGCAGCGATGGTTCAGTGCTGTGGAGCTTGCCGATTGCTGCTGCCGATTGCTTTGCGCGTGGCACCCCGGCTGTGCTGAACGGAGCCATTTACTTTGGCACCAACAATGGGAGTGTTTACGCGGTGCGCATCATCGATGGAAAAGTATTGTGGCATGTAGGGCGCACTGGCGGCTTCGATGCTGTGCCGCTGGATATTTCGCCGCTCATTGACAATGGTATGGTGTTTATCGAGGGTAAACAGGGACCCGGCGGGCAGAACGAGGCGCTTTTTGCCATGCGCGCCAGTGATGGGAAACTGCTGTGGAGCAGGTCGCAGGGGGTTGCGCCAGGACCGATGGTAGTACAAGCGCAGATCAGTAGCGGAGTCATCTTTACAGTTGACAGTCCGGGCGGTCTTACGGCATTGAGAGAATCGGATGGCTCTGTCCTGTGGCAACATACAGGAGATCAGGTCTATAGCCCCTTTACTGTGGCAGATGGTCAGGTGCAAATTAATAGCGGAGATAGTGTACTCGCGCTTGGTGCCAGCGATGGCACACTATTGTGGAAACGCGCTATCAATTTCCATAGCACACTCTCCAGCGCGGATACGCCTGAGTTTGTGGATAATGGCATCGTGTATGTAGCTACAACCAATGGCACGGTGCAGGCCCTGGATGCCAGCAACGGGAAACTGCTGTGGCAATATATTATTCAGGAGCTTGCGGTGCCAACCGATCCGGTTTACTTTGCCCAGGCGCAATTTTCCAATGCGATAACTTATCAGCAGGCGATTCGCCTGATTACCGATCTTGGGCTACATACCTACGCTAATTGCACCTTTGACTGGAAGGCGGCGGGTAACAGTGATGTCTATTCTAGCGATCACTTGCTGACGGTGGCGGCGACGGTAAACTCGGCCCCGCTCTGGTTCAATCGCCTGCAGGCGGCATCGGGGGTGATACGTTTATACGCTGGTGGTATTTATCATTGTCCTATTGAGCGATATGATCCGAATGCCCTCAAAATGTTGGGGCAGAACACGCGGACCACGTTCGTGCAGGTAACGTTCGCGAATAGCTCTGGTTATGATAGCGCGCTCGATGGCGTCAACAATCTGGGCTTCCGGCTGGCAAATCCCTGTTACGAGCAGGCGCGGGCGCGTGGCGATAAGCCAACATGGAGTACAGCAGGGCAGGAAAACCCTTTCGCGCAGGCACACACGCTAGTATTGTCAACCACGGGTAACAACGCGACTGTCTGGATGCAGCAGTTGAGGTCGCTGGCAGGTGTAACGAAGGTTGATGCACCGGTTGCGACGGTGTGTTAGGTTTTCTGTTGGTCGGCAACGGGTCTCCGTCCTTCTTCTGAAAATCCCATTTTCATCTTCGTCTCTGTCCGCAGAGACATGGTGCTTCCGGGTGAATTGTAGGGACGCGATTTATCGCGTCCGCGTTATGATCGCGTGGGCGAGTATTGGGGTAAGCGGACGCGATAAATCGCGTCCCTACAATTTACCGTATCTTTCACCAGTTTACCGAAGGATATAGACCCTTGGCAACAAACCTCTACGATACTTCTTCGTACTATGGTTATGGTATAGTACAAGAAAGTGTATAAGGGAGGAGATGACCATTGTTATTCGCGATGTCCCTGCTCAAATCTGTACAACCTGCGGCGAAGAGTATGTAGATGCAATTACGGGCAAGCGGCTTTCTCAGATTGCAGAAACGGCGGTGAATGAAGGTGTACAAGTGGATGTACGACGCTATAAAGCCGCATAGGTTATTACTCCTGCATCATATCCCGATACACCTCATACGTCTGCCGGGCGATCTGTTCCTGTGTGTAATTTTCCAGCACGCGCTGTCTCCCTCTGGCGGCAAGATTGGCGTACAACTCGGGATCATCTAACAACTGGCGGACGCGCTGGCTCAGTTCGCCGGCGTTGCCTTCGGGGAAGACAAGCCCGGCAGCGCTGATGACAAAGGGGATTTCGCCGGAGTCGGAACCGATGACGGGTGTTTCGCAGGCCATCGCTTCGGCCAGCACGCGCCCGAATTGCTCTTTCCAGTTGGGACGCGTCAGGGATGGCAGGACAAGTACATCCAGCTCTTGCAATACGCGCGGGACTTCGTAGGTTGGCACGCCGCTTTTGAAGGTGACGCGCTCGGAGACGCCCAGGCGCGCGGCCTGCTCATCCAGCACATTTTTCATGGGGCCGTTGCCGATGAAGACGACGCGGCAATAGTCGGGCAGCGTGGTCAGGGCTTCGATCATGGTGGGCAAGCCTTTGTTTTCGACGAGCCGCCCCAGAAAACCTGACGTGAAAGGCGAGCCAGGAATGCGCGGCGGGCGTGGTTCGCTGCGTTTGTAGATATCGGTGTCGAAGCCGAACTGCGGGATGATGTGAATGGGGCCGCGATAGTCTTTGCGTTTCAGGATATCGGCTGCTTCGCGATTGCCGGCCAGGGCCGCCTGGACGTGGTGGTAGTTGTAGAGTTCCACCTGGCGAAAGGGTGGTGGGTAGTTGCGATAAAGGTTTTGCCAGGTGAAGAAAAGGCTGCGAGCTTTGACGTTGCGCGCCAGGCGAGTGGCCTGATAAGTGGCGAAGTTGTAGGGTTCCTCGTCGATGTGCACGATGTCCGGGTGGATTTTGCGCATAATCTTCCCCAACTTAGGATAGTAATGCAGGTGGAAGTTGCCATTGAAGGCTATAGGTGTAACAATCATACTATAACCAGTAGTGTAGAGGCGTTCGAGTACCTGCTTGCTGCCGTCATCGCTCTGCCAGTATGGGGGCGTGACCAGCGTCAGTTCGACGCCGGGGCATTTTGCCAGCTCTTCGAGCTTGCGCTGCGAGGTGCCTGCCACCAGGGCTTTTGAGATCATCAAAACACGCATATTATGCTTTCCTGCATCGTTTATAGACTTCTTCATAGATCGCCAGCGTCTCCGCCGCGGTTTTGCGCCAGTTGAAATGCGCCGCCTGTTGCAGCGAACGAGAGCGCAAGTCGGCCTCGAGTTCGCTATTAGCCAGCACATCGCGCAACGCCGCCACCAGTTGCCCAGTGTTGTCGGGGTCGAAGGTGATGGCGGCATCCCCCACCACTTCCGGCAGTGAGGTGCGATTTGAGCAAATGACGGGCGCGCCGCAGCTCATGGCCTCAAGCGGTGGTAGCCCGAAGCCCTCGTAGTACGAGGGAAAGACGAACGCGCTCGCGCCGCTATACATGGCGGGTTTGTCTTCCTCTTCGATATAGCGATAGATGATCTGGCCGCTCATGCCAAGATCAGCCGCGACGGGGCGCGGGTCGGGAAAAAGCGGGCCGCTCTTTTGATCGGGATTGCCGGCGATGAGCAGTTGCAAGTTGGGATCGTTGGCCTGTTGATAGACATGCGCGAAAGCGCGCACGAGAAGCGGCACATTTTTACGATGATCGAGTCCGCCAAGATAAAATATGTAGCGAGAGTCGGCGCTGAGGTCATAACGCGCGCGCGCGCGCGCCAGTATGTCAGGGTCGGTTACTGGCTTGTATTCGTCGCCTGCCGCCTCATAAGTCACACGGATACGCTCTGGTGGCACTTTCAACACATCGACTATGTCTTGTTTGGCGTGTTGCGAGACGGTAATGATGAGCGCGGCTTTGTGCGCGGCGCGCGTGACCAATTGCATATAAGCCCTCATGAGTGGACTTTCGCGATAAACGGCCAGGCGCACAGGGATGATATCGTGGATAGTCGCGATAGCTGGCGTGCGCGAGAAGTAGGGTGGCGCAAAAAAAGGAACGTGAAAGAGATCAGCTTTAGCTCTGCTCGCGCCCGCGGGGGCGGCGTATTGTTCCCAGAACAACTTTTCAAGGGGCAGATTGCGACGAATGAGATTGGGGTACGGAACTTGTTCAAAGTGAAAATGCTCGTTAAGTGTGAAGTCCTGTGGCAAGGGATCGGGTCCCAGTAAGACGTACTCGTTCTCAGAATCAACCTCGGCCAGCGCGTTGAGCAGGTGCGTCAGGTATTGACCGCTGCCGGTGGAGAGAAAGCGAAAAAAGAGCGCGTTGATACCAATCTTCATAACGAATCCTCCGCCTCGTCGTTAAATTGAGTCTTGCCCTCGTAGACCTGCTGGTACACTGAAAGCATCTTTTGTGCCGATTTTTGCCAGGTATAACGGGCTGCCTGCTGGTAGCCTTTTTGGCGCAGTTCTTCCTGTAGCTGCGTATTTCCGAGTATGCGCGTGATGGCGTGTGCAATTTCATTGATGTTGTGCGGATCAACCAGTAATGCGGCATCGCCTACCACTTCTGGTAGTGAAGAGGTGTTCGAGGTGATGACGGGCGCGCCGCAGGCCATCGCTTCAAGAGGTGGGACGCCGAAGCCTTCGTAGAATGAGGGAAAGACAAACACGTCGGCCAGGCTGTAGAGCAACATCAAATCAAGATCGCTGACGCGGCCCAGAAAGCGCACCTTTTTGTCTAGTTTGAGTTCCGCGACTGCCTGCTGTGTTTCCTCGTATAGCCAGCCGGAGCCACCGGCAAGGGCTAACATGGCCGGTCGAGCTTGTTTGTTGCCGCTGCTGATGGCCTTATGAAAGGCTTTGATAATGCCCAGGTGGTTCTTGCGCGGTTCCTGCGTGCCGACGCCCAGCACGAGGGGACCTTTCAGCCCAAACTTGTGGCGGGTTGCCTCCAATAGCACGGGGTCGGTGACGCGCCGCAAATAGGCACGAATGCCATTGGGAATAAGGGTGATTTTCTGCGGCGGTGTGTGAAAATGGTCGATCAGCGTCTGACTGGTGGTGCGCGAGACAGAGGCGACGACATCGGCGGCTGCGATGGCTTCGGGCACTACTTTTTTGAGATAGGCTGCCAGCGCTGGGACGGCGTATTCGGGATGCTCGATGAAAGCCAGGTCATGCACCGTCACGATCTTGCGCGTGTGGCCGTTCAAAGGTGGCAGCACAAAATCAGGGCCGTGATAGATATCGACCTGCCCCGTGAAAAAAGTGGCCGGTAGTGGCAGACGCCAGCGATACCAGAGCACATTCAAATAACGGTCGGGAATGATCAGGCTGCGCCCGCGCGCGTTTTTCGCCTCTGGAAATGGGCGCTCGCGCGGTGGACGCCCGCTTGTGAGCAGGATGTACTGGTTGGCAGCGTCCTGCGCGAGCATAGCGTCCACGAGGCTGCGCACGTAGTTCCCGATGCCGGCTGCCTGCCGGGTAGCCGCGGTGTAGTCAATGGCAATACGCATTAGCTTATCCTGCACATCTTAGCCTGGAGGCCAGCTTAATTTGCGCCCGCCGAGCAGGTGAAAATGCAGGTGGAAGACACTTTGTCCAGAGTCCGGCCCGACGTTGGTGACGAAACGAAAGCCGCTTTCGGCGATGCCCTTCTCACGAGCTACCTTTGTGGCGGCTATGTAGATGCTGGCGAGCAGCGGGCCATCTTCCGGTGTGATATCGGTCATCGAGGCGATATGTCGGCGAGAGATGAACAGGATATGCTGCGGCGCTTGCGGGTTGATATCCGCAAACGCCACGACATCCTGATCCTGATACACGATATTGGCGGGTATCTGGCCTTCAATAATTTTACAGAACAGGCAGTTCTCCATACGATTCCTTTAACTATTATCTGCGGCGTTATGTTCTTCAGTAACAGGTGAAACAGCAACCTCGACCGGAGTGTGAGTCTCCTCAGGTGGCGCGGCGTCGGCAACTTTTTCGGTTGCTTCGCCAGTCTCGTCAATAGTCGCAGGAGCATTGTCGGACGCTGAAGTACCGGCGGGTGTGGTTGCTTCGCTGACTTCACCGGCGGGCGCAACCGCGTCGGCTTTCGTTGAAGGCTCCTCGCCGCCTGTTTCTTTGACATCGGACGCATCTGCTTTAGCGGGCGTTTCCGGTTTTCTTTTGGCCGCCAGTTCTTCGGCATGCAGCGTCGGGTCGTTGAACTGCGGCAGGTTCAGCTCCAGGCGAATGGCTTTGATGGCCTGGTAAACGATGCCTGCTTTGAGTTCGAGTTCATCCGCGATCTTTTTATGCACGCTGACGGGCGGTACCGGCAGGTATGGTTCGTAGGCGGCTTTGATTTTCGCCAGTTCTTCGCTGTCGCCTTTATAGACCTGAGTTTCCCACCAGCTGGGAATGTTATTGCGCTCGCGGAGTTCCTTGACGACCTTCTTGACTGCCTTCCTGGGGATTGAGAGTTCTGTGGCGATCTGCGTGCGAATGCCGTCAAACTCAGCGGGAGTTGCCAGCTCCAGGTAGCGAGCCTCGACCTGGGTGATCTGCTCAGGCGTTGGCACAAAAGGTTCGGGAGGTGGAATCTTCTCGCGTTTTGGCTTTGGAGGTGCCGACGGTTTTGGCGTTTTTGCTCTGGGCGGTTTGCCGCCTGGCCTGCTATTGGGACGCGCATCGCCGGGCGCACCGGGACGCGGCCCTCCATTGAACCCGCCCTCCATTGGCTGGCGCGGGCGATAGCCGGGCGTTTCGAGCGTGCCGGGACCACCCGGTCGATATCCACTTTCGCGATAGTTGCCGGGGCCACCTGGTCGATAGCCGCCTGGGCCGCGTTCGTCGCGGTCGCGATAGCCACCTGGACCGCGATAGCCGCCAGGTCCGCCGGGGCCTGGACCGCGATCATCGCGATCTCGGTAGCCGCCTGGGCCGCGATTCCCGGAAGAATCTGGTCCGCCGCGTGTATCACGTGGCGCAGGGGAGGGCGGTAATTTTGGACGTTGTGGCTGATCTGGTTGTCCAATCTTTACATCATCTACTTTGTCAAACCAGTGACTGCCCTCTGCCGGTTTTGGCTTAGGTGGTGGCGGCGGAACCGGGCGTGCCGGAACACTGCTGCCTGGCATTGTATTCGATGGAGGCGTCGTTTTGGCGGCCAGCTTCTCTTTTCTGGCCTTCTGCACACAATCCGGGCAAGTAACTTCTTTCGCATTGGCCGACTGAAACCACTTGCCGCAGGTTGCGCAGCGCAGTTTAACTTTACTCATGCGCGAACTCCCCTGGTGTTTTAGCTACTCTCAATCAGATCAACCATCTGATGAGATACTGACATACCTGTCAAAGCGTCGGAATGCGATTTCTAGTATAACATGTACTCCCTGATATGTCACCTGCTCAGGGTACGCGCTAATTTTTTGCACAGCTCTGCACTATGAGCTTGCTATGAATTTCCTCACATGGAGATTCTGTGCTCTTTTCGCTTTTCGTGCTCAAGCCATGCAAAAATTAGCGCGCACCCCTCTCATATGGGTGCGTGCTACATTGTTGCGCGGATGGGAGGTTCTAAAGGGCGCCCGCAAGGGGACGCCCCTACAATGACTCCGAAGCGGGTACCCGTAGGAGCATCCGTCGGGTCATTGTAGGGGCGTCCCCCATAGGCGCGGACTTAAGCCATTTTTCCAGGGCGACCGCATGGGTCGCCCCTACCCTGGACGGCTTCGCAGGCCCACTCGTGGTAGGGTAGGGGCGACCCTTGCGGTCGCCCTGGCCCTTAAGTCCGCGCCTATGGGGTCCCCCCCATATCCACGCCTCTCCCGCCCTTACAATGACCACGACGAGGATGGAGACCCTTGCGATTGCCCTCGTACCTCTCACGTTATCTGTGTTTTGCAAAAGGAACAGGCAGCCACATGGCGAAAACTGAACAACCCGTAGAGGCCGTACTTGAAACACCCGTCAAGCAATCAAAATCCGGCCTGCTTTATGTCTGCCTTGCC
>DATLSI010000036.1:0-20433 GCA_035534255.1 Ktedonobacteraceae bacterium | reverse complement strand
CTCGTTGGTAAAGACCAGGTTGCAGGCCATGTCGAGCGCCGTGACATCGCCGTCGATGCCCAACACATCGAGGTGCGGATGAGCCTGGGCCAGCGTGCGTGTCCAGGCTCCCGTACCACAGCCGACGTCCAACACCGCATTTGCCTGAGCGACATCAACCGTACCAGTCGGCACGAACCCGCCCAGGTGACGGATGAGCGAGCGGGCCAGCAAGTCTTGTCGCCACAATTCGTGCCAGACGGTCGCGGGCAGCTTCACAAAGGGCGAGGGAGAACGTATCACCATCGTTTAGTCCTCCCAACGATGCAAAGTAATCGGGCGAACGGTGGCGCGAACGGAAGCGGCGGGCTGCCTGGGATGTGTCGTTCCACTGGCGACGGGAATGGGAACGGCATCAGCATGATCAAGCTGCGCATGCACTACCTCGAGGATCGTCTGCTGCCGGAAGGGTTTGGTCAGGTAGACACAGGCTCCGGCCAGTCGTCCCTTAAGCTGATCGACCACGCCAGTGCGCCCGGACAGAATGATCACCGGGGTGCGCGCTGTCGCCGGACGTTTTCTGAGATGGCGCAGCAGGGTGTAGCCATCCATCCTGGGCATGATCAGATCGAGGATGATCAGCGCGGGAATAGGAGCTTCTTCAGACGCCAGCCAGCGTAACGCTTCGTAGCCATCGGCAAAGCTCTTGGTATTGTATCCAGCTTTGCGCAACGTGATGTCGAGTATGCGGCGCACGCACACCGAGTCATCAATGATGAGAATGAATGTGGTCATGGTTTTATCTCCCATCTCAGGTAATTCATTTTGTTTTGTGCATATCAAAACAAGAGGATCATACCCAGGCTGGTTGACCTGCCAGTGACGACCTGTGACGAATGGAAACGAGTGTGTAACGGGCAGCCGCTCCGACCACCATCGCAAGGGTGTCATGATGTACTTCTCCTGCCATCAAGCTAAGACGCAGCGTAATTGCTGCGTTCCCTCCGAGTGTAACAGGACTTTTGGAAAATGAGGTGTAGAAAATATACGCTTTGTGGTATGCTATATACGAGCCTTAATGCTTCATTCGCGAATGACAAAGCACCATCGTTTCGCAGGCTATCCAGGAGAAAGGATCGGCAGCATGGTTCGGACAAAAACAGCGACAGTCTCAACGGAGCAACGCCTCGCGATCCACTTCGGCGCCTTCCTCAAAAGTTTGCGCAGCCGGTATAGTATCCGGCAAGCGGACGTACTGGCGCATTTACCCCATTGGACCCAGGCCAACTATTCGCGCGTCGAGAATGACGAGCAGGCTCCGCCCTTCGACCAGCTCGCGGCGATCTACGCTGCCCTGAGCCAGGCGGGCGCGGAGTTGACACCCCAGGATCGCCAGCAGTTTCTCACGCTGGCCCGCGTGCGCATCGCGGTCAAAAAGAGTCATCTGGACCGCAAAAGTGATCACGAATGGGAGGTGCTTCGTGTGACGCTGAGCCAGTTCGACCATCGCCCTGCTGCCCTGGAGACCCTCACAACGTACCAGGAACGCCTGTTAGCGCATCCAGGACTGATGGAGACGCGACATTTGTTGGGACGCGCTGACTGGCTGGCCTCCGTCCTCACGACGTTGCAAACTGGGGCCAGGAAAATCGTCGTGTTGCAAGGGCCGAGCGGTATCGGCAAATCCTCTGAATTGCATCGTATCGCCGATCATTTTCTGAGCGCGGAGTCGCATCCCCATGTGGTGCTGTGCGTGCTACCTAATGTCGAGCAGCAGCCGGAGCCAGAGAATACCCTTGACTCTCTGCTCGGCTCTCTGCTGGCCGAACTCGGCCTGACCAATGAGACAATACAACGGGCCACGCGCACCCTTCGTATCACCTCCGCACTGAACCGCCTGGAAAAGACGGCGCGTCCAGCCCTTATCCTGGTAGACAACGCGGAACACCTCATGGAGGGAAGGGATCGCTTCGCGCCATGCTGGGAGGATTTCCTGGAACGCTTCTTGCGCAGCAAGCATCACGCAGTGTTGGTCCTGGCGACGAAAGAATGGCCGGGCTGGCGCAGGGGTGAGGGCATCTTCGTCGAAGAACGCATGGTCCCGGCATTCACGGTTGAGGAAGGGGCTGCGCTCTTGCAGCGGATCGGGCTGGCCGAGGTTCCGGTGGAGTGTTTGCAGCAAGCGAGCGAAGCGGTGGGCGGAATACCCCAGTGTCTGGATTGGGTAGCGTCGCTGGCGAAAGAGCCGCTCTGGCTGGATGCCTGGGACGAGTTAGATGATCTCAACTACCAGGAAGAGGGCGCGAGTGGAGAAACGGTCACGCGGCGTTTGTTACGACTGCTGCAAGATCGCGCGCTCTTGAGTGGGAAAATGACGAACAAACTCAGTCGGATGTTAGAGCGCATCATCATCTATCGGCTCTCAGCAGAAGCGGTGCAGGTGTTAAATACCCTTTCCTTAGCTCCTATTCCCCTGGGCAAACCAGCGCTGGAAAAGCTCTGCCCACGTCCCAGCCTGCTCAAAGAGTTACGAACGGTGTCCTTGCTCACTGCACATTCACAGCGGGTGCAGGTGCTGCCGATGGTTGCTGTAGCAGTACGCAAGCGCCTCTCGCCTGAGCAGCAACGCTCAATCGAAGAGCAACTTATTGAGGCATACCAACGCTGGCTCGATACTGGCGAGATGAGTGATCGAGAGATGGGTATGATCATTACCGAGCTGACAGTGATTTATCTGAGACAGCATCGCTTGCTTGATGCCGCTGATTTACTCATCTACTATGGATGGCTCAGCTTCAATCTCAGTCATGGCCCGCGTCTGGCTCATATCGCTGAACAGGTGATACAGACATTTGATTGGCGACAGTTTCCTGATCAGCAGTGCGGAGGTTTGTTACTACAGTATATACTCACTCCTTTTCTTGGCAGACCTAATGAAGATGAGAAGCAGGCGGTGGATTTCCAACAACTTCTCGATATGGTGCTTGACAGAAAAGTTACGCTTCAGCCTGCAACAACAATGCATGTGATCCGTTTTCTCATATTGTACGAGGCGATCAATTTCCGCTTTGAGAAAGCGCAAGCACTATTAGAGTCTTGTCTGTCGCTGTTTGAACCATATCAGATCACTCACCCAGATGTGCAAGCATCCTTGCTTGCACAATATGCCTGGATACTTGCGAGGTGGAGTGAGTATCTTGAGGAACAAGAAGCTATAGAAAAAGTACAACCCATGCGTGAAAAAGCCATTGTTCTCTACAAACAATGTTGTACGATTCTTTCGACCGCTCATGAAGCGTCGCCTCTCAAAGACCGTCTCCTAAGAAAACGTCTCTCGGCCTATTTGAATTACCTCGGCTATCAACTCACCCGAAATGGGCAAGCGGCGGAATCACTGCCGCTTTTAGAGCAAAGTATTAAATTAGGAGAACAAGGATACTGTAATTTCGGGGCGTTGGCAGCCGCTTACGGCGACATGTCGCAGGCGTTGATGGAGCTTGGTCGTCTTGAGGAGGCACTGGCTTTTGATGAAAAGGCATTAGCTGAGGCCAAACGTTGCGCCGACAGCGGCGACGCTCTTTCGAAGAATGAACTGTGGATTTACTACGTGAATCGTGGACGCCTGTACTTGCGCATAGGGAAGATCGAGGAAGCTGAACAATTGTTGCAAGAGGCTAAACCACACATTCAATCTGATAGAAATGTTTATCGCATGTTCGCTGAAAGCGCAATAAAAGAGATCAAGCAACGGCGTAATCAGATAGCAAACAAACCAGCAACATAGAGTTTATACCATACTTCATGTTTAAAAGGAAATACAATACATACAAACGCATAAATATACGGGACCAGAGAGAGAAATTATGGTATAGTTTCTTTGGATAATTTGTGATTTGAGTCAACATCACTGAAGGAGAAGCAAGCGTGTGTTAACTGGAGAGGTACAGCAAGCGATGGCGAAGTGGCTTCATCAGGCGACGCCGCCAGAGCAACAGTTAGATCGCCGATGGATCGGGCGCTATCGGGAACTCAATGCACAGGATAGCTTTTGGTGGCTGACCTGGGCAGGGCCGTTTACTGAGGAAGAACGGCAGCAATGGGATCGCCTCTTTCAGCCACCAGTAGCTGAAACGGCCAAAGAACAACTCGCGCCATTGCTAACACAGTCACGCGAGCGCGAGCTAGCTGCCGCTCTGAGCGAACAACGCGAGCCGCGCCTGCATTATCCGGCGATCGAGATTGACGAAGTGCGCCGCCGGATCGTCGGCTTTGAACAGTTAGCTGCCGAGATCGAACGGGAGGAAGCCAATGAGATTGTGCGTCGGCTCTACCTGGGAACCATCACAGATGATATTACCTATCTCCGCCTGATTGAGGCAACCTCTGGAGGAAACACAGAGCAATATTGGGTACTCAATCGACGACTCTTTCATGAACCTACCTCCGACGAAATGACCTATGTTCTTTCTCGGCTCAGGCGTCTGCTGCAACAGGGCTTCGAGCGACCCGACACGGCGGAAAGCAGCCAGCACCTGCTCCAATTCTTGCAGGAACGATTGCATCTCTCACTTGATCTGTCTGTTGGTCGGGATGATCCGCCAGTCGTGCGCGAGTATGATCCTACCCAATGGGGACCAGGCATTTCAGCCGAAGCGGCCAAACACTTCTTTGAAACCATTTTACGAGACAGTGGCTATGAGGGGTGGCGTGTCATGATCGATACAGCTGGAAGTGGCGCGCGCGTCGAGTCAGGACTGCGCCAGGTGTTGCTGTCGAACGAGCGGTTCGCGCTCAATACGATCAGGCATTTATTAGCGCACGAGCTAGCCGGGCATGTGGCGCGTTCCTTTGCTGGAGAACACTCGCCGGTTGGGTTGTTAGGCATAGGCACACAGGGATACTCCCCAACGGAAGAAGGGCTGGCTCTCTATCATGAACGGGAAGCGACGAAACGAACGGGCTATCCCTTTTCGGACGCGATGCTCTGGTTGGGAACGTTGGCAACGGGTCTGGCAAGTGGTGTCGTGACTCCGCCTCAGACCTTTCTCTCATTGTACTCCTTCTTCGATAGGCTCTTTCTTTTGCACCGCCGCCTCTGGCGACCTGGTGATAATATGGAAGCTGCTCAAGAGCAAGCTCATGATCTCGCTCTGTGGCGTTGCCTGGACACGTACCGTGGGGTTCCTGATCTCGAACAAGCGGGTATCTGCTATCTCCAGGATGTTATTTATTTGCGTGGCTTATTGTTGATCGACCGTCTGGTCGCCGAAGATGAAACGATAGTAGATCGTCTAGCTGTGGGCAAAGTATCTTCTGATCTGCTGCCGATATTGCGGCCATTACACATGGTTCCTTCGCCGCAGCCGTTGCGTCAACTTGCGTATGATCCGGGGTTGGATTCCTCTATCTTATCCTTCGAAGCATCCAGGCAAGATACGAATGAATCTATGTAAAGCCCGCATATTTATACGTCTATAAACGATGAAAATATGATAGCGTACAGGAAGCAGAGGCGTTTTTGCAGTTGTTAACAGCGACGAAAGGAGTGCATCCATGGTCTATCCGCAGTATCATTTCTCGATGACTGATCAGCCTTCTGATCCTGGGCCGCGTCCCCCGGAAAAACCTCCAGAACCCAAATAGGAAGGAGGTTGGATGAGGAACCACCGCAAGCGATCTCATTCGCTTGCAGTGGTTCCTTATCGATAGCTGGATCTGGAAGGAGCAGTTACCTCGTGTTCAGCCAGGCAATGCGAGACGAAATTTGAGCAATGGCGTCGGCAGGCTACGCCTCCAGAACGACAATTAGATCGATATTCAACAAAAGCCACATGCAGATACCACGCTGCTGTTACGGAAGTGTTACGGCATGTTACGGAGAGGTGACGAACAGCGTCATCTGCCCCTGCTTGTCCACGCGCAGCGTATATGCTTTCGGCATTGGGCATCCCAACGTCTGCCACTGGTGAACCGTGGTCGATAGATGCGTCCAGAGTGGATAGTTGCCGTACACCGTCATCGTCCAGGTGTCGCTTTCCTGCTCCTGCATGGCGAGACTCGTGATGTTCCGCGTCGATCAGGTAGAGGGTCAGTGCGTTCGTGTCGCGCGCGTATTGGCGGCGCAGGGTCAGGTGAGGATAAGCGCATTGGAGCCAGAGCGCCAGACCAGGATGGTTGAACAGGCCGGGCGAAAACGTTGATCCAGCGATGCAGGCGCGTTCAACGATGGGTTGATCGGTATATAAGGGTAGGCGCGTCGTCGGCGCGTCCGGAGGATGCAGGGGCATAAACGAAGCGTCCCACCCTGGCACGATTTGTCCGCTTACGCAACCATCTACCTGCTTGTGCATTTGCACTAATGCCCTGGTAAAGGCTTCGCGCCATTCCATCACCAGGATGCCGCCAGCCGCTAGCTGGCGCACCCACACCGCTGGTATCCTGGCAAAGCTACCGGTCACGATGATGCGATCAGAGGCTCCGGCCTCGCTCGCCCACGTCAAGCCATCGCCGGCATGGACCCGCACGCCTTTTCCGACCACGTCATCCAGCCGCTGCTGCGCCAGAGAAGCCAATGTTGGGTTCACTTCAATCGTCGTAACCAGATCAGGGACGCCGACGAGATGAGCCAGCAGCGCGGCGTTGTACCCTGTGCCGGTGCCGATTTCCAGTACCCATTGGTCGGCTCTGACATCCAATGTCTCAAGTATCAACGCCATCACGCTCGGCGTGGAACTGGAACTGAGCGGGCGGCCTCGGTGATCGATCTGGATCACCAGTGCCTCATCCTGATAGATCGTTTTATACCATTCCTGCCACGCTTCTGGCGCGACATCCTGTATTGGCGCGTCAATGCGTTCCCAAGAAAAGCCGTCTCCTTTCCATCGGATTCATTCGAAACCATCTGGTAGCCCGGAAGATCGGGTGTTGTTTTCTCGCCAGCCCTCTTTCCAGCATCGCCAACATAAGAGGATGGAAACGCTAGACAATCAGAGAAAAAGAAGGTACACTTTCAATGAGTATTTGGCTTGTCATCGTTTACAAAGGGCGTCTCCTGTACCATATTCAGGTACAGATGCTCGGAACCCTCCTCTGAGTATGCGTCTCTCGAGCCGCCGATAGAGAAGAAAGGAAGGGACTCATGAATGTGTCAAGCGTATCTTCTTTCCAGGCTCGGATTGAGCAGCGGTTGCAGCAACGCTACCCCACTGCTCAGCCCACCGTTCTTCAGCAACTCGCTATCGCCAAGCGTATTCTCATGGATACCTCCTATGGGAAGGACGTTCTCACGACGCTCCAGACACAATTGTCGGGGATGTCCCTGGACGCCATCTTAACGCAGGTGGAGGTGAAGGAGCAGGGCTTTAGCCCGCGGGCGGAAGTCATTGCCCTTTTGGATAGAGATACATTTATGGAGCATCTCATCAAGAAGGAACAGATTCTCGATGGAGGAACACCGTTTGACCATGGTCCCTACAGCCATCGACTGCAATGGTATATTCTCTACCAGGCTTCTAAGCAACAGCAATTGACGATGAAGCCGGTCGAGCTGTACGTGCAACTCGGAGAGGCGTCTCTCAAAGATGCAAAAAAGGAGAACCGCACCGTCTGGGATGATGTCTTCGATTTTGATGCGGAAGCCCGTCAACTCATTGATGTCGCTGCTGAGTTGAGTGATCAAGAAGCTCGAGCGATTGCTGGCTTCAGTTCTCCGGAGTTTCTGCTAGCGATAGTAACCTCTTCGTCGTTTCCCAATGGACCGCTGAAACAGGAATTGCAACTCACCCGCCTCGGGCAGCTCTACCTTGGGCGGGAGAGTGTCTTCGATCTGAAAAAAGCGCTCGCCTTCGCTCTCGCGAAGAAGGCATGGTTTGCAGATATGAACCTGGACTTAGAAAAGGTGACGAAAGAGCTTGAGGGGAAATCACTTGAAGTGTTAGCGCAGCAGTATGCGGAGATCGATCCAGCCTACAAGAAAGCGCTCGATACAATCAATTCCTGAGACTGTCGGCATACGTTTTCCCTGGAGCAACCGAGTATAGCGTATGTTCGCGGCTTTTGCAGGATTGGCCTCTCAACGAGAAACTGAAATATCTTCCGGAAAACAGAAGAAGAGGAAAGAGCGTCCTTCTGTTCTCATCCTGCGCTTTACAATGGTCGATGCTCTTTCCGTTCCATTTTTTCCCTGTTTTTTTCTGAGCGTTACGGAGCGAGCAGGCAGAATATTTGAGCGTGAGGGAAGAGAGAAGATGTCAATAGCCACTGCGATAGGTTCGCGCGGAGTTTCCGCTTTTGTCGGAAAGACCATAAATTGGTTCTTACTCAACCTCGAAATGTTATGCGCCGCAGGCGCATGACGTTTCAAGAACACGTTGTGACACAGTATACTGTTGGTCGTCTTCTGTCTGGGACGCTGCCACTTCGAGTATACCCGTTTTCATGCGGAGTGGTACGCCTGCGGCGCATGACGTTTCAAATTCGGGTGAAGATCACTAACGATGGGCTGCTGACGAAGAGGTAACAAACTGTTACGGCAACGAAACGGGCCAGGTGTCCGCCCCCGCAGGTATTCTACAAGAACAATTCCGCCATGTCGCTGAACCGCTCCTCGTGCGGCCAGTGGTGGCGTGCTTGCCAGTAGACGGCGATGGCCTCCTGCCGTAGCCTGTCGCCGATGGAAGCGAAGATATCATCATGGGCTCTCCGCTTCTTCATGTTTACGAAGGCTAACGAAATATGTAGATTGGTTAGCACTGTATCGCTCGCGTTATCCCGCTTGGTTATCCGGCGCATTCTTCTTCAGTGATTGATCGCGATCGGAAGCCCAGCTAAGCCAATGCCATCATCGCATTTGTGAGCGCCGCTGCTGGTGCGTGCGTGGCAAATCGCCGGAGCCTTCTCCATCAGTGTTGCAACGTCAATCTCGGCCATGCTACTCTACGTCAGCGTCTTGATTCAGGGCAGTTGCAGCATATCTTCGTCGCGGCAGGAGCGCCGTTGGTGCGCGGAGCATGCAGTTCACAACGTCAGCGTCGATTGTCATGTTACTGTAACGAAGCAAGTCTGGGAGCAATGCACCGTATCTCGGCGGGTAGTCGTATGAGATTCTTGCAAGACAGAATGGGTTGTGGGCGAGTGGAATATCACACAAAGGCAGCCTGGATATCCTTTCCAGCCTGCGTCGTTTTGTGTTGAAACTGATGTGTTGCAATACGACAGCAGTGAAATCGTTGCAAACGACGACGGCCTTAGCAAATAAGTTGGCGAGGAAGACGAAAACGCAACCTCTTACATATGTAAGAGGTTGCGGTCGCGCTGAATAGCGAAAGTCTCTACTATTTGTCGCGTGGTTTTCCAGCGTCAGAGCGTCTTCTGCGCCAGGTGCCGTCGTTGTTACGAGATCGTGGCAATTTGCCGTCACTCACATACGGGCCTTGTCGCGGACCAGCGCGGCGATCTGCTTTGTCTTTGCCATTTGTACTGAGCTTTTTGGGTTTGTCAGCCATGTATTCACCTCCCTTCGTTGGGTTTTGTGCTATACTGTCAATGCAGAGCAGAGTGTCCAGGAAAACCTATGACATTCAGCCCGTTTGTCGAGAGATGCAAGAGTCAATCTTGGTAAGATGCATCTCTTGTATCTCTATGCTATTGAAGCCATTTGCGGGATGTCTTGAACTTGAAAAGTCCACCTCCGTTCGCTCCCTTCTAAATCTTCTATGCGAGCGACAATTTCATAGTCCCCTGAATGTGGAAAGCCAATGTTCATAGACAAACCGGCATTGACATACTGTGTCGTGCCAGGGCGCATTCCTGCGGGACGACCCGCGTTGAGTTGTGAGGTGATATTTGCTATGACGTTGCCATCTTCATCCCGAAACTCAATAATGAGGTTGTGCGTAAGGTTGGTCTGATGCCATGGAACCGCAACGATGATGGCAAGTCCCAGATGGCTCAATGAAGGCGCACCGCCTTGTGGTGTTACGCGGCGATGAGTAGTCCAACCTCCCCCAGAAATGTAGAGTAGCCCGTTGGCAACCTCTACATGGTTTGCAAGGATCAGTGACTCAACTGTCACTGGTTGAGTAATGTTCAAACAAAAATCCCTTTCTAGGCACTTGATAGTGTCTGCTAGCTTTACAAACAAATCTGCTCATGGTAAAATGAGACAGAAATGCCCCAGATGGGAATCGAACCCACAAGATTGGCGACCGTTAACGCAGCGTCAATCTGTCTCGACCTTACATCGAGCGCGTTCACCATAATGCAGCAGGGGCGATGAAGAGCATTCCAGGGTGAAGGTTTCCGAGGCCAATACCCTGGAATTGTTTTGTTATGGACTCATGTCCTACGTACCATCCTTAACGGTGGTTGATCATGGCCTTTAAGATATTGCTCCCAGAGTTCCTCTTCGTTCAAAGGTATCACCTTTTGGAGATCAGCGATACTATAGTTAAGATCCTTTCGATAGGTTTCAATGAGTTCCTCTAATAAGCTGGGCTGCTCACCTCCTGCTTCAAGTTCGATAGGCTCGCGTGTTTTGTATCCAGCTTTTGCCATTTGCATCCAAAGGTAGCGAGCCTGGTTAGTCGTAATTGCTTCTAAATCCTCAGCACGGTGTAAGAGAGCTGCCATTGATACCTTCCAGTAGCGTTTTAATATCGTCAGCTTTGCCAAATCCAGATTCTTTAGGTCTGCGCGAATCTCACGTTCGGGAAGCAGGAATTCGGCAGCAAATTGATTGGCCTGCTTTTCCATATCAGTATTTGGAAGCGTATGCATAATAACATGCCCAAGTTCATGGGTCAGCGACCAGCGATATCGATCTTTGGGGATATCTCTGTTCACAAAGAAAAGGGGAGGAAGGTCAGGAATCCACCGACTAATGGCATCTATTCGGGGGGTTCCAAAGTCAACGGAAATTACTACAATGCCAGCATCCTCAACAGTTTGGGTGAGATCCTGAATAGGCCCACGCGGAATATGCCATTGTTCTCGCAGAAGGCGTGCAATTTCTTCTGTTCGTCCGTTATATTCATCAATATCAAGACGCGGAATATTACAGGGTATATCTACAGCGCGAAGCAAGGCCACCATATGCCTGTGGCGAATATCCATTTGTGCGTACACCTTGCTTAATGTTTTCTTCGGGACATCTTGTCGCTTTCGATGGAAAATCTCCGTCACTCCTACCCCTGAGAGTGACCCTTCTTGAAAGAAAAAATGTGGTGGGTAATCCAAGATCTGCGAAAGCATTTCCAGCAGATCATCTGGGACAGGTAAAAGACCCATCTCAATTTTGGAAATTCTTCCCTGCGTGACTCCAAGTGAGTCAGCTAGTTCCTTCTGAGAAAGCCCGCGAGCCTCGCGACCAAGAATAACCATATTTGGATTTACATCTTTGTGTTGGTTACCCATTGCCTCTTCTCACTATCCGGCATCTTTAGCTTCTTTTTGTGCATCCTGCCGAATATGAACACGTCTCTTCTTCATGCTAACCGTCCCGATATCATCGATATTGGCCGACGGGTTCAACATGAACTCTTTGATCTCTGCGCCAGAGATCTTCCATTCCCAGTAATTCTGTTCATCGTGAGGGTAGGTAATATAAACGTCATAGTAAGCTTCTGCACGATCATATTTGTAGCCAGTAAAGAAGTTCGCTAGTTCTGCCGGTTCGTCTAAATCGAGTGGAAGCTGCGCCTTAAAGTCGTCCGCTTGTTTGGTAGGATTACTGGAAGTACGCAAGCGACTATCGAACTTTTTGATTGAACACTGGAGTTTATCATTAAAGATAAAGAGGATACGCCCTCTTCTGTTAAGAACCCGAATATCGTGCCTTTCCATCAGTGTACGATTCATCCGAGCAACGATATGGCAATGACGAAGGATCGCGCGGGCGCTTGGAGTGTGATCGCGTCTTGCTTCAGCACTATAATAATTCAGGTTGTTGTAATCCCCGAGGCCTCCATTGACACATTCCAGAAGAAGCCTTTTGTACTCTGCTGGAAATATCTTATCGAACTCTTCTTTTGAAATCAGCATACAGGTTCCTCTTATCCGTTGTTTGTACCCTGCTGGGCTTATGTAGAGTATACCTGATGATTTTAAAAAAGTCAAGCAAAATATTCCTATTCAATTCCTAAAATATTCCTGGCAAGGAAAAGCATCCGGTAGAAAAGCATGAAACAGTAGATTAACCTTCAATTGTGCAGTTACATCCTGATGCGTGCAAAAATCATAGCATACGCGAAAGGGAATGAAGGCATCTTCGAGCAGGGTTTTCTATCGCCACACGATCTGCGAAGCAAAAACAGTTGCATTTACTTACCCAACTTCGTAATGCCGCTTTCATCAACCCACCCGTTTTCGTCGTACCGTGAAAGGCATTCCCATGTGGCTGTAGGGACGATTCATCCCGACGGTCTGGTAGGTGGCGTTACCATTATAATGTAGCGGGGAAATGAGACAGGCTAGATGCCCTTCCTCATGTCGGTAATACTACAAGAACAATTCCGCCAGGTCGCTGACCCGCACCTCGTACGGCCAATGTTGGCGCGCCTGCCAATAGACGGCGATGGCTTCCTGCCGCCGCCGTTCGCTGCCGAGCGCCTTCATGGCGATCACAGTATCAGCAAAGATGGCAGTGAACACGTCCAGGTCATCTAAAGCGATGGCCGTTTCTGCCTGGTGAACCAGAATCTCGACGTGATTGCGTTCGGAAACGACGAAAGGCGGCTTTGTCCCGCCATAGAGGTCCAGCATGTCCCAGGTATGGCGCAGGTGCAAGCGCGCAGTGGGCTCGTCGGCGGAAGATGTTCGGCTCAGGGCTAAGTGCGTCAGACCATCCCATAAGCAGATCGATGGCTCACCGCAGTCCGCGAAGAGCGCCGCCGGATCATCCCAGGAATGGACAGGGAAGACCTTGTAGGCGCGAGACAGGCTGCGTTCGGCTTCCGGCTTTTGCCCAAGCTGCGCGTAAGCTTCAGCAAGCTTGATCAAGAGACTTGCCTGCGCCAGCGGCGATGCTTGATCTAGCCTGGCAAGCGCTTCCTGGTAGGACTGGAACGCTTGTTGAGGCTGATCGGTATAGCGAAAGGTTGCGCCGTATGTGGCAATTGCTGCCACCAGCAGCGTCGGATCGGCAGCCTGCCGCGCCCACTGCACGCCCAGGCGGCAGAAATCGGCGCGTGCCGGCAGGTCGTTGCGGTGGAAAGCCAGAATGCCTCGTAATTCGTAGCCCTGCGCTAGCAGGTGCGCTGCTTCCTGGGTATGTTTGGACGAAGCGTGCGCAATCTGTTCCAGTCCGCGCAGGTAGAAAGGCAACGCCTGTTCAATGGGAAGTAAATCTGGTCCCTTGCTCCACTGCCAGCAGGCGGTGATCACCGTTTGATACCGCTCCAGCAACGCGGCATCAGCCTGCTCTGGAGGCTGATCGTCGAGGCGGTCAGCCAGCGCCTGGGGCAGATGAACGAGGCTGGTAAAGACGCTGCGCCGTGAGAGGCGGGTGTCATGCAGGCGTTCCCTCACGCGCGCACCTCGCCCTTGCGTCCTGGAGCGATAAACAGTTCGGCCATGTCCTTAATACGCTGCTCATGCGGCCATTGCTTGCGCGCTTGCCAGTAATTCGTTGCCGCTTCCTGCTGCCGTCGCACGCTGTTTAACCGATTTGCACCCTCAATACCTCGCCTCAAGTACGGACAAAGGAGATCGAGATCTTCCATAATCAACGCAGTCGCTGCCTGGTAATTGATAATTTCAACGCGGTTCCGTTCCGACATGATCATTTTTGGATCAAGCGCCTCTCCCGACGCAAACGCTTCCCAGGATTCTCGTGGCTCTGAGAGGCCATGACGAGCAAGTTCCAACAGGCTTAATCCTTCCCACAAAAACAGCGACGAGCGGCCAAAGTCGGCATAAAGAAACGCCGGATCATCTTCGGGAATATTTGGGAAAGCCTGACGTGCGGCATCCAGGCTTTCTCGTGTTTCTCGCTCATATCCCGCTTGTGCATAGGAAGCGGCTCGCTTCACATAAAAGTTGCTCTTCGTTAAGGGAGAACACGATTTCGCATAGGAAGTCACTTCCTCATAGATTGGCAAGGCTTTGTGTGGCCCTTTGAGATAGAAGTGCGTACTTGCTAGCTGAGTACGCATCATGGCCTGAACGCTCTGATCTGGCACAAGATCACTGTAAGAAACGGCATGGCTATCATGGTGTTCAGTTTCCCCCCACTGCAAACGGTGGCTGGTAAGTGTTCCCGCCAATTTATCACACTGTAAGAGAAGACGGGTAGCAGTGGGCTGGTAAGGCAGCGACTCTTTCATTAAGGTTTCCAAAGCAGGCAGATACTGGAGAACAATGGCTTCAGCCTGGAAAAAGTCGTCGCCCTTCATCAACTGGCGGCACGCCATGATAGCTGCCGCGCATTGTGGCAAGAACTCTTCGGCAAAGAGCGAAAGGCGGGGAATCTCTCGGCCAGAAACCAGCAGCGGCAGCGCCAGGGCAGCGATGCCGAGCAAGACTTGCCGCCGAGAGTAGGCGTGCGCTGCCGGGTTCTGTCCCGGCTGTCGTTCGTTCAAAGCAGCGAGTAAAAAGTGGAGTTTCACTTGCAGTTCGTCACATTGTAGCGCGTGGCCTTTCCACTGCTCGATCACGTCGAGAATCTCCGCCTGCCTGACCGCGAACCATGTCGCGCAATCGATGGTTGAGCCGTTCAGTGACGCCAGCGCATCACTCGCGCGCGGGAGAACAAGCGCGCGCTCGAAGACGCGTATTTCCTGTGCCGCCCGCTGCTGGTGAATCCGTTTCGCCAGCGCCCTGACGCTCGAGGAGGGTACAAGGCCGTCACGCGCCAGGGTATCCTTGATCTGCTGATAGAAGTAACTGGCTGCCATCAAGCGATCCTGTCGTTCAAGCAGCAGGAGCAGACGATAGAGCGCGTCTTCATCGGTGGGATGACTGCCGACGAAATCCCACAACAGGTCTTGCGCCAGATTAAGGCGATCCTGCTGGATATACAGATCAGCTAGCAGATGAACTGCATTGCCGATACGGCCAGCCAGGACATCCCGGCGCGGGCGCGCCCAATCGCGATAGCGATCCTCTTCTAGAAATTCGCCGCGCTGCGTCAACTGATAGGCCGTCTCCCACACGGGAATCGCTTCCTGCGCATCGCTGACTCGCAGCGCCTGCTGGATCAGTTGCTCAAAGGCATCGGCATCGACCCACATCGTTTCCTGACCGGACAGTTTGTAGATCATGCCGTCGCCGCCGGCGGTGGTTGTGAGCAAGCAGGTTCCATCCGGCATGGTGAGGACTTTGCGTAAGACGGAGACGGCGGCATCCAGCGCGCGCTCCGCACTCTTGAGGCGTTTGTCCTCCTCGTCCTCGTCCGGCTCCGGCCACAGCGCCTCGACCAGTTCATCCTTCATGGCCCGGCGATGGCGGCGGCACAGCAGCACCTTGAGCAGCGCCAGCGCCGGGCCGCGCCCTCTCCATTCCTCGTGGCTCACCGGTTCATAGCGAGGAGCCTGTTCGTCTGCACCCGGCGCTGCCGCCAGGCGTTCCAGAACACACTCGCCGAAGAGATAGACGCGCATTATCGGCAATGACGCGGGAACATGATCCGATCGCAGCATAACGCTTCCCTCGTTTCTGCATGTAAGAGTGGTGGCAGTTACTTTCATAGACGACCTTCATTCCCGTTCATTATAGCATAGCCCGTTTCTGCCTCATCCTCGATCCATCCCCACGCCACAAATGTACCATGCCGATGTGACGGGAGTGTGACGACGTGTGACGAAACGATGACGGGATGTTACGGAAAAGCAACGGGTTGCATGAGCCGGATGCTCTCGATGGTCGGTGACAGAGGATGTGCTTGCCGTAACGAGTCGTTGCAACGAGGGCGAGGCGTTCTGTTATGCTGCCGGACATCAGCTATGGATAAAACGACCAATGAAAGAGGAAAGAACCTATGCAAGGGGGCTATCAACAAGAACCGGCTTCGCTTCCGGCGCTGCGCGTCTTCTTGTTCGGAGATGTGACGCTGGAACGACGGGTAGCCGGAACGGGGCCAGAAGCCCGGTACGAGCGCATTCCTTCCGGCGCGTGGCAAGGACGCGGCCCGGCGCTCACGCTGCTGAAAGTGCTATTGTGCCGCCCGCGTCGCCGGGCCACCAAAGAAGATGTGGTCGCGCTGATCTGGTCGGGAACGCAAGTGAGGAACGCGGGACGGGCCTGTGACGCGGCGGCCTCGGTTTTGCGAAGTGTGCTACGACCGGAAGACGGCGAGAGCCTGTTGCTGACCGGCCATAGCGGCAAGCGTCCCTGGTATCGCCTCGCCGATCAGCGCGATCTGTGGGTGGATGCTGACGCCTGCGATGCCTGTGTTGATCAAGCGATCCAGGCGGAAGGGCGAGGCAACATGCAAGAAGCCCTTCAACTCTGGGAAGAGGCATTCCGTCTCCAGCAGCGTGGCCCGTTCCTGGAAGATGATGCTTCTACAGCATGGGCGCGTGAGCGGAGACAGCTTGTCGAAGGCAACCAACGGCTCTGTCTCCACCACCTCGCCGACCGCTATCTTGCCGATCAGCGGCGCGAGGAAGCCGAAGTCCTGCTCCGCAACGCCTTGAATGTCTTTCCTACCGATGAGGATTTGCTGTTCCGTTTGCTCTCTCTGCTCGCGCAACAGGATCGCACCCAAGAAACCCTGCATCTCATCACCCGCGCCGAACACCTGCTCTCCCAGGAAGAAGGACGCGCCCTCTCCGCGCGCATTCGCGCCATAGAAGAGCAACTTCGCCGCAAGGGGACATCTGGTAAATAGGCTGCTTTAGAAAGAGTTGCCATGGAATGGCACTGGGAAGCCTCCATGCGTTGAGCCAATGCTACTTCCTTGGACGTGTTGCCAGAAAAGTATTGCCAGAAAGAGTGACTGAAAGCCGATTACAAGCCGCTTTTCTCCGCACTTTGTAGGGCAGTTCTCACGGCAAGGGTAGGCTTGCGATCCGACAGAAGCGGCAGACTACCATCGGCCACGACTTGCTCAAGAACATCAACGCCAGTAGCCCTGGCGTTAGCTGCGTGTCGTCGGCGAGAGGCCCGTATGGAGGGTCAATTGAGGATGTCACTCCTGGCGGCGGTTCACTCCCCAACGCTTTGGAGGCGGATAGACGTATCGGGCAATCGTCGTCGACACCCAGCCGATACAGAAGCCGCCAAAGACCAACAGGTAGGGCTGCGCGCCCGTGCTGCCCCGGATCGTCCGTGCGAGTATCAGAACAACCGCCCAGACGATGGCGAGGCCAGTGCTGTAGATCCAATAGTTTCTGAAGCGAAGCATCTTCTCCCCCTGTTCCTTTCGAATGACACCATTTACAACTTCTAGAAAAAGTATACCATAGGGGGAGCGGCTTTCCCAGGTAACGTGCGCACCAGTACTCATGCTCGCGCCGGTTGCTCACTCTTCGCGCTTATTATTAGCTGAGGACAGGAAACTCCGTTACACGCAAGCTGGTACATCCATAGGGGATCAGCATGAGTGCTTCGAGTGGCTGCGTCGAAGTCACTGGACTTTCTGGAAGTGAGCCGGCCGCGTTACGTTCCAGTGTCCACGCTGGGATCTGCTTGCCTTGCACGTTCAGGCTCACTGGAGCCTGCTCTGACGCAAAAGGACTGCTGGTGAACTCATGGAAGAGGACACGACAGGACGGTTCGGGCGACACGCGGTCAACAGCGAGCGCGTAATTCCACGGACTGGTGGGAAAAACTTCCCAGTCGGCGGCGGGCGGTTCCCCGCGCAGTTGTCGCCATGCCTCGTCAATCTTCAGCGCGTACACGAGCGGGCCGCGTTCCAGCGCAATGCTCTGATGATAGCGCGTTTGTGCCTGAACGTGCATGGGAAGTTGGAGGGTGAGTGAGACCGATCCCGACCATTCCCGCTCCAGTCGAGAGAACGTACCGGGTTGAACAGGTTGGCTTTCCTGGTTCGCATCAGTGACAGTGGCTCCTTCGGCCCAGGCTGGAATATGCAGCACGAGTGGGAAACGCGCCGGGCGATCCACCGAGACAACCAGTTGAATCGTCTCAGCAAACGGATAGTCGGTGATCACGTCCATGGTCACAGGAATATCATCGGCAACGGTGGTTGTCACCGTGCAAGGAGCATAGCTGATCGCCGCCAGCCCTCCATCCTGGGTCTGCATCCACAGGTGCGCCGCGAACTTCGGCCAGCCCTGATGCATATTGGCCGTGCAACAACCGAAATTGGGGGCCAGGCCGAACAGATTGGCCTCCGGCCCATTGGTGGTGTAAATGCGATCCTCTGAGACAGCACACAGCACCTGGTTGACCTGCTGATCGTACTGGTGCGCCCACATATCCGGCTTGAAGGTGGCTGGCAACGCATTGAACGCAATGCGTTCGAGCCGGTCAGCCAGCGCCTGCTCGCCCAGTATGGCGAGCAGGATTTCGAGCGAGAAGAGATATTCCACGACGGCGCATAGTTCCGTGCCTTGTGACGGGTTTTTCCCGGCCAGCACTTCATCGCCAGAGAAGACGCCGGTCACCTGTCCATGATAACGTTCCAGCAGGTCGATGATCTCCAGGCTCGCCTGTCGCTGCTGCACGCCATGGGTCAGATGAGACCAGACTGCGGGCTGTTTGATCGCCATGCTGTTGTTGACGACATGCGCCTCGTGCGACCACTGCTCTTGTCGATCCAGGTAGGCGAAGTGGGCAAAATGGGTTTGCCAGTTGTAGCTTTGTTGTTGAATGAGGCGCGCGAGGTCCAGCAGCCAGTCCTCGCCAGTACGCTCGTGGAGCCAGTAGATACTGAGCACCAGGTCGGCGCTGCGCATCATGGCCCAGGACTTGAGCGGCTGCTGGGGAAGCCGCGTCTGCAAGCCCGCCAGGAATCGCTGCATGGCGGAAATGACTCGTGGGTCGGCGGTTGCCTCCTGATACTGCGTGAGCGCCTTGAGAAAGACGGAGACCGGCCAGGGATCATACTCGTAGCCATAGGTGGCATCGTTGACCGGTCCCAACCAACCATCTTCCTGCTGATGGCCGAGAATGAAGTCGATCCAGCGGTGAACCTTGTCGAGGAGTCGTTCATCCTGGAGCAAGAACGCCAGCGGCACCAGCCCATCGAGCCAGTAAGGCGCGCGCTCCCAGCTTTCCGCGCGCCCTCCAATCCAACCGCTGTCGGCCACATCCGGCCAGAACTCATCGAGATGTCCGCTGAGTCCCTGAGCCTGTGTTTGTAACTGCGCGAGGAGCCACCGCCGGGGATGGATACTGCCCAGCGGCAACGGAGTGAACATCTTTTCTGCCAGTTGTTGCATAAAAAAGCCTCTCATCCTTTACATAAAACTCACAAACTACCAGACTTTTTCCAGACAAGAGAGTAGCGCCAGAAGAGATGTCGCTTCACCCGCGCACCTGGCAGGACAGCTTGACAGAGCGCGCGCACCTGAGGGATCGTGAGATAGACATCCCTCTGCCCATGCTCGGCCCACGCCGCGCGAGCGGCTGCCGGTTCCTTGAGATGGTCAGTTCTGGCATATTTCAGGAGCAGGTTGGCCGGGACAGCGATCAGATTGAGCGGGAGATCGACCAGGCGCGGTTGATAGAGGTCCAGCGCCATGAGAACGCCGCCCGGCGCAAGCGCCTCCTTCAATCTAACGAACAGCTTCTCCATCGGCAGATGGTGCAACGTGGCAATGGAGACAATCACATCGAACTGCCCTGGTGAAAACTCATATGACAGGATGTCCGCCACCTGAAACTCAATGGTGGGATAGCGCGCCGAACGCTCTTTTGCCAGACAGATCATCTCTGGAGAGAGGTCGAGGGCCAGGACATGTTCACTGCGCTGCGCCAGTAAGCGGGCAAAGGCTCCCGTGCCGCAACCGATTTCCAGCGCTGTGCGGCAGTGCGGTGGCAGGTGGCGTAAGAGAAACCGATGGTAGTGGCTATTGTGATCCCATTGCTCCGTCGAAAAAGAGGCCAGCCGATCAAAATCAGCCTGCACCGTTGCCGCATCATAGCTCTCTTTCATCACGATACTCATCCTTCTTGAAACGTTTGCTCATTCCCACACATACTCAAAGCAGACCAGCCGCAAATCTTCGCGCTTTATCAATCCGCGTTGCTCATTCGCTGATGGATTGCTCATGACGTTCTCGCGAATTGCACCGCCAATGCTGGCGTGCAATTCACGAATTGTGTTGACGAACGCTTCCGGCTGGCGCATGACCTGGAACGTGTCGGAGGCTTTGCGCAGCGCTTTAATGTAGACCGAGGGCTGCGGCTCGGCCAGCCATTGCAAGAGCGCGACGATCTCTTTGCGGTTGAACGAGGGGCTATTGAGGTAGCTGCGCAGCGTAGTGGCGATGGTTTGCTGGATGGGATCGAGCAGTTTCGGCGCTTCCTGCACGGCCACCTGCTCCTGGG
>DATLSI010000035.1:0-4335 GCA_035534255.1 Ktedonobacteraceae bacterium | reverse complement strand
GGCGTAGGCAAGCAGGCTGATTGACTCGGTCGTGCCATCGATATAGCCAATCGAGAGCAACTTTTCCCCGCGTCTCTCGCGAAGTTCCACCATGGCCAGACCGTCCAGGCGATCCCAGCGGCGCAGCAGGTAGAGCTGTTGCGCGGCTATTTTCTGCTCGATCAGATCGGCAGTGATGGTGTAGGCAGTAAAGCCCGCGTTGTAGAGGCCGCCGGTGGCAGGGAAAATACTGGAGACGTTCAGATAATGGATGATTTCGTCGAGATCAGCGGCGGTTGCCAGCGTGGGCGATGCCATAGCATATTGACGCTTTGTATCCTCCACGGCTGGAGTAGCATCAAACGGCGCGTATGCATTCACGCGGCGCATAAAGTTACCCTCGATCAGGCGTATGGACGCGGCGTTGGTAGACTCGGTAATCAGGCGTGCGGTGAGGGCGTTGCGGCGCAGCGCCTCGCTAATTTGCGCCTCGAAGAGCGCGTTCGCTATACCCCGCTGGCGGTGCGCCGGATCGACGCGCATGCCCTCTAACCATGCCTCGGTTGCATTCAACATGCGCAAGTTCGCGACCCCCACAGGCTGCTCATCCAGCGTGGCGACAAACAGGGCGCATTGCTCATCATGCAGCCAGTCATCCCAGACATCAGCGATATAATCTCCCCAATCCCATGTTTGCGTACAGAATGCCAGCACTGCCTCGCGGTCATCTTCGCGCGCGCGGCGGACTTCCAGTTGCGGCATACACTTTCCTCTCTGCTTTGTGCGTTATCAACTTTATAAGCATGCAACAGAAATGCCCGTTCGTCAAACATCTACTTATTGATCTTGTGAACCGTATTACTAGTATCTATAGGGATAAGAGCGAAACGGAGAGACGATACTATGCCAGATACACCACGCGAGATGGAACAACCCGCGGCCCACACGCCGGATGATGATACGCCTGTTGAAAAGAGCGTAGGGGAGGGTGCGCAACAGGTTGTGCAGGAGGCGCGCAAGGAAGTAGCGACTACACGTACCCCCTGGCTTCAAACCAGCAAACGCGGGTACTTCCTGCTCGGCATTTACGCGCTGCTGCTGGTGCTTTTCGCGCTGCTGGCAACCTTCGTCCACTTCCATCCCGTGCTGGGAGTTGATGTCACGATTACGCGCGAATTTCAAGAAAACCAGAACCCCTGGTTGAGCGGACTGATGACTGCCGTCAGCTACATAGGATATCAGCTATGGCTGTCTATCGGGCTGGTTGTGCTGGCGGCTCTGATTTTCTGGGTCGTAGACTTGCGCCTGGAAGCTATCACGATCGCGATTGTTTACTCGTTCAGTGGAATACTGGATGCAGTGATTAAGATATTTGTGGGCCGCCCGCGTCCAAACGCGAGCCTGGTCGAGGTCTTTCGCACGGTTAGCGGTCAGAGTTTTCCCAGCGGTCACGTCATGTCTTATGTTGCCTTCTGGGGGGTATTGTTCACTTTTGGAGTCATCCTCTTCAATGGCCTGCGCTGGTGGCGTATCGCGCTGCTGGTCGTGTCAGCGTTTTTCGTGGTTATAATTGGCCCGTCACGCATCTACCTGGGCGCGCACTGGGCTACCGATGTGCTGGGCGCGTACCTTATCGAGGTGGCATTGATAGGCATCGCCCTGTTTATCTACCTGCAACTCAGTAAAAATGGAGTGCTGTCCCCACATAGAGAACACACCTGGCTCTCGTCGAGAAAATTTGTGAGAGGCGTCAAGAATAATTAAGCCAGCAATGAGAAAGAGCTTCAAGGACATGTCCCTGAAGCTCTTTCTCATTGCTAACTCTCATTCAGCATTGTTTGTATCTGGCGATTCGGGCGTTGGTTTATTTGCGGGCTTGCGCGCGGGCGCGCGTCTGGGTGTACTGGAACTCGATTTCGATGTCGGAGCAATAGACACTTTGTCGGTGATGCCCGGAACATTGACGCCCGGCGCGTCGGCGATGCTCGTGGCCTCGGCTGGCGCGGCCCCGGCTAATGGAGTTGCGCTCGCTGTTGGGTTTTCAGCTTCAACGGGTGTTGTATCAACTTGAGGCGTTGCGGCTGTATCTCCCGTATCAGGCGTTGAAGAATCAGATGGCGGCGCGCTTTTCGTCTCAACACTGCCGGCATGATTCTGGTCGTCCTGAGAATGTGTGGAAGATGTGTCCGCGCTCGCTGTTAGCTCCTGGGGATCAGGTTGACCCTGCTGGTGATTATAGCCGCTATCCGGCGCTTCCACTTTCGTCTCTGATAGCGTCTCGCGCATGCTGGTCAGTTCTACCTCAAGGTTGCGCAGGTGTGCCTGGCGTGCTTCGACACGCGCCTGGGCTTTTGCCAGTTTACCCTGGGCTTTTTCTATCGAGGTTTTGATCACCTCGGCCGCGAGCATGAGCTTTGCTTCGCGTTTAGCCTGCTTTTTTTGTTGCTGTTTCGTCTGCTCTTTGGACTCTGATGTGGTTTTGGAGTTAGATGCGGTTTTACCACCTGAACCTTTTGCCATTTCATCACCTCGTTTGTAAATTCACGCGATACCATGCTATTGCTATTCTAATTGTATCACACATGCCTGACACAATGAACCCGAAATCACTACTGTGTAGGCGTCATTATTTTGCATGGTTCTTCCCCTTGCCTTTAGCGGATTTTGTTTGCTAGAATCTCTGTACTACCAGATAGAGGAGCGAACAGTATGGAACTGAATGACACGACGGATTATCAACGCTGTTTCGTCTGCGGACAGCGCAATCCCTTTGGCTTGCACCTTGTATTCAGGCTCGAAGAAGACAGCGTGGTAGCCGACTTTCAACCGCGCGAAGAACACCAGGGTTTCCCAGGCGTGATTCATGGCGGCATCGTGGCGGCTTTGCTGGACGAAACGCTGGGGCGTACATCACTGCTGGGCAATAATCAGGAATGGACGATGACGGGCCGCCTGGAAGTGCGCTATCGCCGTTACGTGCCGTATGGCCCGCTGCTGCGCGTGCGCGCTAAACTTGGAACGGAGCGCCGCCGCGTGGTACTGGCAACGGGCGTACTGACGCGGGCAGATGATGAAAGCGTGGTGCTGGCAGAGGCGCAGGGGACGTTCTTACCGCTCGCGCCCCAGGTCGTGGACACCATCATGCAGGATTTTCCAGAACTGCGCAATTTCATGGACTCCTACAACAAATAGAGGCGACCGCGAAGGTCGCCTCTGAATGGATGATACGCGTCTTAGTTATTCAGCGGGGGAAAGGGCAACTCTGTAGGCGGCGGTGGCGCTATCTCTTGCGGCACCCCTTTAGGGAGCGGCTCACTCGGTCTGGGAGTTACGCCAGTCTCACGCAGGATCTCTTGCAGTTGCCGCGCATCGATTGTTTCGTGTTTGCGCAGCTCCTGCGCGATACGATCGAGCGTGACGCGGTGGGTCGTCATGAGTTCTACCGCGCGCGCATAGGAGGTGCGCACGAAGCGATCTACCTCTTCGTCGATGAGTTCCGCCGTCGTTTCGCTATAATCTGATGGCGCGCCAGTTTCTCCGCCGCCCATGAAAGGGCTGGAACGCTCGCTGAAGGAGATGGTACCCACGCGCTCGCTCATGCCCCAGCGCGTGACCATCTGGCGCGCGATAGAGGTCACGCGCTGCAGGTCGTTCTCCGCGCCCGTAGTGATATGCCCGATGGCCACCTGCTCGGCTGCGCGACCGCCCAGCGCGTAGACAAGTTGCCCCATCAGGTAATCCTTCGAGTAGTTGTAGCGATCATCCAGCGGCGTTGACATCGTGACACCCAGGGCCTGGCCGCGTGGCACAATCGTTACCTTTGTGACGGGATCAGCGCCCTCGGTCAGCAAACCGGCCAGGGCATGACCGCCCTCGTGGTAAGCTGTCACGTTCAAATCCTCGTCCCTTAGCACCAGAGGGCGTTCCGCGCCGAGGAGAATCTTGTCCAGCGCGTCTTCAAAGCAGCGCTGGTTGACGTACTCCATATTGCGACGCGCCGCCAGCAGGGCAGCCTCGTTGACGAGGTTGGCGAGATCAGCGCCCACCATGCCGACCGTCGCGCGCGCAATGGCGACAAAGTCAACATCCGGTCCCATCGGTACACCCTTTGAGTGAATCTTGAGGATGGCGAGACGGCCATTCCAGTCGGGTCGATCGACCGTGACACGGCGATCAAAACGACCGGGGCGCAGCAGCGCGATATCAAGCCCGTCTGGGCGGTTGGTGGCGGCGATGACGACAACGGCCTGGCGTGTATCGAAGCCATCCATCTCGACCAGCAACTGGTTCAACGTCTGCTCGCGTTCGTCGTTGCTGTTGATGCTGGAACCGCGCTGGCGGCCCACGGCGTCGATT
>DATLSI010000034.1:0-4274 GCA_035534255.1 Ktedonobacteraceae bacterium | reverse complement strand
CGATTTTGTGTATTTTGATCCACCCTACTTGCCGCTCAGTAAAACCGCGTCCTTTACTGGTTATACTAAAGATGCCTTCTCGGTGGGTCAGCAAGCAGAGTTGGCCGCCCTGGCTCGCCAGCTTACCGGGCGCGGCGTTCTTGTTATGCTCTCGAATTCAAATAGTCCGGTGATACGCGATCTCTATAGGGATTTTCGCCTCAATGAAGTGTGGGCGAGCCGGGCAGTGAATAGCAAAGCGGACTTACGCGGCAAAATCCCCGAATTGGTGATCACGAATTATCCTGTTCTGCCAAAGCAACTCGAGACAAAGCCCGCCTTGCTCGCTCAAAGCTATGATGCATGACCCGGACTCAGGCGTCCCTGGTGGATGATAGCTTTGCGGGCGTCAGGTTTCCGTCTATTTTTGCTCGATCATTGATGAGCGGTAACGAGAAGAAGAACGTTGATCCCTCTCCCTCGCACGATTCAAACCAGATGCGTCCATTTTGTCGTTCGAGAAGTTCGCGGCAGAGAAAGAGGCCCAGGCCGGTGCCGCGAATGCCATAAGCGCGGGCATTGTCTGCTCGCATGAAGCGACCAAAGATGCGACTCTGCTGTTCTGCCGGTATGCCGATGCCGTGATCTTGAACCGACAATTGGACAAGTTGCTCTTGCGCAAACGCGCGGAGCGTGACCTTGATAGCGCCGCCAGCGGGACTGTATTTGATGGCATTATTGATGATATTGGTCAGCACCTGCTCGATGCGCTGTTGATCAATATGGGAAATGATCGGCTCTTCGCCGGTAGTGAGCGTAATATGATGTCGCTCGGTGGTATTTTGTAAGTGTGCGATGCTCCGCCTGGTGAGCGAAACCAGGTCGATTGACTTCTGGTGGAATGCTAGCTGCCCCGTTTGCAGGCGTGTCACATCGAGCAAATCGTCGGTCAATTCCACCAGGCGCGTCGTCGCCTGGTCGATATCCTGGAGCGCTTCTTTTTGCCAATCGTCGAGCGAGATGCCTTCGCCACTTTCTGACTGGACAATGAGCATATGAGTAAAACCTTTCAGCACAGCCATAGGATTGCGCAGTTCGTGGGTGGCGATACTGATAAACTCGTCTTTGAGACGCTCTGCCTTCGCGTGCGCCTGGCGTTCGCTGAACAGTGTTTGCTTTTGCTCGGCATGATCCAGGCGATCATTCGCCAGAGCGACGCGATAGAGCGCGGCAAAGTGTGCCAAATCCCGTTCAGCGACTGAACGGCGCTGGCGTGCCATCTGGACAAGCGCCAGCACGAAGGCCGTGACAGCAACCAGTGTGATCAGCGTGACTACTTCCTGTTCGTCGAGTGACTTGAGCGTCCATGCTGTGGAGATGAAAATGAGATAGACGCAGCCCAGTTGCAAGATGACAGCGGCGACTGCGTAACGCCAGTTCCAGTGGTAGGCGAGCAACGCAATGAGCGGCAAGTAGAGCAGGCCGGGATTAGAGAACATCGTTGCCCGATTCATCACATATGCCAGCAAAGTGGCGAGGATAGTTCCACCAATGAGTATGATGATTCCAGAAGAAGATTTTTTCTGCCAGCGCGTGGCTTCTTTTCTCAAGCGCACCATACCTGGTGAATTCCAGAATATCGGCGCTTGTCGCGGCATCTTGTTCGAAGATGGAGATACGAACATCTCATTTGCTTTCTACCTGTGATAGTTTTGCGACCTGTAAGGAACTTTCGTGATACCGATGTGATGGTCCCTCATTTATACTATACATGAGTATGTATCATGGCAGTTGTAATCGGCCTTGTCCTTGAAAGAAAAATGGTAAGAAATGATAGGACCGGAGAGAACGTTGCAAGAGGTATTGATATCCGAAGCGACTACAGCACTGGTTGATCTGGCAAAGTTATCGCAGCGTGCGGGAATGGTTTCAGGAGATGCTTTTCCTGGCGTGGCGCAGGAGATGTTGGTACGTCTCCTGCTTGCCTGTCATGCGCGGCAGGGAACGATATTGCTGATTGCGCCTGGAGAACCTTCTGATGAGCAGCCCACACAACGGCCAGAACAGGTGAAAGACCCGCGCATTTTTACTCTTCATGGGATGCGTGCGGAGGAAGTTCACTCTCTGCTGAGGATCGGCTCGCCGACAACGCAAGAAAGCCGGCAAATTACAAATGCATTGCCTTGTTGGATCACGTACAGGCAGCCCCTAATAAACGGTCAGAGCGGACAGTCCTTGCTTATTCTGCTGGTATTGGGATGGGCAGGATTGGAGCATGATTTCTGCGCCGATGCTATGGCATGGGGACAACAGATGCTGCCCTTTTTGATCGATGCCGTCGCCTCCGTCATTGTCACCATGTTACAGGCAGAACGATTGAATGAACTGGAGCAGAGATCGACGCGTGAGTCCTTAGAGAAGATGGACCTGTTGAAGGCTGAACTGCTTGCCACGATTTGCTATGAATTGCGCAGTCCGCTCGCCTCAATTAAAGGTTATGCCGCGACGTTGCTGCGTTACGAACGACGTCTTCGGCGCGAAGAACGCCACCAGTTTCTTCTGACAATCAATGAAGGGACGGTTCGTCTGGAGCGCATTGTGGAAAGTCTGCTTGAGATATCTCAACTGGAGACGGAAGGAATTACTCTCCAGGTGTCTCCTGTGAATGTGCCGCTACTGGTGCAGGAGGCTATGCGTGCTGCCGAGGAGAGGCTGTCGGCCCAACTTGCCGGGCGTTTCTCGTTCAGTCTTCTGGTGGAAGACAGCGATGGTAGGCCAGACACGAACATACCCAGGCTCAAGGCTGATCGGCGTCGTTTGCGCGAGGCGCTTGACAACCTTTTGGAGAACGCCATCAACTATTCTCCTGAAGGCGGTACGATTGCTGTGGTTGTTCGTTCAGTCAGTGCAACGTGGCCGCCGGATCGTGGTTCTGCTGCGCAAGCGTTGGGAGATGGTGAAACCACTCCTGTCGTCACAAACGAGCAGGCCAGCATATTTGCAGGTCAAGCAGCAGCGCGAGAGCTGCGCTCAATGCTTGAAATTTGTGTTGTTGATGCAGGAATTGGTATTGCTCAGGAGCATATTGAGCGTATTTTTGACCGTTTCTATCGCGTCGATATGCGGTTAACGCGCGAGGTAAACGGTCTTGGCCTGGGCCTGGCGATTTGCAAACGCATCATCGAACTACATGATGGAGCTATCTGGGCAGAGGTACTGCCGCAAGGGGGCAGCGTGTTTCGCGTCTTACTCCCCTTTAATACGAGTAAGGAGGGGTAATGCTGGGCAGCGTATGATCCGATTAAGTATAGAAAAAGCTATTGGAGAAGAGACCCATGAAAAAAACAACCGTTCTGGTTGCCGATGATGACCCTCAGTTGCTGCGTCTGATAACGCGCAATCTGCAATTAGAGGGATACGAGGTTCTCGCGGCCAGCGATGGTCAGCAAGCCCTCACTCAGATCGAAGATCACGCGCCAGCGCTTGTGCTGCTCGATATCATGATGCCGAAGCTGGACGGCTTTTCCGTTACACAGCGCGTCCGCACCTTCTCCACCGTTCCGATTATTATCGTCACCGCTCGAGGCCAGGATCTGGACAAGATTCGCGGTCTCGATCTTGGCGCGGATGATTATCTTACCAAGCCTTTCAGCAACGATGAGCTGTTGGCTCGCGTGCGCGCTGTGCTGCGTCGAGCGCAGTTCGCAACAAAAGAACAGGGATCGCTGAGTTTGCTCACCATTGGTGACTTGATAATTGACGCTACCCAGCATAGGGTAACGCTGGCAGGCGCGGAAGTTCCCCTCACGCCGACGGAATATCGTATCCTGGCTTTCCTCGCGCAAAATGCCGGTCGGGTAGTCACGCAGGATTTGTTGCTGGAGCATGTCTGGGGAGCGGAGTATCTCAACGAAAGCCATATGCTTCAAGTCAATATCAATCGCCTGCGCCGCAAATTAGAGGCTGATATTGCTCACCAGTGCTATATTCTCACCAAAGTTGGCATTGGCTACTATCTTGCTGACCCGGTTGCGTAGGTGCCGATTCTTCTGCTCCGACCGGCTGAGCGAAGCTAGCTGCGAATGCAGCATCACCAGTCGGAATACAGACCCTATTGCGCCCATATCTCACGTCAGGGTAAAGTTGCGCTATAAGTTGGCGGCGATGGTGGTATACTGAAGATGCTTCAAGTTCATTTCATCTTTCAGGAGTGACCCAAAATCGATGCTGTCCATTCATCATCAGCCGCCGACTTTTACCGCACGGGATGCTGAGCGCATCGCTTATGAACGCTA
>DATLSI010000033.1:0-3205 GCA_035534255.1 Ktedonobacteraceae bacterium | reverse complement strand
ATGTTGCTCTCGCGCCACGCCGACGAGCCGGACATCTTCGCTCACCATGCCCTCATGCTCTTCGCCCAGCGCCACCAGGCGGGCAGTCGCTACCTGCAAGTGCAACTGCGCATCGGCGACATCGTCGCGACCATGCAGTCCTACTACCCGCCGCCCGCCCGCACCAGGGGCAGAGCCACACGGAAACTGGAACGGTCATAGTGTAGCGAAGACGTAGGGGCCAGATGTATTGCGCTCCTACGTCCTCGCCCTGGTCGCGCTCGACCCATATAAACTCCGCTAGCTTGCATGCATCCCTCTCGTTATCCCCCACTATCATGCAACTCCCTCAATCGCACTAAATCCACGTGAGCAATGATGATGACTTTTTAATATCGCTTTGAACTTGGTAAACTACAAACAAATCTTTACATAATACCTAAAACTATAACTATATCTCAACCCGATCCATAGCCCATTTCTCCTACTCTGTCCCCTATATTGAGATTGGTCAATTTATCAATGGGATCGCGGTATCGGTTCCAGTGGAAAGAAAGCGAACAACCTTAACCTTGAGCAAAGTCTATCCCCAGCCAAAATGCCAACCACAACAACAATCTTTGCAAGATGCTCTCACGCCCACACAAGCGCCGCACAAGCTACATCTGAAGTCATTGAAGCACATCCCGGTGACAGCGATGCCAGAAATTCCGGTGACGCCAGCGCCTGACTCTTCGCTGGTTGATCCTCAGCCATCTCTCGTAAGACCTCGGCTATCCCTGCCCCAAAATCCGCGTACTCTCATGCTCACGACGCCAGCACGATCTTTACTGGAGATACCTACTACGCCCATTCCGCGCATCCCACTAACGCCTCTTCCTATGCCGGAGATGCCTACCACGCCCATTCCGGCAATTCAGCAGTGGGCAGCGCATGCCGCGAAGCAAGGGATTGAGTACCGCGTCGAACAACTCAAGGTGATGAGCAGCAAGCAGAGAGTACAGTACCTTGTCCTGGTGGGCGCCTGGATCGCGGTGAATGTCTACTTCTGGAAGTGGTGGTTCCATCCCGGCCATATCGGAAACCCTCTACTCTATGTTCTGATGTCGGCCGCGCTCCTTTACGAAATGACGATCCTGCCTTCGTTTTATGCCTTCTACCTGGGCCGGATGCGTAAGCCAGAGGCAGTGAATGCCGCGCGAGCGGCGTACGCGGGTGTAGTCAACCGGGTCGCGGTCATCAGTTTGACCGTGCCAGGGTCGGAAAGTCTGGAATTTGTCAAGCGGCAAATGATCGCGATGAAAAATATTCACTATCCACATGAAAGCTGGATCCTGGTAGATAAAGAACATTCACCCAAAATTCAGGCATTAGCCGAAGCGTTGGGTGTACACTACTTTTCACGACACGACGTTGCTCAGTGGGGCAAAGAGCAGGTAGCCGCCTGGAACCTACAGTACCCGCCGTTTAAGGCCAAAACAAAAGCAGGAAATGTGAATAGCTGGATAGATGCGTATGGGCAACGCTACAGCCACTTCACGCAATTAGATATCGATCATATTCCTGTTCCTTCCTACTTGAGCGAGGTGTTGGGATTCTTTCTTGATCCAAAAGTCAAGTGGGTGCAGGCTCCCAGCGTGTATGGAAATATGGAGAGCTGGACTGCGAGAGGTTCGTCCGAGCAGGAATTTGTGCTGCAAGGCCCGCTGCAAATGGGCTTCTTCGGCTTCTGCCGCACGCCCTTCATTATCGGCAGCCATTGTACCTATGATATGAAAGCTATTATAGAGATTGGCGGCTTTCAACCGACGCGCGCCGAAGATCACCTGGACACCGTCTTCCTTGCCGCCAGGGGCTATCAAGGCGTGTTCACGCCGGAAGTGATCGCGGTGGGCGATGGCCCTGAGAACTTTGAAACGTATATCGGCCAGCAATTCGCCTGGGCGTTCTCGATGATCCAGGTGCTATTCACCTATACTGCCGGGCGTCTCAGGCATTATACCCCGCGGCAGGCGCTGCAATTCCTCTTTGTGCAGACATGGTACACTTTCTGGTCAATCAGTATGTTCCTGCTGTTTATCCTTCCAATCCTGGCGCTTTTCACCAACTCATCCATCGCGCATGAACATTACTGGCAATTTCTGCTGCGCATTTCGCCGGTGACCACCATCTCTTTCATGATCTGGGTTTGGAGCCACGAGTGGCATCTACCCAAGAAAATTAATCTCAGTTGGCGCGGCGTTGTCTTACACATCGCGCGCTGGCCTATCGTGCTGAGCGCCTTCATCCAGGTGCTGCTCAGGGTACAAAAACCCTATATGATCACGGTAAAAGGGTTACAGCGCGGCGCGAAAAGACCGTTTTCACTCGGCGCTCACCTTCCTTACTTCATTTTGATCGGACTGGCGCTGGCGGCCTGCTGGTTTTACCTGGGATTTTTCGGCACAAGCCCCGCGCAAGGCAATCTCCTCTTTGCCTTGCAGGGCGCGGCGATATTCCTGCTGGCCTATGCCGTCTCACTCTTCCGCGACCTGCTGGATATGAAGAAAGAAGGCGTCTCACTCGCTCAATACCTGCTCCTACGCATCAAACCATTAGGGATGCTGCTCGTGCTTTTGACGCTGCTCTCCTGGACAGGTCTGCTGTGCGCCAAACCTATCTATCAATCCGTTATGTTCATTCAATAGATAGTATTAGATGTATAGATAGATTGGGTTCTTTGCAAAGTCATGGCCCTCCTGGCGCGGCGAATGATGCATCGCCGTCAAGTTCGTATGAATTATGTCGATATGAAGAAAGAGCAGCGAACGAGTGGATCGCTGCTCTTATCTCAGGACGGTGAGATCGCTATGAAATCTCCTTCACGAATCTTGAAGATACTGATTGTCATATTGGGGATACTGATTGTCTTAAATGCCATTCCTATCATCCAGAAGAAACTGCAAGCAGGGAACAACGTGCAGCCTGTTTCAAGCGCAACGCAACCCAATCAGGCTGGAGCTACACCCTCTTCATCAGCCTTGCCGGGCAACGCCATTCCCGCCGCGATCGCGGTGAATGGGACACAATGGGGCCAGAGTACCTGTTACATCGGCGCGACCGAGGGCAGCAGCAACTTCAACATTGCTGATTTAACCGGGCTTGGTATCAACGCCTATCACATCTACGGCGGTATGTCGCGTTGGGAAGCTCAAGACGACAGCAGCGTTTATGGCTACCCGACGAT
>DATLSI010000032.1:0-35814 GCA_035534255.1 Ktedonobacteraceae bacterium | reverse complement strand
AACGTGTATACGGAATGCAATCCTCGCGGATGTTTCCGTGGGGGCAGAATACATCGTATTAAACAGTCATTGTAGCGAAGGAGTTGTAGCGCATGCCAACCGCGCAGGTTGCCATAGTTATCCCGGCCCTGAACGAAGAAGACGCGATTCGTCAACTACTTGGCGAAATTCCCGCGGATTTCGCGCAATGGGTAATCGTCGTTGATAACGGCAGTAGCGATGCTACCGCGTCGGTGTCGCAGCAGGCGGGAGCGTTAGTTGCCAGCGAACCGGTGCGCGGCTACGGTCGCGCCTGCCTGACGGGTTTTCAAACAGCACGCCGACTGGGAGCCGAGATAATTATTTTCATGGATGGGGATGGTAGTGACGACCCCACCGATCTTCCCATGATGCTCGCCCCGCTCCTTGAAGGACGAGCTGACATGACCATTGGATCGCGCGTCAGTCGCCGCGCTGAGCGGGGGGCGGTGCCAGCGCAGGCGCGCCTGGGAAACTGGCTGGTCAGTCGCATTATCCGCTTGCTCTATGGCGAGCGTCTGCATGATATTGGATCATTTCGAGTGATACGCGGCGCGGCGTTAGAGACGCTTGATATGCAGGAAATGACCTTCGGATGGCCCGTTGAGATGCTGATAAAGATGGCGCGCGCGAAGTATCACATCCTGGAAATGCCCATTCACTATCGCCGGCGCAGCCATGGCCGCTCAAAAGTAGCGGGTACTGTCGCGGGCAGTATCAAGGCGGCTTACGCGATGGTAGCTACCACCCTGCGTTATGCCAGGACGAGGACTGCCCATGCCTGATACAGCCCTGGTGGTGATGGCGCGCTATCCCGAAGCAGGCAAAACTAAGACGCGCCTGGCGCGGGCGCTCGGCAATGAGGAGACGGCACAGCTTTATCGTGCCTTTCTGACCGACCTGGCCGAGCGTTTTGCCAGGCCGCGCTACGCCCTGCACTGGGCTTACACACCGCCTGAAGTAGACTACATGTCTTTCGTCGCCTCGCTCGCACCAACGCGCGCGCGCTACATGACCTGTTTTCCACAGCAAGGTGACGAATTTGGGAAGCGTTTGCACCACGCTTTCAAGTGGACTCGGACACGTGAATTTGAGCGCACCGTCTTGATAGGCTCAGATTCACCGCATATCAGCCAGGGCATCATCGAAGCGGCTCGCGCCACGCTTGACGACGCGGATGTCGTGCTTGGTCCCGCCGACGATGGCGGCTATTATTTGATCGCCATGCGCCAGCCACACGACGTATTCACGGGCATTCCCATGAGTACCAGCATCGTGCTGCGGCAAACGATTGAACTGGCCACCAGCCAGGGGTTGGCGGTGCGCCTGCTCGAACCACTCTTTGACGTAGATGAACTACCAGAACTGTTGCGTCTGTCCACTCTGCTGCAAGCAGATGCGACCATTGCGCCTGCAACAGCCGCCCAACTTGCAAGAATGGGGAGTTTTTATGATCTCAACATCACCTGAAGTCGCTACGCTGCCACGTTCGATTTACATCGAACCGACCAGCCGCTGTAACGAATTTTGCCAGCAATGCCCGCGCACGCTACTCTCACGCGAGGACGATCGCGACCTGAGCTTTGACCAGTTTCGTTACATCGTCGATCAATTTCCCGTCCTGGAACGCGTGGTACTACACGGCCTGGGCGAACCACTGCTCAATAAGGAACTACCGCGCATGGTTCAGTATCTCAAAGCGCGGGGAACGTATGTGCTTTTTAACTCCAATGGTATTGGTCTGACCGAGAAACGCGGCCAGGCATTAATCGAGGCAGGACTCGACGAGTATCGCCTTTCGATGGACGGCGCATCACGCGAGACCTATGCCAAAGTGCGCGGGGTCGATGCTTTCGATAAAATCTGGCGCAACGTGCGCGCCTTTCTCGCCATGCAAAAGGCGCAGGATGCCACCAAACCAGCCGTTTCGCTGTGGTTTACGGCCATGAAGGAGAACCTGCACGAACTTTCAGCGCTGATTGACATAGCCAGCGAAAACGGCATACGCGAGGTGCATTTGCAACGCCTGGTCTACTTCGAGGAAGGGCTGGCTCACTCGAAACAGGCCTTATTCCGCCGTTCGACACGCGAGGAATTAGAGATGGTGCGACGCTGCGAAAAGATGTGCGAAGAGCGGGGTATTACCTTCAGCGCGGCGGGTTCGGCGACTCCCATTGAAAGCCTCATGCGCGATTTTGGAGAGCGCCCCTGGTCGGGCTGCCACAGACCATATACGCTTACTTACATCACGTCAAGCGGGAATGTGCTTTCTTGCTGCTTCGCGCCTTTCGGTCATAGAAGCGCGCGCGAGTATCAAGAAGAGCGCGTGCTGGGCAATATCTTCCAGCAGCCAATCGAGGAGATCTGGCACGGCGAACGCTACCAACAATTCCGCAGCGCCTTTGAAAGCGATCATCCCGCGAAGCATTGCTCTCAGTGCGGCGTCAACTGGAGCTATTAACCTGTGATTTCTCAGCCGCGATCTTCTTACGCAGGCGTAGATAGAGCAGCAGGCAGAGCAGGACTGCTTCAGCCGTGCTCGCGCCGCTGTTAGCCAGTGGAATGGCGATGATGGCATTCGTCCCGCTGTAGATGGACAGGAACACGTAGATCAAGCCGATATGGACAGCGACATTCAAGATATTGGTGAAAAGCGGTGTGCGCGCATCTTTCATTGAGTAGAATGTGCGCGCAAGCAACTCGCCCACGATCACACCCGGCAGGCCAACCGCGTAACCAATCAGAGCCAGCGCGGTTAAACTGCTGGAATGTTTATTAAACGCGCCATGTTGGAAGATAATATGAATGGCCGGTCTGCCTAGCACGCACAGGACAACCGTCGTGGGAATGCCGATCATCAGCGCGGCTCCCACAATCTTTAGCACCAGGCGTCGCAGACGTAAATAGTGTCCACGTGTAGCCAGCATAGATAGCTGGGGTAAGGCAGCCTGCGCGACCGCCTGGGCCAGCAAAGCTACCGGCATGTAGAAGAGCAGATAGGCGTTATGCTGCGCGGCAAGGCTGGCAGGGTCAGGAAGATACGAGGCAAAGGCGGTGTCGATGATAAATGCGGCAGAGCCAATAGCGACGACGAAGGCATTGGGGCCAAGCATGCGCATCACCTGGCGTAAACCTGCGTCTCTAATATCCCAGATGAATGAGTAACGCAGCCCCTGTTTGACCAGCCCCGGTATCTGTACGGCGACCTGGCAAACGGCAGCCACCAGCACCCCGTAAGTAGGACCATAGATACCTACACCGGGGATGGCTAAGGTGAAGAACAATCCCCCGATTAACCCGACGTTGTAGACCGCTATAGAAAGCGCGGGCAACAAAAACTGGCGTTTGCTGCTCAAAACAGCGGTAGCAACCGTGCCAAGCGCCAGGATGAGCGGCTGCACTAGCATAATACGCGTCAGGCTGGCGGTAAGCGCCTGTTCTGCCGGTGTGTAGCCCGGCACAAGAATATGGCTCACGAATGCTGGCGCGAGAAACTCGCCCACCAGCAAGACCAGCACAAGCGCGGCCAGCATCACATTGAAAACAAGACTCACCAGACGCCACGCCGCCTGTTTTCCATGATCTTTGTCGAATGAGACAAAAACGGGGATCAAGGCGTTACTCAGCGCGCCGCCCGCGATCAGATTGAAAAGGAAATCGGGCAGGCGGAAAGCTGCGTAGTAGGCATTAGCCGCGGCATTCGTACCAAAAACCGCATTGAATATACTCTGCCTGATTACTCCCAGGCCGCGAGAGGCAATATATGCCGTCATGAGCAGCACAGCCGCTTCCGCTATGCTAAAGCGCCGCTCAGAGAAATAACGATCGAGGCGGAAACTTGACAGGCTAAAGCGAAAGCGAAATAATCCAAATCCAACATGCTGACCCTGACCGTCAACCTCGTCCTCCAACAGGTCTTCATCTTCGATGGAAGGAAACGTCGATAGATCCGGCTCCGGTTCAACCGTCGAAACGATCGCGTGTGATGGTAATACAGGTTCCGAACGTAATGAATCCTTTGAAATGGTTTGCTTCTCCTCTAGCCTGCTGCCTGACGCCAATAACAGGTGTTTATTATACCAGTGAACCACCCATCGACTTGAGTTTTGTGCAGAAAGTACTTTTCGCGCCATACGAAAGACTGGCTCTTTACCCTTTATAACGATTGTGAACCCATATCATCACATCGAGAGCCTCTTCTGGCTTATCTCAGCAAATACGCCAATTCGGCCATTGCCTGTGTTTATTCTGGTGAAGTTGAGCGAGTTGCATTAGCCAATTTGCCCTATTTCACTGCTTGTATGGTAGTCAGCGGGCGCATTTTCAGGTAAAGTGCCTATTAAAGCCCATCCATGAATGTTGATTTTGTAGAACGGGGTTGTACAATGTTTTCTTCACCTGACCCACGTGTAACCAGACCGTTGCCAGGTGGCAATGAATCGCCTGATTCCATAGTAAAATTGCCAGTCGCGAACTCGACGGCGCCGTTGAATTCACGGCTTACCGCCAGCAAAGTTCCCATTGTCATTCCGGCTTCAATTAAGCGAGTACGTAACCACACCTCGCAGAGCAACATGCAACGCAGACGCCGCTTTGTGCTACCCGGCGTTCTGTTTGGTGGCACGCTGGTAATTGTACTGGCTTCGTTGTTCGTGATACCGCTCGGCAATAGCCAGCATACAGCTACCATTGCGCAGGGTTTTGCCAGGCTCTTCTCCAATTCACAGAACAGCGCAATCGAAATGCCACAGCAAGCTGCCTCGCCTACGGCAAATGTGCTAAGCAGTGGCAACCTCAGCAACTCATGTGGGGGTACCGACATCTGGAGCACCTGCGCAACCTATATTACCGCGAGCGAGTTACAGGGAACGGGGCAGATGCAGCGCCCCATCCAGGGAGCCGTGATTAGTCAGTATTTTGGACATCTGGAATACCAGCTATGGTGCGGCTGTTGGAAACCACATTCGGGAATAGACCTGGCTGCTCCCTATGGGACACCCATCACGGCAGCGGATACGGGGCAGGTGATATGGGTGGGTTGGGACTGGTCGGGACTTGGTTGGGCCGTCAAAATCAATCACGGTAATTATATTGCTACTATTTACGGGCATATGGATCACTATATTGTGAAAGTGGGTCAGAACGTGACGAAAGGACAGGTTATCGGCTACGAGGGAAGCACAGGCGCGTCTACAGGTCCGCATGTGCATTTTATGGTACTGCTTCACAATGTATGGGTCGATCCACAACTCTACGTGCAGCTCCCGTGAATCAAGAAAGGCTGGTTTCATACATGCACCAGCCTTTGCATAACGCGTTTTATCTCAAATTATCTCAAATTACACCGTAATGACGCTCTTCGGTCGACGGCGGCTGATAGAGCCACCTTTGCGCCCGGCTGCCTGAGCCTCTTCACTCGTCCATTTGTGAGCTGTACCAAGGGCATGAGCCGCCCGGCCGCCTTTGCTGGCAATTTCACGCTTTTTCTCAGCACTCATTGATGCGAAGCCGCGACCTCGACCTTTTTTAACCTGCATGACTTGTTCTCCTTATGCTAGTTGCTAAAACTTCAGTCCGTTTAACATGAACACAATTGCATAGACAAAGTGTCCACAAATAAGCATAACAGCGTACCCCGCGAAATCACAAGTCAACAATAAAAAACTCATCATTCTCTAAGCTTATTCTCATCTTTACAGCCTTCCCCCGGCAAGGAGAGGCTGGCGCGACTCTTCGCGCTGGCGCAGCGGGAAGCGTATAATAACGCTCGTTCCTTTATTTTCCTGGCTGGTCAGTTCAATCGTACCGTGCATAGCCTCAACAAGTTTCTGAGTGATATAGAGTCCCAGACCCGCGCCTTGCACCTGACTTGTTACAGGGTGATCCAGACGACTGAACGGGTGAAAGAGCCGCTCGCGTTGCTGTGTAGTGATACCGATTCCCTGGTCACGTATAATGATTTGAGCCACCGGAGCAGGCTCATTTTGTTCGGCTAACAGAGAGAGGTGAGTTGATGGACGCTCCAGTGCAGCCTGTAGTTCGATAAGGCCCCCATCGGGTGAATACTTGATAGCGTTATCCAGCAGGTTATGCAGAATTTGTTGTAGTCTGTGGGCATCAGCCTGGATTGGCGGGAGGTCAGGAGATACTTCACAACACAGCGTGTAATGTTCAAGGTGCTGCTGGTCGAGACGCTGCTGGGCGAGGCGTGTAACCTGCTGACAAATAGACGCAACATCAACTTCTGTAACGCGTAGAGCCAGTTTACCTGCCTGGATACGCGAGACATCCAGCAAATCGCCCATCAACACTTCCAGATGACGGGTCTGTTCCATGATAATATCCAGGTATTGCTGCTGGCGAGCCGGAGTTATGGTAGCCTCGCGCTCGTTCTCATGCTGGCGATCATCAACGCTATACGCCTGCAAAAGACCTGTATAGCCCTTAATGGCTGTCAGCGGGGCGCGCAATTCGTGACTGACCATCGAAATGAGATCGTTCTTGAGTCCATTTATGACCCGGTGCGCGCTATTTCCATCCATCTCTGCGAGAGACACCCGCTCTTCAAGAAAACCGCTTGCACCAGAAATGCCCGTTACGCGGCACAATGCGCGAACCTCGCCTTCGAATTCAATCAAGATTGTTGTAAGATAGTCGTCCAGCAGACGCACGTCACCCTCGGTAAACGCGCCCGCGAAAGCATCAACCAGCACAAAGTATCCCAGCAGTCCAGCCGGACGCTCGACAGGCGCAATAGCAATATTGCGTACAGGCCAACCACCGGCGACAGGTATAGAGCACTCATTAATAGAGCACATCTGTCCACTCTGGCAGGCGACATCTCGTAATGCTCGCACACGTTCGTCCTGTAACAATGGTTGCAGCACTGATGCGCCAAAATAACGAGCAGCGCCGACCACTGACAGCCATTCCAGCAGTGGATGGCTTAATTCACCTTCGGGACAATCGAGCGCGAGGAAAGCTGCTCTACAATCGAGCAGATCACGTACACGGTACGCCACGTCATGAAAGTATATTTGAGCCAGCATGGTGTATTCCTCGAACCTCCATAGCATCACCCACAAGACAACACCTCATTTTTAGTATAGAAGGCTACCCAACAAGCAGGGGATGTTTTTTCTAATAGCTCTATGGCTCTATGCCTCTATGGTATGATGTACCCATCAACAGCCAGAGAGTTACAACGCAGGTGTTCAGGCTCAGGCACACTTGACCATACCAGGAGAGAACGTTACAATGTGCCTGGTAAAGTGCTGAGTATCTCTTTCCATACGAAAAGAAAAAGGATAAATGAATAGCATGTCTGATACAAGCCTGGAACAGACCGAATCGACTCCGCCGACCAGAGGCGATGCTTCGGAACAGGGAACACTCGAGGTAATGGAAGTGACGAATGCCGCGCCTGTATCCGCGCCCGCGCTTGCCGCCACAGTCACGCCGGTTCCGTCAGCCGCGTTCAAGCAAACGAATCGTTCGGGAACTGTCGAACATCTCGCGGCACGCCGCAACGTCGCTTCAGTTGACCCAGAACTATCCGAGGTAAGGCAGAAGTTAAGCGACCTGCGCTCAGAACTTACCACCCTGTTAACAGATTTGCGCTGGGGCGGCTATTCTGTGCAGGCAACAGTTGAACGGCTGGCTCCTCTACTGGATATTGGACCGCTCCAGGCATGGATACCCGTGCTGGTACCCACCATTCTTGAAATTGATCGCGCGGGAAACCTTGTGCCAGCCTGGATAAAACTGGCTGAAAGGGATGACCCCCAGGATTTGCCAGCCGACGCCAATCCCGCCGAGACGCCGACCGGGCGCGCGCGTCGTATTGCCATTCTCATGCTGGGCTTTTATAAATCACCTGAACTTTCGGTCTTGCTGGGCAAACTGGCCACTGACGCACATTCATCGCTCTACGCGACACAATCGCTTGTCAAGCAATCGACGGTCGCCGCGCTGCAGGCGCTGGTTGGCGCGCTCAGAGAAGCGCGAGGATGGGCAAAGGTTGATGTGATCGATGCTTTTGCCACCATAAATCAATCGCGTTTTTATGAAATTATGCTTGCCAGTGGACTCAATGATGCCGGTGGTCTGGAAAGCTATATCGCGGCTCCATTGTATCGTATCATCCCACTGGAGAACTATCTGCGCGAGAGCAGGGTACCGCGCCTGACACAGCAAGCAGCGCTGGTGTGCGCCCAGATTTTCCAGGACACAACCACTACCGTCAATGACGAAACGCTGCCGGTCGTATTTGATCGCGACCTTCCAATCCTGGCAAGCGCGCTTTTTGAAGGTGCCAGGCAGTTGCCAAACTGGCGTGACACCATCGCGCTCCACCGCCTTGGACTTTTCCTGGGCCGTTACTGGAGCGACATTTCGCGCGGTGCGCAACAGGACCCACGCGTTACCGGGCCAGTTTACGCCTGCCTGCCCATGATGCCGGAGATTGAACGCTGGATCAACGGCCCTGGACGCGACGCCATACTCGAAGGCTTAACCTACGAAGAAGAGGCGTTCGGGCCATGCTTGAAAGCCGTTAAAGATTTACGCGAGCCACGAGCGATATCCGCGTTGCTGGCCCGCCTGGACAACACAACCAGCATAACCGACCGCGAACAGGCAATACGTACAGGGCAGATATGCGATACGCTGGTGCAGTTTGGTGATCGTCGTGTTGTGTCCTCGCTGCTTCAACTGGTCAAGCGGGTTATTCCCGTTAACGCGCGAGCATCACAGGCAAAACGCCGCGATAATCTGCCAGTTGGTGATGCCGATATACCTGCGAGCATCGTGTACGCCGCCGCGATCCGCACCTTCGCCCAGCTAAGCGATAGCAGCGCGCTCGATATAGTGCTTCAGGCCACCAGTGATTTCGACCCCTATGTACGCGCACAAGCCCTTGAAGCGTTGAAAAGCCTCGACCCACGCGGCGAAGACCCGCGCAGCCGCGCGGTCGCCCGTAATATGCTCGACGATCCACGCGACACGGTTGTGCGCGTCGCCTGCCAGCTCGTCGCCCAATACCGCGATATGGAGGCTATCCCCTGGCTGCAACGCCTGGCGGAGACTCGTCCTGAATTTGTGCCTTCCGCACAGGTCGCGCTGCGACAATTGCAGGGTATGTAAAAGAACAAAAGCTTTTTTATAAGAAGCAAATGGAGTTTGAAGAACTTCGCTCTCTCAAACCCCATTTGCTTCTTACTTTTCACCCCCACTTGTATACTGTAAATAGGCAACACATTACGCCTACGTTTGATGGCCTTATTGTGTTTATCGGCGCGGGTAGGACATTCTTTTGATGAGGATTAGATCGCATGAATATGCTGGTGGGGAAAACTCTCGGTGGGTACCGCTTGTTGCGACTCATTGAAAGTGGTGGTATGGGTGATATATACCTGGCGCAACACGCGCGTATAGGGCGAAAAGTCGCAATTAAAGTAGTCTCTGGAGACTTGCGAGCCATTCCGAACACACCGGAGGGCAGACAGGCCGCGACTCGTTTTGAGCGCGAGGCGCGCGCAGTGGCGGAACTGGAGCACGACCATATATTGCCGCTCTATCATTTTGGCGACGAAGAGGTCGAGGCGAGTTGTCCGGCGATCACATACCTTGTCATGCCATACCTGGTGGAAGGCTCATTGTGGAACTGGCTGCAGAAACGCACGCAACAATTTGGTTTCGGCTGGCCTATTTCGGCGGAAGAAGCCGGATACTACCTGCTCCAGGCGGCAGCTGGACTGCAATGCGCGCACGATCATGGCATCATTCACCGCGATATCAAACCAACCAACTTCTTGATACGTATCGAACGCGGCATTTTCAAGGATGCGCCATATTCTAATCTTACCAGAATCTTTCCTCATGGGCGACCTCATCTTTTACTTGCCGATTTCGGCCTGGCCGCTTTTTATCGCAATGGGCGGTCGCTGCACCGATCAGTTGGCACCCCTCTGTATATGGCCCCCGAACAATTCGACGACCCCTCGCTGGCCACCTCGGTACACGTGGGGCCTGCCGCCGATCAATACGCGCTGGCGGTCATGATTTACCAGCTTGTTACCGGGCGAGCGGTATTCGAAGGTACAGCCAGCCAGCTACTCCACCACCATCATCAAACGCCGCCGACGCCACCCAGCGAACTAAGCTCCGCGCTGCCTGTAGAGTTAGATGAAGTATTTCTGAGGGCGCTGGCGAAGAAGCCCGAACAACGCTACCCGACAATACTCTCATTCGCGCAGGACTACGATGCCACGATGCAAAGAGTCTTGAATGCGCGCGCCGCCAGCATCAATGATCTGGCAACAAGACGCACTACACCGGCAGTTGAAGAAGCAAGGTCGGTTCCGCTGACCGTCCAGCAGCGCGGCCAGGCCAACATGCCTTTTCTCAGGGCAGCCAACATGGTCGCGCCGCCGCGCACGCCGCAGCCCGCGTTGGTCGGCACTGAACCGCGCATCGCAACCCTGGCAGCGAATAAAGCTCAGAGGCTCACACCTCAACCTCCACAGGCCGGGTCGGCTCTCGATGATAGCGAGCCTACATCGCCAACGGTTTTGATTCCGCAGGTGCAACCGGCAGAAACACCCAGGCGCTTATCACCAAAACTCAGCTTTGTTATTATCGGGCTGGTCATGTTGATCCTGTTCATATTCGGCCTGCTCTTAGCCATGACATTCTGGGGACACGGCAGCGTAATTTAAGCCGGTGGCAATGGAGGGGCACAAAAATATTGCGCCCCTCCACCATTATGCGGCAGGTGACACTACGGGCAGCTCGACATACGAGGCGTGTTCAGGATCATGCAGAATGGTCTGGTGCGCTACCGCCATCTCTTCGTCAGCACCAAAATCATGACCGGTATTGGGGTTGCGATCCCAGCGCGGGAAGTTACTACTGGTCACATCCAGGCGAATACGGTGTCCTACTTTGAACAGGTTGCTGGTAGCCCACAGGTCTATCTCGTACTCATAGGCTTTGCCTGGCTCGATGAGCGTGGGTGCCTCGCCGCGTTCATAGTTGCGATAGCGGGCGCGTATGATGCCATCTGTCAGATTTTGCGCGTACCCATCGGGATGCACATCCACCAGGCGCGCCACAAAGTCGGTATCGGGCGCGCTCGAAATGGCCCATAGATGCACAGTGATGGGGCCGGTTACTTCCAGATCTTCCTTTAACTCACCGGAGGTGTATACCAGTACATCCTGACGATTCTCTGTCGCTCGCTGATCGTAGGGACCAGGTGCGTATTCCGGCGTCATCAACAGCGCGCCGCCGCGCGTAATCACAGGATTGGCGGGATCATAATCATAGCGGTCGGAGACAGGTTCGTGGCTGGTTGGCAGGTCGGTCGTCAGGTATCCATTGGCATGCAGCGAGTTCGCCCTATCTTTGCAATGCAGGTAATAGCGGGTATTGACGGCACGGGCAAGCGGCCATTCCTGTTCGTCTCGCCAGGCATTCGCGCCCATCACGAAAAGCTTGATGGGAGCTTCCTTCAGCATACCCGTGTCGATGCCCTTGAGCCAGTGATCGAACCAGCGCACCTGCAAGCTCACAAAGTCTATCTGCAAGTCAATGAAGGCTGCGGACGAGCCAAAGCCAAAGTTCAGTTCACCAATAGGGTTGGTAAAGCCGCCATGCGACCAGGGACCAATGAGTAACTTGCTCTGCCGCGCTTCCTGCGTGCTTCCATGTTCTCGCAAGGTTTTGAAGTTGGCGATGGTATCCTTCAGGAAGATATCATACCAACCAGCCACATTGAGCGCGGGCACTGTGACCTGCTCCTGTAGCGCCTTGATAATCATCGGTTTGATGAGTTCATGCTCGCGGTCCATGGGATGGTCGAAATTTTCGAAGAAGGCCGGAGCCACATCATGCCTTTGCAGAGGTGCAAATTCGCGCAGGGGCAGGGACCAGTAGCCTTGTTTGCCGAGCGCATCAGTTTCCCGCGCCAGCATGTAGATCGCGCGCCCCAATGCCTGCGGATCGTCGCGATGACGGCGCATCAATACGTCCAATCCCATCATCAACTGCCAGCCACCCGACGAGCCTAATTCTAAGGCTCCTCCACGGAATACCACCCCGTTAAACGGGTCATTCCAGGTCTGGGCAGGCACCATCGCTTTGAGCGCCGGGGGTTGCAGCACTGCCGAGGCCCACTGCGTAAAGCCGAAATAAGAGATACCGTACATGCCGACACTGCCATTGCTATAAGGCAGTTGCGCGGCCCACTCGATAGTATCATACCCATCCTGGGCTTCATTGACAAATGGAATCCATTCGCCCTCCGAGGTCATGCGCCCGCGCGTATCCTGCACAACCAGCACATAGCCGCGCCGCGCCACCTGCACCGGGTCCATCACCGAGGTTCCAAGCGGAAAATCTTTGCCGTAGGGAAGGCGAGTCAGCAACACCGGCCATTTCCCCTCACCCGCCGGTCGGTAGATGTTAGCGCGCAGCGTTGTGCCATCTCGCATACTGGCTGGCACATCAAAATCAACGACGATTTCTTGACCCATTTGCATTGCCATGAATGGAGCACTCCTCTTTCTTTCTTGCCATCCAGTAGGGACGCCCCTGGTAGGTGTCCGCGTCCTCACGCTCAAATCAAATTGCACCCGTTCTCATCATACAATTTCCAGGCGTGATGCCGCAATGAAAGCTGTTCTGCTTGACACTCCAGGAGGCGATTGACTATACTCTCTGCATATCAATGGAACGCTATTCCATTGTGCAGAACACTGGTCTGCAACGATGCAGAGGAGGGACTATGCGACATGGCGTGCCTGTCGAGGGAGAAGCTACGGTACAGATAGTTCACCGTGTCGCGAGCGTGCTGCGCGCCTTCGGTGATCAGAGATTGCTTGGCATTACCGATCTGTCGAGTGTAACTGGATTACCCAAATCCACGACTCACCGCCTGGTCACAGCACTGGTGAATGAGGGGCTACTCGTGCAGGACGAGGACAGCCATAAATACTCGTTGAGCCTGCGCGTCACAGCCCTGGGCGCGAGCATCCTCAATTCTCACACGGTACGTAAATCCGCGCGGCCCATTCTGATGGAACTGCGCGATCAAACCCGTGAATCCGTTCACCTGGCTGTGCTTGAAGGCATGGAAGCGGTCATCATCGACACAGAAGATTCTTATTTCTTCGTGCGAGCCGTCAACGTACCAGGCCAGCATCTCCCCGCGCATGCCATTTCTACCGGGAAGGTGTTGCTCGCCTACCAATGGGAGACACGCCTGCGCGAGATTCTCAATCAGATCACGCTGACACGCTATACCAGCAGCACTATCACCGACCCTCGCCTGTTACTGGAAGAATTGCGTGTGGTTCGCCAGCATGGATACGCGATCTCGCGAAGCGAACTTGAAGATGGTATTGACGCGGTGGCAGCACCTATCTTCGACCACCTTGGAGCTATTGTCGCGGCTGTCTCAATAGGCGGGCCAAGCGAACGTTGCGGCCCCAAACAGGCCGAATTCATCACAGCAGTCACGCGCGCCGGGCAGCAAATATCGCAGACGTTGCGTTATGTCGGCTGGCGCTAACAAGAGGTCACGTATGTCTGACATTCTGATAGCAGTAAAAGGGGCTGGCGACCTTGCCACCGGAGTAATACACCGGCTGACGCGCGCAGGTTTTAAGGTTATGGCAACCGAGTTGGCACAGCCTACCGTGCTGCGGCGCACCGTAGCATTTGCAGAAGCCATCGCGCTGGGGCAGATCACCGTGGAGGACATCACGGCCTGTCGCGCATCTACGCGAGACGAGGTGGAGCAGGCCTTCGCGCGCGGAGAAGTACCGGTGGTAATTGATGCTGGTGGGACATTTTTCAAAGCGATGCACCCGACCGTGCTGGTTGAAGCAACCCTCTCGAAGCGCAATCGCGGCATCACCATCAAAGACGCGCCAATCGTCATCGCGCTTGGCCCCGGCTATGAGGCAAGGAAAGATGTACACGCGGTCATCGAGACGAATCGCGGTCACAACCTGGGACGCGTCTATCTCCAGGGCTGCGCTGAACCCAATACCGGCGTACCGGGTATGATCGGCGGGTATGCCGGCGAGCGCCTGCTGCGCGCTCCATGTGCCGGGGTCCTCTACGGACTGCGCCTGATCGGTGAGCAAGTTCAAACAGGTGAGGCGGTGGCGATTGTCAAAGACGGCGAGCACAGTAGCCCGCTTACGGCAGCCATACCCGGTATATTACGCGGCCTGGTGCGCGACGGCCTTCCCGTCCACGCGGGCATGAAGGTTGGCGACATAGACCCGCGCGCCACACGCGCGCACTGCTTCACTATCTCCGACAAGTCACGTGCCGTTGCCGGTGGCGTGCTAGAGGCAGTAATGTATCTGATGAGAAGTATGTGATCGGACTTCCAGCAGAACTTGTATGGGGGTGCGCGCTAAATTGTTGCGCGGATGGGAGGGATTCCAAGGGCGTCCCCTTGCGGGCGCCCTTTAGAACCTCATCAATGCAAAAAAATAGCGCGCACCCCTTGTATGGTAGCAGCCTGTTCGTACAGGGTAGGGGCGGGGCTTGCCCCCGCCCTGGAAAGATTTCGACTCAAATGGTATGATGAAGGCAAATAAGAAGGGTTGTCCATCACTAAATTATGCTCAACATTACTGCCTATCACTGCCCCACTACGATTAGCGAAGCTGGCGCGTTGCTCGCTGACGAGGGACGAGCTATCATTGCCGGTGGTACCGATCTACTGGTCAATCCACGCTACATGGTGGGTGTGCGCGAAGTTGTCGATATTCGTAAGCTGAGACTTGACTATATCCACCGCCAGGAAGACTGGTTGATCATCGGCGCTGGAACAACCATGCGTACCGTCGCTCGACATCCAGAGGTGCAGGCGTTGGCAAGCGGCGTTCTGGCCCAGGGAGCGGCACTATGTGCCTCACCTAATATACGCAACACGGCTACGTTAGCCGGAAATGTCGCCTCGGCTCTGCCATCCGCCGACACGCCACCCCCACTGCTCACTCTCGACGCGCAGGTAGTGCTGGTCGGGACACAGGGCGAACGCGTAGTACCTCTGGAGCAGTTCTTTCTCGGCCCCGGTAAAAGCGTGTGCCAGCGCGAAATGATACGCGAACTACGCATCCCACTGGAAAACACGAGCGCAATGTGTGGCGGGTTTTACAAAATCTTCCGCACGGCTGAAGATATTTCCATTGTCAATGCCGCTGCCTCACTTGTAATCCACGATGGGATTATCACCTCGGCGCGCCTGGTAGTTGGTGCGGTCGCTCCCATTCCCTTACGTGTGAGACGCGCGGAGGAAGCGTTGGTGGGACGGTCACCCACAGAAGAAACTCTTCAACGGGCAGCAGAGATTGCTCGCGCGGAAACGCGCCCCATCAGCGATCAACGCGCATCCGCCGACTACCGGCGACGTGTAAGTGGAGTCGCAGCATTGAGAGCCTTACGACAGGCAGCCGGACTGGCAACGATGGAACCGGCCTGGCCGCATAGTTAGCATGAAAACAAAGTTAATTCCTGCCCTGCTTTGCTGGTGCGGCATAGCATTAATAAAAAGGCAAAGTAGAAGGAGGTTTCGGTGACGCCTGATGAAGACGAACCATTTTCTCACGCTCTCACATGCTTTCTGGATCAACATTGTGTGAGTGGACCAGAGTATTCAATCGCCGATAAACAGCTCTTCTCTTGTTTTCGGACATTCTGGATGCAGACATCCGAACAATTTGATCACCCCTCGCTTTTGGGCAAGTTTCGCGTAGAACTGGCACAACGAGGTTTTCTTACTAACCCTGGCGGGAAGCATCCCCGTTGGATTGGACTGGCCCTGCGCAAGCAAAATAAGCAGAATCGACCAGAAAAACCAGCAGGGCAGAAAAAAGAGAAGGCGAATCCCGTTCGCTAAAAGAACATACTGCTAGAAAGGGAGGCAGCATGCCTGCGCTTGAAATCGCGTTAAAGGTAAATGGACGATCAGTGCAATGGAGTGTGCATCCGGGTGAAACTCTGCTGGAAGCTTTGCACGCGCATTATCTGAAAGGCACAAAGCTGATTTGCGGTACTGGCGATTGCTGTGGCTGCGGCGTCATTCTCAACGGTCGCTCCATCAATGCATGTTGCACGCTGGCGGCACAGGCCGATGGCGCGGAGGTGTTGACCATCGAGGGCTTATCGGCGGATGGCAAACTGCATCCTATCCAGGAAGCCTTCGCCGAGGAAGGGGCCGCGCAATGCGGTTACTGCACCCCCGGCTTCATCATGCGCGCCTACGCCTTCCTGCAAGAACATCCACACCCCACCGAGAACGATGTGCGCGCCGCCCTCGCTGGCAATATCTGCCGCTGCACCGGCTACGTCAAACCCGTCGCGGCGGTGCTGCGAGCAGCAGAAATGATGAGTGACGAGACCAGGGCGGGGGCAAGCCCCACCCCTTCGTAGCAGGGTAGAGGCGGGGCTTGCCCCCGCCCTGGCTCTTTCCCCCGCAAAATAAGACCCTGTTGGCGAATGGTATTACGGGCAGAGGAAAAGCATGTATTATCGGTTTTCTTCTACTACACTCCTTTTAACCGATGGTTTATCCACAATTTGGAACGAAAAATGCCTCTGAATTGCCCGTAATACCATTCGCCAACAGGGTCAAATAAAGACGCTCACCCTCCTAACCCCCACTACTTGTTTCCTGACTAATAGCATGGTATGATTCCGCCATCTGGCGGAAAGGGTACGGTATATAAGAGTTGTCTGAAGAGCAACAGGAGCCAAAACTACATCAGCAGCAGGTGTACGACACATCATTCAAATCGTTATTGCAAAATCAAACAGTCGAAAAACTTAATTTCTTCGTTGAAGGCATCGAAAGCGCCAGAGAGCTAAGCGAAAAAGCGCTCAAACCCTCACTCAATGTAGATGGCGCTTATCTGATCCAGCAAAATAGAGTAGAGAAAGTGCTTCACGTAGAATTTGAGACTGATCCAGCGTCTGATATGCCTCATCGAATGCACGAATATTGTGGTATTCTATTTAGAAAATATAAGAAAACAATTATTTCGCTGGTCGTTTGTCCATTTCGCACAAGTATCGCGGACCCACCATTACGGATGATTGATGAAGGAGAGGAAGTATTAGTCTTTCATTATCGAGTCATGAGACTCTGGCAATATAAGGCATATAAGATGTTAGAACAACATTTAGTATTCCTGTATGCATTGTTGCCAACGATGGAAGACGCAAATTACGAAGTTCTTGCGCAAGCGCTCGAAGAAATGAAAGAGTACTACGAAGGGCAACCGAAGGAATTGTCAACACACCTGTTGTGGTTTGATACTCTTTTATGGCGTACTGATACAGTGTCATCAGAAGATCAACGGAGGGTAAAAACGAAAATGGAACAGCTAGACGACTTTTTAGAACAAAGCCCATATGTGCAGAAGAAAAAGGAAGAGGGACGCGAAATCGGACGCGAAGAAGGACGCGAAATCGGACGCGAAATCGGGATTGAGGAGGGACGCGAAATCGGACGCGAAGAGGGACATGAAGAGGGTTTAGCCGAAGGCTTACAAAAAGCCTTTGTGACCATCGTTCAGGGACGTTTTCCACCACTGGCAGAACTTGCGCAACAGAGGGTATCGCAGATTACTAAACCTGATAAACTTGATCTTTTATTGAAGCAGATTGTGACTATCCCGGACGAGACCACGGCACGCTGGCTTCTTAGTACTCTTGCGGCATAATGAGCTTCATGAATAGCAATTACAACGAACCAGGCACGGGCAATATCGCCGATTCGCAACACCAGCACGCCCGCCAAATCAGCCGCACACGCGTCGTCGGCCAAAAAGAACGGCGCGTAGATGCGCGGCCTTTGGTGACAGGCGCGCCCGTCTACGCGGCTGAATTTGAGCAGCCCGGTATGCTGCACGCGCGCATCCTGCACTCTCCACACGCGCACGCCAACATTCGCCACATAGATACCAGCAAAGCGCTGGACCTCCCAGGCGTTTATGCTGTGCTGACCCATCACGATCTGCCGCGCGTGGCGCATACCACCGCGGGTCAACCTTATCCTGAGCTTTCGCCTTACGACATGTATGTGCTGGATAGCCGTGTGCGTTACACCGGTGACTGGGTCGCCTTTGTCGCAGCCGAAACTATTGCCATCGCTGACGCCGCTCTCAAACTGATCGAAGTCGATTACGAGATGCTACCCGCGGTATTCGACCCACTTGACGCCACGCGTGAAGGCGCGCCGCAGTTGCACGAGCCAGACTTGACCCATCCAAATGCCGTGGATCAATCCGGCTCTATTTATGACGCTGCGCGCAATATCGTCGCGCATGAAGTCATTTCGAATGGCGATTTTGACGCGGCCCTGCGTGAAGCCGACATCATCGTGGAGGGAGAATATCGCGTTCCCCATATCGCGCACGCCATGCTGGAACCGCACGTGTGTGTCGCTTACTTGGATGGCTACGAGCGATTGATCGTGGTGAGCAGCACCCAGGTTCCCTATCATACACGCCGCAAACTGGCCGCCGTTCTGCAACTCCCTATCTCGCGGGTGCGCGTGGTTAAGCCGCGTGTAGGCGGTGGGTTTGGCGGCAAGCAGGAGATGTTGCTGGAGCCTGTCGCGGCAGCTCTGGCAATCAAGACGCGCCGCCCGGTGCGTATCGAGTATACCCGCCAGGAGGAGTTTAGCGCGGGGCGTTTCCGGCATCCCATGATTATACACATGCGCAGCGGCGTGAAACGCGACGGAACGCTGCTAGCGCTCTCTATGCATTCGCTTGGCAACGCGGGTGCCTATGGCACGCATAGTCTGGCGGTCACGCGCGCAACAGGACACAAGTCACTCTGCCTGTATCGTGCTCAGGCGTACCAGTTCGAGGCTACCTCCGTCTATACGAACTTACCCGTAAGCGGAGCTATGCGCGGCTATGGCGCGCCGCAGGGTTTTTTCGCCCTGGAGTCGCATATCGACGAAATCGCGCAACGGCTCAATATGGACCCGCTGGCGTTCAGACGCAAGAATCACGTGCAGAAAGGCGACTGGGACGCCATCGAAGGAGAAGAAATCGATGGCGTCTGGCATTCAAAACGCCAGTTCCGCTCATGTGGGCTGCCGGAGTGTCTTGAGAAGGGCGCGGCTGCCATTGGCTGGAACGAACCATTTGAGCGTGGCGACGGCAGCCCCATACGGCGCGGGCGCGGTTTAGCAATAGCCATGCAGGGCAGTGGAGTGGCCGGCTACGAGATTGGGGGAGCATCTATCAAGCTTAATGAAGATGGCTCGTTTAATGTAATGACAGGCGCGACAGATATCGGGCAGGGCAGCGATACCGTGCTGGCGCAGATCGCGGCTGAAGCACTGGGTGTCGGCATGGAGAAGATCATCATGCATTCCTCCGATACCGACTCCAGCGTTTTTGATTACGGGGCATACGCATCGAGCACGACTTACATCAGCGGCGGAGGCGTCAAGGTAGCGGCGGAGCGCGTGCGCCAGCAAATACTCGACGTGGCTGCTGATCTGCTGGATTGCGCGGTCGAAGATATGACGATCATCGATGGTGTACTCTACACTCCGCGCGGGCGCAGCCATCTTAGCATCGCGGATATTGCCAATGAGACGCTTTACGGCAGACATCGCCAGCAAATCATGGCAAAGGGCGATTTTTGGGCGCAAGATTCGCCAGCGCCCTTTTACGCGCAATTTGTCGAAATCGAGGTGGATACAGAAACCGGCCAGGTACGCGTCACAAAGGCGGTCAACGTCCTTGACCTGGGCAGAGCCATCAATCCAACACTGGCAACAGGCCAGGTCGAGGGCGCGGTAACAATGGCGCTGGGTTACGCGCTCAGCGAAGAAGTAAAATTTGACGATCAAGGCCGAGTGCGCAATGCGGGATTTGTCGATTACAAGGTTATGTCAACTCTAGATATGCCGGAGATGACGACCATCCTGGTTGAAGACACCGAAGAGACAGGGCCTTATGGCGCAAAGTCTGCCGGTGAGGTTCCAATCAATGGAATGGCACCGGCTATTGCCAACGCGGTGTATGATGCATTGGGGGTACGCATACGCAACCTGCCAATTACACCAGAAAAGGTGCTTCAGGCGTTAGATGTAAAGAAAGCACAGTGAGCATATGTGTGTATGGGTCTAGAACGGGGAGAAACTATGGCACAGGAGCCACAAAAGCTGCCGGAACCAGTCACAAGCGCTTATCTTGTCATCCAACAGAGTCCACGTGGTAGCAGGAGAATGGAGATCTGGAAAGATTGCACTACCATCGGACGCAGTCGCGATTGTGACATCTTTCTCGAAGATCTAGCGGTGCATCGCAGGCAAGCCAGTATTCTGTTTACGACAAATGGATATGTCCTGCGGGACGATCATGGCAGCGGAGATAGCTTTGTGAACGAGCAGCCCGTCAGAGAGCAACTGCTGAACGATGGGGATGTGCTGCGCATGGGCAATACGCTGCTCACTTTCTATGGACACGAGGGCACGCGACCTTTCCAACTTGCCACGTCCCGCGGGCGCGAGTCGCACCTGGGCAAAAAAATCGACATGAACGCCGGCACTGTAGCTATAATAGAACTCTCGAACATGCGCGGCCTGGTACGCAGCGTTGAACTGCTCACAGAGATCACCATCGGACGCAGTCGCGATTGCGATATTTTTCTCGAAGACCTGGCAGTCAGCCGCCTGCATGCCACCATCCGCGAAGTTGGCACTGGTAGCTATGAGATTGAAGATCATCGTTCAGCGGCTGGAACATATGTGAACGGCATGCGCATCACGCGCTACCGCCTTATCGAGGGCGATGTTGTGCAGATCGGTCTGAACAGGCTTACTTTCCGGCGCTCGCCCGGGTGAACTGACACATTAAATCGGGATCCTACAGATGCAATGTGGTGGGATGAAGCATCCTCGAAATAGCTTGAACGCGCTCACCATACCTATCCAGCAGCGAGCCATCCGCGAGCCGCAGCGGGGGAGAATAGGCATAGGTATCTCGGATGAAACGCCGCACCTCAGGCGGCAATTCCCGTTGATGCTCCGCCACATTCTGACGGATGCGACTGGAAGAAATATCGCGATAGCTGCTATTCAATGGAAGCAGATGTACATGTCGGGCAAAAGGCATGTTTTCTGCGTGAGCCAGCAGCGTTCTCAATTCCGCATACCCTTCACCGGCGCGAGGCGCAACCAGAATATCCGCCAGGGCGAACAACTCTCGCAGGGCCTTATCCCGATCTTCATAATAGTGCGGGTCAAATATCTGTACAATCTTATCAAAGCCGAGCAGAAAGTAGATGCGCCTGACCCGGTGAAATGCTGTACGTATAGCCTCGGCTTGCTCCACGTACAATCCCCGGTTAAAGAGCAAAATCCCCGTGTGCCGCAAATGGTTATAGTTCAGCGTATCGAGCAAAAGGATGCGGTCGAGCAGCAAAGGGCGCTCGACCATTTCCTTGCCGGTTGTACGCTTGCTCATGGCCGCGTAGACGCGCATGCCACCGTGCATACGCCCGAATTGCCGCGCCTGTTTCAACATAGCGAGATGCGCCATCGTAGGAGGATTGAACGAGCCTGGAAAGACAATGATATGCCCCTGGGGCGCGGGAGAACCAGGCACAATGCAGGCCTGTGGCCTTGCCTGCGGGTCTAATTTGTCAAGCAAGCGCTGGACTTGCCGGTAACGTTGAATAGTACGCTTAGAAAACATATGGTGATTATATCATGAATGAGCATCTTCTCTGCTTTGCCTGAATCGTTTTTTCTCTGCAATCCAAATGTACAATTAGCCTGTTAAACTATCGTTAAGGGATGAGTCGATTTCTGTTAAGTAACGGTTAAAATGAGAAATACATAGAATATATAGATGGTATAGCCATATTAAACGTATTGTGACTATATAAAGTGGCTATTGCTATAGATCTCAATAGATCAGTATACTCAGTTCAGATATCCTGCGTGTCGGGATATCACTAATCTCTGCTCGAAAAATGCCGCATCTTCTCAAACCAAATGCCGCCGATCTGCTCATGTGTAGAAAGTACCTTGAATGCCTTTGTGGTATCTATACACCCGGTGCGGATAACTCATCTTTAGGGATAGATGAGATTGAAAGCTGGCTTCTGGATTCCCTGCTTTGCCTGTAAGAAACGAGCTATTTTTGACGTACTATTCTCAGATAGGGATGAGCCTATCCCTGTTGATTGCAGTACTGTTCACGAAGTGCGTTATTGTCAGACGTAACAATTCATTCAGGCACATGGAGGTATCCACACATGAGTAACCAGGAACATGAGCTATTTGACCCATTATTTTCCCCGCATAATCGCCGCGATTTTCTGAAGCGAGCTGGCGCAGTCGGCCTTTCCGGTGCCGCGCTTACCGCCTTCCTCGAGGCATGCGGTAGCACCAGTACTGGCAGCGCGTCGCCAACTGCCAGTGTCAATATGGCAGGTCCGATCGACATGCAAACCTTGATGACGCAGGCCAAAAAGGAAGGTCAGTTGCAGGCCATCGGCATCCCGCCCGAATGGGCTGACTACAAAGACATCCTGGCAGGTTATACCAGTCACTACAGTATTCCCGTGCAGTATAAAGTCGAGGCAGAATATTCCTCGGCGCAGGAACTGGTGGTCTTCAAGAACTCAAAAACCCATCCGCACGGTGACATAGGCGATGTCGGTTTCGTCTTTGGCCCGCAGGCCATCCAGCAGGGACTGATTACGCCTTATATCCATTCGCACTGGGCCGATATCGACGCGAGTCTGAAAGACCCGAACGGTTACTGGTGTACAGAGTACTACGGCGCTCAAGCTCTCGTTATCAATACCGATATCGTGAAGAACCCGCCAACTTCTTTTGCCGATCTGCTCAATAACAATTACAAGAACATGGTCGGCATTGACGGCGACCCCAGGCAGGCCAACGATGCATTCCTGGCGGTCTTCGCAGCGTCCCTCGCCAATGGTGGCAGCCTCGACAATGCTCAACCTGGCATCGACTTCTTTGCCAATTTGAAGAAGAAAGGCAATTTCACCGTAGCGCGTTCCAGCATCGCCAACATCTCGAAAGGCGAAGTTGCAATTGCTGTTATGTGGGACTACCTGGGACTGGGCTTCCGTGATCAACTGGCAGGTAAGCCAAACCTCTCGGTCGTCATCCCGTCGGATGCTTCGCTGGCAGGCCCCTACGTCTCCATCGTGAACAAGACCGCGCCCGATCCTTACGCGGCCCGCCTGTGGATAGAGTATATTTTCTCGGACGAGGGACAACTCTTCTACTTGAAGGGCTACGCGCACCCGGCACGCTACCAGACGCTGGTCGCCCAGAACAAAGTACCGGCTGACCTGGCGGCAAAACTGCCACCAGCGTCGCAGTATACCAATGTGAAGTTTCCCAATATCGATCAGCTGAACAAGGCAACGAGCCTTGTCTCGCAGAACTGGGGTTCGCAGGTGCTTGGTTCGTAATCGAGATATCGTGAGCCTGTAAGGACAGGGGGATGGCCTTACAGCTATATGGAAGGGCGCGATTTCATGTGCTATGATGGACGGTAACATGGATCGCGCTCTTTCTACCTGTCTTACAAGACAATTTATCAGGAGGTGACTAAATGCAACCACAGGTTGCGGGAGATGTCGCTGAAACCTCGATCACGAGAGGCACAGGCAAGGCAACTTCCAGAGGCAAGCGATCAAGCGGCAGAGGGTGGAGCTATACCCTCACAAGCTGGTTGGGACTCGCGCCATTTTTATTGTTCTGCCTGCTATTTGAAATTTTACCAGCCATCATCATTATCCAGGGCAGCTTCGCCGATAATACTACTGGCGCGTTCACACTTAATAATTTTCAGCGCATGTTGTCCTTGCCCAGCAATTTACATGCCTTTGAAACCAGTATTTCTATATCCATTGTAACAGCCTTGATCGGGGGCGCGCTGGGAGGGTTTGCTGCCTATGGAGTGTATACCATGCGCACATCCTGGCTGCGCAATTTCCTGATTGGCTTTTCAAGCATCGCCGCGAATTTCGCCGGCGTGCCGCTGGCCTTCGCTTTTGTGGCTACGCTGGGCGTTACCGGCTTTGTTACCGTGGCTATCCTCAATATACTGCACATCGACCTGTATAACAGTCTCGGATTCAGCATTTACGAATTCTGGGGGCTGGTGATTGTCTATGTTTACTTTCAGTTACCCCTAATGATCCTGCTCACTCTCCCCGCCTTAAACGGCCTGCGCCCTGAGTGGCGTGAAGCGGCGACTAACCTGGGAGCTTCTAATTTTACCTACTGGCGACGTGTCGCGCTGCCCATTCTGCTGCCTTCGCTGATCGCGGCTGCCATGTTACTGTTTGCCAACTCCTTTGGCGCGTTCGCCACGGCTTTCGCGCTGGCGCAGGGCAGCATCAACCTTGTGCCTATCCTCATCAATTTCGTCGTCAATGGCAATGTGACTGTTGATTTTGGCCTGGGCAACGCGCTGGCGGTAGGCATGATTGTAGTGTTGCTCGCAGCGGTCTCGCTCTATACAGCGATGGTGCGCAGGGTCAACATCTGGCAGGGAAGGTAAGGTAGGACTATGAAAATAGATATGGGAGGTATCCAGCAGCGCGCTACCGTCGACGCGCTCAACAAAACTGGAGGCACGGTCGGAAAGAAGCGTTCTGGCTTTGGCCTGGACAAGGTTGCTTTGACGATTGTGATGCTTTACTTGCTGGTGCCACTGGGAGCAACATTAGCTTTCGGGTTAGGAACCGGCAACGGCGTCAGTTTTTCAACATTTCAGAGCACCTTTAGCGATCCCGATTTCTCCAGGACACTGCTGACCTCGCTCGAGCTGGCGCTCGCGACAACGCTGCTTGCCATTATACTGGTAACTCCGACAGCATATTGGGTACAACTCAGACTCCCTAAAGCGCGCCCATTGCTGGATTTTCTGTCTCTTACGCCATTTGCTCTGCCGGCTATTGTCCTGTCGGTTGGACTCATCGAGGAGTTTAGTGGAGCAAATAGCCAGTTCATCAATGCACTATCACTGGGTCTGGTTCCTCTGCTGAATACGCTGAATATCGTCAATACACCACCGCTGCTGGTGTGCGCATACGTGATTGTCGCGCTGCCGTTCGTGTATCGTCCAATCGATAACAGCCTGCGCGCCATTAATACAACCGTCCTGACAGAAGCCGCCTATAGCCTGGGAAGTGGCTGGTGGCGCACGTTTCTTACCGTTATTTTGCCGAACATCTGGCCAGGCGTGATCAGTGCCGCGCTGCTCGTTTTCTCGACGGTTATGGGCGAATTTACTATTGCCAGTCTTTTCGGTCTCTATACCTTCCCCATTTACCTGAATAATACGGGACAGAATGACCCGCACAAAGCTGCTACATTGTCAGTTTTGAGCTTCATCTTCACGCTACTCTGTGTATTGGGCATCATTTTGCTGGTGCGCGGAAGGAGCGGCAGAGGTGGACAACGCGGTACACAGGTTGATATCGGCGCGACACGTTAGTTGATAAGGAGCATAGTATGGCCTTTCTCGAACTGGAAAATATCACCAAATATTTCGGGCGCAACACCGCCGTTGATCATATTAACCTGGCCGTTGAGCACGGTGAGTTTGTGACGCTGCTCGGCCCAAGCGGCTGTGGGAAAACCACTATCCTGCGCATGGTAGCGGGCTTCGAGGTACCAAGCGAAGGAAACATCCTGCTGGATGGAGAAGACATCACACAGCGAGCCGCCAGCAAACGCCCGATGGGTATGGTTTTCCAATCCTACGCGCTTTTTCCTCACCTGACGGCTGAACAAAACATCGCCTTCGGCATGAGCATTAAACACCAGGCCAAAGACACCATCAAGCAACGCTGCGCTGAGTTGCTCGAGCTGGTCGGCCTGGGTGATAAGGGGCGTAGTTACCCGCACCAACTTTCAGGTGGCCAGCAACAACGTGTCGCCCTGGCACGCGCCCTGGCAGTTGAACCAAAGGTGCTGCTGCTTGACGAGCCGCTCTCCGCGCTTGACGCGAAAGTGCGCATCTCCCTGCGCAACGAGATACGCCGCATTCAGCAACAACTCAAAATGACTGCTATCTACGTGACGCACGACCAGGAAGAGGCGCTGGCCATCTCTGACCGCATCGCGGTGATGGCAAAGGGCAAAATCGAACAACTGGACCAGCCAGAGGAGATTTACAGCAATCCGCGCACCATTTTCGCGGCCAGTTTCGTGGGCAGTAGCAACCAGTTTCGCGGCAAGCTGGAGTCTGCCTCTCAGGGCCTTTGCCAGGCAGAAGGCCATCTGCTCCAGGTACCTCCCACATCGACGCTAAGGGATGGAGATGCAGTGCTGGTGCTGGTGCGCCCTGAAGAGGTAAATATACAAGAGGCAGAGAGACACGATGAAGCTGAGACAAACACGACCGGAAATCATATTTCCGGGGTTATTGATCTGCGCACTTTCCTGGGACCATTCACGCGCTTCCACGTGCGCACTGATCAGGGCAACAGTTTGACCGCTGACATCCCAAGCCAACAAGCGCGCGACAATTTCGTCGCCCAGCGTGTCATCCTGACCTTCTCGCCCGAAGCCTGCCAGGTCTTGCCACTTGATTCGGAAGATGCTAAGCTGGTGAAACAGGCCGAGGCCGAGGCGGTGTAGAGTGCAGAACACGCGCAATCCCCTGATAAGATCTGGCACTTTATATGCAATGCGGGGTGCGCGCTATTTTTTTGCATTGATGAGGTTCTAAAGGGCGCCCGCAAGGGGACGCCCTTGGAATCCCTCCCATCCGCGCAACAATTTAGCGCGCACCCTGCATGGAATTGACCTATGCGCAATACTAAATTCATCTTTATCGAAGGCATCATGGGTTCGGGCAAGTCCACTACCGCCTTGTTCCTTACAGAGCATCTCCAGAAAAACGGAATCGCTGCTCAATTCATGTCAGAAGGTGGGCCTTTGCGGGTAGCGCTTGATCTGCCGCATCCCAACGGAGTCTGGCTCGATGTGACAATTGAGGAATACATTGAGTTGAGCTTACTCAAATGGCGCGCCTTCGCGCAAGAGGCACGACAATGCGAGATGGTCACTGCATGCGATGGGCTACTGTTTCACGGCAATATGACCGACTTGCTTTACCAGTCTTACTACGCTCTTTGCAACAACATCTTCGCGCAACTCGAGCTACCGAAGCTCGCGATTCGTAATGAAGGCGATTGGACAAAGTATTATGAGGAAATCCTCAGTTTTCTCCAGTTGCCTTTTACCCCTTCATCAATCTCCGCAGCACAGTCAACAAAATCCCGCCATTTTCGTAGTAGGTCACATCGATGGCGCTATCCAATCTTGCCATGGTCTGGAAGGAGAAGGTTGAGCCGTCCTCGCGTGTGACTTTGACCGTCACTTCCTGGCGAGGTTTCAGACCACCCTTGATACCCTCGATGTCGTAGACTTCTCTGCCGGTCAGGCCAAGCGACTCTTTGCTTTCGCCTGGCTCGAATTGCAGGGGCAGGATGCCCATGCCGACCAGGTTGCTGCGGTGTATGCGCTCGAAGCTTTCAGCGATGGCGGCGCGCACACCCAGCAACAAGGGACCTTTAGCGGCCCAGTCACGCGAACTACCGGAGCCGTATTCCTTGCCGGCAATGAGGATCAACGGCACACCTTCTTGCTGATAGCGAACCGAGGCGTCGTAGATGGTCGTCTCTTCGCCGTCGGGCAGGTGAACGGTGTAGTAGCCTTCTTTGCCACCTACGAGGCGGTTGCGCAGGCGGATATTGCCGAAAGTGCCGCGCATCATGACTTCGTGGTTGCCACGCCGCGCTCCATAGGTGTTGAAGTCGCGCTTCTCTACACCATGCTCGATGAGGTACTTGCCCGCCGGGCTGGTGGCCGAGAAGTTGCCAGCCGGTGAGATGTGATCGGTGGTAATCGAGTCGTCCATCACGGCCAGGACACGCGCGCCGTGTATATCCTTGACGCCCTCCGGCTCAGGTGGCATGTTATGGAAGAACGGCGGCTCCTGGATGTAGGTCGAGTCTGGATTCCAGTTGAAGAGTTCGCCCTCGGTGTTGGGCAAGGATCGCCAGTGTTCGTCACCATCAAAGACATGCCCGTAGTTCTCTTCAAACAGTTCGGGCGTGATAGACTTCGCTACCAGGTCGCGCACTTCTTGCTGGGTTGGCCAGATATCGCGCAGGTAGACCGCTTCCTCGTTACTATCAACACCGATGGGGTCTTTTGTCAGGTCGATATCTACCGTACCCGCCAGGGCATAGGCCACGACGAGCGGCGGCGATGCCAGGAAACTGGCTCGCACCTGTGGATGAATGCGACCTTCGAAGTTGCGGTTGCCGCTTAGCACGGCGGCTACAATGAGATCGTTGTCCTGCACGGCCTCGGCGACCGCGTCGGGCAGAGGGCCACTGTTCCCAATACAGGTCGTGCAGCCAAAGCCAACCAGGTGGAAACGCAATGCCTCCAGAAATGGCGTCAGTTCAGCCTTATCCAGGTAGTCGCTGACGGCGCGCGAACCGGGGGCGAGGCTGGTTTTCACCGTCGGACCGACCGACAGGCCGCGCTCAACGGCATGTTTCGCCACCAGGCCGGCTGCTACCATCACCGAGGGGTTGGAGGTGTTGGTGCAACTGGTAATAGCGGCAATGGCAACTGAACCATCGGTCATATGGGACTGGGAATTGCCTATCGTGACCAGCACATCTTTAAGATGTCCCTTGTGTCCATTGCCTGCGCTTTGCTCCCGCGCTTTGTCAGCATCTTCCTTCTCCGCGATGGGATCAGGCTCGGTATCATTACTTTCGCTACCAAGGCGAATCAGCGCGTTCTCTGTGAAGTGGTTGATTTTGGCGGGTTCAAAGCGATCGGCATAGACTTCCCGGAAGACCTTGCTCAAATTCTGCATGGGAACACGATCCTGCGGGCGGCGCGGCCCGGCCAGGCTTGGCTCGATCGTAGCAAGATCGAGTTCGAGCAGATCATCAAATTGGGCTTCAGGAGAGTCATCGGTGCGGAACAGCCCCTGCGCCTTCGCGTAATGCTCCACGAGGTCTACCTGCTCTGGCTTGCGACCGGTACCGCGCAGGTAGCGCAGAGTTTCGTCATCGACCGGGAAGAGGGTAGCCGTCGCACCAAATTCGGGTGACATATTGGAGATGGTAGCGCGGTCTGCCAGGGTTAAGAAACTGAGACCAGAGCCGGTAAACTCGACGAACTTGCCAACAACGCCGTGCTTACGCAGCATCTGCGTTACTGTCAATACCAGGTCGGTGGCAGTTGAGCCTTCAGGGAGCGCGCCCGTGAGCCGCACGCCGATCACCTCCGGCGTGAGCAGATAGATGGGCTGGCCCAGCAGCACGGCCTCGGCCTCGATGCCACCAACGCCCCAACCCAGCACACCCAGACCGTTAATCATGGTGGTGTGCGAGTCCGTACCAACTAATGTATCAGGGTAGGCAACCGTTTCGCCGTCCTCCTCTTTCGTCATCACAACAGGTGCCAGATATTCGAGGTTCACCTGGTGAACGATGCCTGTGCCCGGAGGCACGACGCGGAAATTGCTGAATGCCTGTTGACCCCAACGCAGCAAACCATAGCGCTCGCTGTTGCGCTCATATTCGCGCTCGACGTTGCGAGCAAAGGCCAGCGTGGTGCCGAACAGGTCTACCTGCACCGAATGATCGATGACAAGGTCAGCAGGCACCAGCGGGTTGATCTTCTGAGGATTACCACCCATACGCGACACCGCGGAGCGCATGGCGGCGAGATCGGCTACAGCAGGCACACCAGTGAAGTCTTGCAGCAGTACGCGAGCAGGCATGAATGGGTATTCTGACTCGGACTGCGCCGCGTGGCCTGGCACCCAATGAGCCAGAGAGAACACATCATCTTCAGTCACGAGTTCGCCACCAGCATGGCGCAGGAGGTTCTCCAGGATAATCTTGACAGTAAAGGGCAGGCGTTCAAGCTCTGTCACACCACGCTTAGCAAGCGTTTCCAGCCGGTAGTACATTAAGTTGCCTGGAACGCCTTGCAACTTCGCGCGCGCGCCGAATACATCATTATGAGCAGTCATTGTTTCATCCTCTATGCAGTAGTTTATCTGGTTTGGTTTTGCTAACCATTGCATTATATAACATATCTCTTATTCAGCAGAGGAGGATGGAAGAGGAAATGATGGGGCAGAGCGTCAAACAAACAATGGAGTTGAACGATTCACCTTGTATAAGAGAGAACACCGCACGGAGAGACAAAGATGCTTCACTCTATTTCACGGAAGATGATACTTGTCCAGTTCGGCTCATAAGACGCATGGTAGGGTCCCGGTTCCTTCCCATGTGTGGGCCGACTTATCACCCTCGCCGGTAAATGTCCGCCAGATAGGCTGCTTAACGCCCTGTCCACTACACTATGCAGCATGTGAGCAACAAATGCATCCGCACTAATACCTAAATTTCATGAAAAATTGATGAAGTGGTTGGTGATTCTTCTAATGAATAAGAGGGAGTGATAGGTAGAGACAATTCAACATGACATCCGTTATCTGGTGACGACTTTATCGTCAAGGTTGCCCCGATGAGCGCGGCGCGTTCGCGCATACCGACAAGGCCCAGGCCACCCTGTGGATCATGGAGAGTGGAAAGGCTGCGCTGGAGGACAAAACCACTGCCATTATCGTGTATGGCTAATTGCAGTCGTTCGGGCAAGTTTATGAGTTCAACCGAAGCCTGCGTTGCTCCGGAATGCCGCCAGATGTTCGATAATGCTTCCTGGGCAATTCTGAAGATGACGATCTCATCTTCAGAAGTTGTCAGCACCGGTGTGCCTCGGCAGGTGAAGGTACAGGGAACGCCACGCGAGAACGAACTATCGCTTAACCATTCCAGAGCCGCGCGTAACCCCAGGTCGTCGAGCACGGATGGGCGCAGATCACGACAGGCGCGGCGCACCCCTTCCAGCGTATGATCGGCAAGATTTTGCAGGCTTGCCAGCCACTCCCTATCTTTTTCAGGTAGATCAAGTTTCCCAATGGCGCGCCCCAGGCCATCCAGTCCCAGGGCAAGCGCAATCAGAGCCTGCGCTGTATCATCGTGCAGCTCGCGCGCCAGGCGGCGACGTTCTTCTTCCTGCACGCGCGTAATCAGTGTGGCGTAGTCTCGCAGCTCATCTTGACGGCGGCGCGCGCTGCTTAAATCCGTCAGCGTCTCTTGCAGGGCATCGGTGCGAATACTCAGGCGCGTGCTGACCAACGCCAGGTAATAAATCGCGAATAGCGGAACCAGAAAGAACAACCATGCCACTTCGGCTACGAAGTTATCGTAAATATCCACTACCGGCAACAACGGCCCTACACTTAATACAAGTATCTGGAAAAGCAGCACAGGAGAACGCAGATAGGCTCTCCAACGTGTCACAACTGTTGCACGCAAAGAATCCGGCAGGGAGAAACGGTCTCCCCAGACACTACGCGATGGGATCAGGGCGGGTAATGAGGCCAGTATTATTAAGAGCAACATAACAACCGCAGCGACGATACACCCGATCAACTCTTTAGATTCGGAATGCGGGCTATAGCCACTAGTCACCTGGTGTTGAGTGCCGGCAATCAAGGTAAATATAGTATCTGCGATCAGAACAACCACAGCAGTGCTGGCGATGCGATAACAAGCCTCGACAAGCGACACGAAGCGACGTTTGTAGGTAAATAGTTGAAGCGCTATCTGCGTAATCAGCGCGGTCAGCACGCCGGCAGAAACGCCAACCAGCACACCTGCTGCAAGATAAATCGGGGCAGTGATATCAAAAAGAAACAGGGTTTGCCAGGAACGGGGCAATTGATGATACAGTAATTGAGTCACGCCCGATTCTCGTTTGATCATACGCAGAAGTAAGTAGCGACCCAAAAGCACGAGCGTAATTGAGAGAAACATCACGCTGTAAATGGCGCGCGGGCCATAGATAGTAGGGGCCGGACGATAGTTGAAAAGCGACCAGATGCACAGGCCGAGAGCAATGCCGAGTGAGAGAAAAGCTACCGCCAGCTTCATATATTGAGGCGTTTTGTATTTAAGAGTCGAATCAAGTGTCATACGTATCCTGCAATGAGATCATACCTTGCCGCAAGGCCAACAAAACTGCTTCCGTGCGGGAGCCAACCTGCATCTTCATGAAAATGTTGGCCAGATGACTATGCACAGTGCGGATACTCAAGCCCATACGAGAGGCAATTTCCTTGTTCGGTAAACCGCGCGCAGCCAGGCGCAAGACATCAAATTCACGTTCGCTGAGCAGATTGGTCGAGCGAGGAGCCATTTCTGTCCGGGCAGAAAGTCGCCGCATCATTTTTTCCGCGATAGTGGGCTGCAATACTGATTCTCCGCGCGCGACCGCCCGGATAGCCTGAATGAGTTCCTGGCCATGCACGTTTTTGAGCAAGAATCCGGCAGCACCCACATCAAGCAAAGCCAGCAGGTAAGGTTCATCATCGTAAGCTGACAAAACCAGAACCGCCGTTTCAGGACAATACTTTTTAATCGCGCGGGTTGCCTCAATACCACCCATACCGGGCATGGCGATATCCATGACAGCAATGTCAGGCTGCAATCTCCTGGCTATTTCGATAGCGTCCTCGCCACTCGATGCTTCTGCTACAACTACAACATCGCTCTCCATCTCGATCAGACGACGCGTACCCTCGCGCACAAGCGCGTGATCGTCCACCAGCAGGATACGGATCACATTTTCCTGCTCATGCTCCCCGCTTCCTATACGTTTCAATCGATCTGTATGCATGCGGCGTTGCTACTTTCTCGTAGACAATAATCCATTCTCCAAATTTCAGGCAATCATCCCTAATTCAACCACACTATAGTATAAAATGTAAATAGGCGCTACCGCAATTCTACCGACCGGCTCAGTGTATGTCTTCTTTCGTATAAACAAGTTTGCACCCACTTACGCGTTCTATTAGCCAGTAGGGATGTTCCTACTGGCCGGTTGATCGTTATATCCTTACAATAATTCATAAGCTTTCGCCAAAATATGCATAACTGCATTGACAAAGTAGGGGGTTTTTCGCTACAGTAAAGACAACTTATGAGAGAATGGATCAATCTATGACTGCGCAGATATGGAAGGGGGGACGAACATATGGTGCTGTGCCTGGATATTATCGATTGCGGGTATCAGAATCGTGAAAAATCGCGTTTCTGTGCGAACTGCGGTCTCCCTGTGCAGGGGGCACTGTTGCAAGGACGTTACGAAGTAGGAGCACTTGTCGGCAAAGATCGCAGCTCAATAACAATGCAGGCTCTCGACCTCCACCAGGAGATTCCTGTGACTATTCGCGCGCTGCTTCCAAATGTGACAACCGGAAGTGAGCGCGAGAATTTCCTGGAGGACGCTGAACTGGCCGTCATACTCTCAAAACAGGTTCACGAACCTGGCAGTATTCGCGTCATCGATTATGGTCAGGATGGACCGCTGGTATTCCTGGTGAAGACCGATCTCGCCGATGAGGTTTCCGCAAGACTCACTACTCGCCCCCGTATGACTGTACGTGTCGAGAGCCATGACCAGGCGCGATCATCGCTTGTCGCTGCTGACAATGACGACCTGCGCGCCGAACTTCGACCAGCTTTCCCAACAGCAGTAGAAAATGCTCCAATCGAACAGGCGCCGCATAGACAAACTCCCGCGCCCGAACCTGAATTCCAGCGCGACTGGCTGGCAGAAGGAGACCACGCTTACGAACTGGGGCATTACACGGAGGCGCTGGCTGCATACGAGAAGGCTATTGCCGCAGGCAACGCCACAGTCGAAGCCTTGAGCGGCAGGGGCGCAACGCTCCTTCAACTGGGCTATGCCGGGGAAGCGCTGCTGGCGTATAACCAGGCGCTGAGCCTGCAACCACGGGACCCGGATATATGGAACTCGCGCGCCAGTGTACTGCATGAGTTGCGCCGCTACGACGAAGAGATGCAATGTTACGATCAGGCCTTAGCCATCAATCCGAACTATGTCTTTGCATGGAGTGGCCGTGGTATGACCCTGGTCGAACAAAATCGTCCTGATGAGGCACTGCTGGCTTTTGACCGCGCGCTGGTGCTGGACCCGACGCAGGGGATTATCTGGCAGGCCATGAGCGATACACTGTACAGCTTGCAGCGCTATGATGAAGCATTGATCGCCATTGACCGCGCGCTTGGGTTAGAGCCTGGGAACGCGCTCATGTGGGATATTAAAGGAAATATCCTGCGTCGCATGAAAAAAACCGACCAGGCGCTTGCTCTCCACGACTATGCCACGCAGCTCGCGCCCGGTAGCGCTGTGGCATGGTTCGATAAGGCCAATGACCTGCGCGATATGCACCGCTTTGCCGACGCGCTGGCTGATTACGACCACGCGCTCTCGCTCGACCCAACCATGGCCGGCGCGTGGTATAATCGAGGAAATGTGCTGGCTGCTATGCATATCTATGCGGATGCGCTGGAATCCTACGATCAGGCTCTGCAATATGACGACGGACTCATTTCCGCGTGGTATAACAAAGGGAGTCTCTTACACGAGCTGGGAAACGACAGGGAGGCGTTATCGGCTCTTGACCAGGCAATTTCGCTGGACCCGCACTATATCGCTGCCTGGAATAATCGGGGACTGGCCCTGTTCAAACTTGGCTCTCTGGAGCAAGCTCTGGTAGCGTTCGAGCAGGCTACATCATTTGCGCCAGATGAACCCGATGCCTGGCATAACAAAGCCATTGTGCTTGAAAATTTAGGAAGAACAGAAGAGGCTATCTTATGTCAGGAGTGGGCACGTTCACTGGAAGAACAGTTCAACAAAATATAGTCAGATGTAGTAAAACGAGTCTCCGTCATCTCCCGTGCAAGCAAACATGAGAGAATGATATCAATTCGTGCAAGGGGATAGATGTCATCTTGTCCCACAATATACTCTTTGCTGAAGAAGACGAGAGGGATCACAAACAGGGGTATAAACCGCTATGTAGTTGTTTGGATCGTCCGCTGAGGCGCAATCCATATTGCAGTCCAATCAAGCGGTTCCGAAAGGGCTGCGATTTGCGAATATTCCTGAAAATATGCTTCTACAATCTTTGCGTCTTGTAAAACGACGGCATTTTCAAAAGACAGCGCAGCGGTTTTTGTAAAGTTGAAAGAGCCAGTCCAGACAGCGTAAGGCTTGATATGATCTTTGCGTTTCTTATCCTCGTAAAAAGGATAGTCTCCACTCAAGTACGTTTTTTTGTAGTCTTGGCAACTTTTACAGTCGCAATTCGTTATGTATTTACAAAAGAGGACAAATTTGTGGTGTGAACGCGGGAAGGCTGATTGCCGAGAAGCATTATAATTTCCAACGCAGCGCACGGGATCAACCAGTTGATCAATGTTCCTATCGTCCATGTCCCCTAATATTGTTGTATTAAAGTCTCTTCGGTCTAACGTTTTAGGCAGCTTGTTATACCACTGTCGCAGACGGCTCGTCCAATTATTCTCCGAGGTGATGTCAGGGCGCAGAAAATCCTCTTTCTGAACGATGAGGGAAACTCCCCTTTTTTGAGCAAGAGCTTTTAGGATTTGCTCATTGGTTAGCCACGCAACACAGCCTACAACAACCTCGCTACCTTTGATGTGAGCTATCAGATGCTTCTCTAGATTTTTGAAATAAACGCAAGTCGTCTGATCTTCGCCAACCGTACTGTAATCTTTTACTACTCCTGCACCTGGCCC
>DATLSI010000031.1:0-22191 GCA_035534255.1 Ktedonobacteraceae bacterium | reverse complement strand
CTTGTGCCTGTCCCCGTCCCGGTTGACTCGTGGGGGCCTTGTGCCTGTCCCCGTCCCGGTTGACTCGTGGGGGCCTTGTGCCTGTCCCCGTCCCGGTTGACTCGTGGGGGCCTTGTGCCTGTCCCCGTCCGCCCAGCACCGCGTCCAAATGCGCATCATTACCTTTTTCGGTCGGCAAATTTCATCAGAGGGATGTCGAATGTTAACACCAGAGCAGCTAGCCGCCAACCTTGAATATGTGCATGCGGCAATCGCGCAAGCCGCCGAAAGGGCCAGCCGCAGCGCGCAGGATATCACGCTGGTCGCCGTTTCTAAAACGGTGCCTCTTGAACTTGTGCGTATGGCGTATAATTTGGGAGTGACGAACTTTGGTGAGAACCGCGTGCAGGATGCGCTGCCCAAAATTGAGGCGTTCCATCCCGCCGGGGTGCGCTGGCATATGATCGGTCATCTGCAAAGCAACAAAGCCAGTAAGGTCGTCGGCGCTTTTGCGATAGTTCACAGCGTGGATAACGCGCACCTGGCGCAGGCGTTGGAGCGGCGCGCAGGAGAGCAGGATATACAACTGCCTGTGCTGCTACAGGTCAATATCTCAGGCGAGGCCAGCAAGGAAGGAATGTCGCCCGCGGAGGCACCGGAACTGGCGCGACTGATTGCCGCGCTGCCGCACCTCAAAGTAGAAGGGTTGATGACTATCGCGCCGCTGGCGCAAAACCCGGAAGACGCGCGACCGGTTTTCCGCCAGTTGCGGCTGCTGCGCGACCACCTGCGCGATCTCATTCCGCAGTGTGAATGGCAGCAACTCTCGATGGGCATGACCGATGATTATCGCGTAGCAATTGAAGAGGGAGCCACGATTGTGCGTATCGGGCGAGCGATCTTTGGCGAGCGTCTAGTAAACAAGGCTGGAAAGAACAACTCATGAGACCTGAAGATATGCTGTTTGGCCGTCGTATTCGACAAAATCACGCCATAGAGCACGCCACCATTACGATACTGAGCGGTTATGTTCCAGATCTGCGGGTGAGCGCGCGTTCAAGCTCGCGCGGCTTTATCATCTTCGGAGATGTAGACCTGGGGCAGTTGCGCCGCGCGCTGGACGAGGCTTTACAGCGTTTGCAGGCCGGCGAATCCGAACTCGCCATCCACCCAAATTGTGGCACCAACCTCGTCGTGGGAGCGTTGCTCTTAACCGTTGGAACGATGCTGGGCATGACTTCCAGCCGCGCGCGCACCCGTATCGCCTCTACAGCCGTCTCAGCAGGCGCGGGCTACGTGGCGGCGCGTCCACTGGGGCAGTTCGTGCAAAAGCATGTTACCACGCTGCCCGATGTAGATGGAGTGCGTGTGAGCGACATATTCCGCCGCAAATTTTTCGGTATGACCATTGTCGAAGTTCGAACCATTCAGGAGTAATCATCTATGTTTGATATCCCGCTAGGTCACGGTATTATCTATGGCATCATAAAATATGGCATCGGGATTTTGATTATCGCCATGATTATCCGGGTCTTCGCAACCTGGTTTGGCGCGGATGAGCGTTTCGCCTTCATCCGCTTCCTGGCACGCATGACCGACCCGTTTATTAAGCCTATTCGCCGCATTGTGCGTCCGGTGGGCGTCCTCGATATGTCATTCCTGATTGCCTTCTTCTTCCTCATCACTATCCAGGTGCTGCTGCTGCAGGCGCTTCCCACAGGCTGGTGACGCTTCGATGCGCCTGACGGTGCGCGTCATTCCGCGCAGTAACCGCAACGCCATCGAGTGGGAAAAGGGCATGCTGCGCGTGCGCCTGACCGCGCCGCCCGTGGACGGGGCCGCCAATGACGCGCTGATTGCCCTGCTCGCGCAACGTCTCGGTCTGCCCAGACGTTCGATTAGCATTGTACATGGCGCGACGGCACGCCAAAAAATTGTAGAGATCGTGGGCATGACAGAAGAGGCTGTAGAGCAAAAATTAAACCCGAATCAAAGATGAGCGGAGATATAGCGCTGCCGGCTATGTCTCCGCTCATCTTTGATTAACAGGTTTTCACCTGGAAACATCCCTGCACGGAATCGATCTGGATGAACCCACCCTGCACTACCTTCAATATCACCAGCGCCTTATTAGTTGGATTGCCCTGTGAGTCAAACGAGATTTGTCCACTGACTCCCTGAATGGCATTCGCGCCCTTAATCTGCTTCAAGCCTTGCAGGAAATCCGCCGGCGTCAAACTGGTTTTCGAGCCGGTAAGCGCATTCTGCGCGGCAGTCAACATGGTCAGCGTGGCATCATAGGACAGGATAACATCGCCATCGGCGCGCGTATAGCCATAGGGATTGCTGGGATGCCCGCCATTTGGATTAAAGGCAGCGGAGTAATCGGTGAAGAAACTTGGTGGGTTGCAGGCAAAAGTCAGCCTGGCTGCGCACAACGCGCCCCACTCGTCTGGATGGGCAAATGTGGTGAAGCGCATGCGCACGCCCGCCGCGTGCGAACTGCTCTGGTAGCCGCCAAGCTCGTACAGCGCGTCGCCGCCCATCACCTGCAAGCTGGCATACGTGCCAGATGTCGGTAGGTCGGTCAGCAGCACGCTGGCATCAGCCGCGTAGCCGGAAAAGTAAATCAGATTGGGTTGGTGATTTTCGGCATCATTGATCAATTGCACAAAGTTATCAGGCTTGCCGACTGTATAGGACTCGGTAACAACAATCGAGCCACCGTCCTGGGTGAAATTGCTGCTAAAAGCCTTCGCCAGCGTCTGGCTGTAGGGGTCGGAATTGTCCACGAATAAAGCGACGCGTGTGGCATGCAGGGATGTCACGGCGTAACGCGCGCCGATCACACCCTGGGTCACGTTGGGGGGAGCCACCCTGAAAAAGTAAGGTGATGCGCCGGTCAATGAATCGCTGGACGCGGTCTGCGACACTATCGGAATATGGGCTGCGGATAGAGTCGATAAGACCTGTACGACACGCGAACTGTACGGCCAGCCCATTACGCCTACAAAATGGCTATCCGCTTTCGAGAGTTGCACGATCTGCTGAGCTACAGGCGTGGCAAAGGTTGTCACGCTGCCAGAATTGGCGATCAACAGGCGCACTTCGACGCCGTTGGGCAATATATGCCCATCGTTATAATGTTTTTGCGCGACATATGCCCCCTGCAGATCGTCGCGTCCCACCGTGTAGGTGGCCTGGTCGCCGGTAAGCATAGTAGCAACAACGATATCAACGTAGGGGCTGCCGGAGTCGAGCACGCGCTGATCTTCCAGGTAAATTAGAGCCTCGGCATTGCTCGTATCGCTCGCCGCCGCCTGCGCCCACAGCGATTCCGCGCCGCCCGTATTGTTCTGCTTGAAGGCGTCCGCCGCCTGCTGCATCGTTGCGGAACTGGAGCGATTCGTACCAAAAACGGCGGCTCCTTCGCTAATGCCGATTGTCTCGCCGTTGGATGCCTTCGACACACCTATGCCATTGGCCGGGATGGTAGTTGTCACGACAGGCGTGGGCGTACCCCCGTTGCCGGTCGCCGGTGCGCGATTGAAGTACTTGTACGCGCCGAAACCGACCGCGAAGAGCAATAGAATCACGAGGATGAAAAGCAAAAAGGTACGTCCAACATTGCTCTGGCGTTTCTGCGGAGGCGGCGGCGAATAGTATCCTTGCTGGTATGGAGGTTGACCGCCCCGCTGTCCGGCCAGGGGCGGCAGCGGTGTAATGGGCGCTGGCTGTACTCTCGCTGGCTGGCCCGCAGGAGCAGTTGCACCCGCTATCGTAGCAGCACTCGTTGAGATGGATGATATTGGCCCCGACGTTCCCAGCGTATAGGTATCCATCGCGCCCGAAACGCCAAAACGTTTGAGCAAAATCGTATCGACATCGCGCCTCATGGCTGTGGCGCTCTGGTAACGCTGCATGACATCATTATTGACCGCTTTGGTCAGCAACCGTTCCACGTCGGGCGATAATTGCGGATTTATCGTGCGCGCCGGTGGGTAAGAGAATGGCGGATAATCGCGTGGATCGCGGTTCGTCAGCAGGTGATGCATTGTCGCGCCCAGCGCGTACAGGTCGGAACGCGGGTCGGCGTTGCCCTGGTACTGTTCAGGCGGTGCGTAACCGGGCGTTCCCAGGGCAGATGTCTGCTTGCGCCGCGCATTCTTTGCCACATCTGCGCGCGCGATGCCAAAGTCAACCAGGTGCGCCCGCTTGTCTATATTACTGATAATGATATTGGCGGGCTTGATGTCGCGATGCACAATCGGCGGTGTGTGCTGCGCCAGGTATTCGAGTACGTCCAGCACCTGGGACGCGTAGCCCAGCATCTCGCGCTCCTTCATGGGCTGTTTGGTGTGTTCCATACCCTCTTCCAGGTTTTCTCCCTCGACGTACTCCTGCACCATAAAGTAGCGCCCGTTCTCATCAAAGTTATCCGTGACATCAGGAATGAGGGGATGATTGAGATCGGCCAGCGTCACCACCTCTTGCTTGAAGTTGCGCTCATCCTCTTTGAGCTTGGCGGGATCGCTGCTATCCGAAACAAGCTCCTTGATAACCACCAGTTTGTTGTTCAGGCGTTTATCCGTTGCCAGCAGGGCCGCGCCCATGCCGCCCTGACCGAGTACCTTTTTAATAATATAGCGGCCCCCTTGCAACGGGGTGCCGATACTGAGCGAGTGCGAGTTGCCTCTGGCTCCTGTTGAGCCTGCGGCTGTATTACCCGTTGCTGTGCTCTGCGGAGCATTAAGTGGATTCGAAGAAACAGGAGCGCCGGGGGCATTTGCGTTGATCAACCTGCCGCAGTTGCTACAATAGCGCACACCATCGCGATTTTCAGCATTACAGTAGGGACATTCCATCTTTCGCCTACCTTCTCCGATATCAGGATTTTGTATCCGGGCCATCTAGTGGTCATGAACTAGCGACTAAAGGGCCACGCGTTAAGCCAGATTATAACCGCATTCGCCGCAATAGTCGAGAATCACTTTCAGCGCAACCAACCATTCACCGATACTGGTGATAAAGCCATTCTAAAATAGTATATACGTAATTGGGAAGCGAAAGTTCAGCGAAAGGCATTAAGTAAGTAGGGACGCCCCTGGTGGGTGTCCGCGTGTCCTCTGCCATGATGCGAGGACGAACGCGGACACCCACCAGGGGCGTCCCTACTTATGGTACGAATGTCTATAGATGCTGGCAGCGCAGGGAGATGATGCCGGGCGCGAAGTGATTTGCTTTTTGCAAATATTCTTGCTCATTGGCCTCGATCATCAGCTTGTGCATCACCACTACATCACCATCGGGCAGTGGTTCAGCCGGTTGCAGGCATAGCTCCATGACGGCACAACCGCGTTCGTAGACTTTCACCAGTCCCCCGGAGCCGGGTATGCGGTAGATACGATTGTCTATGGACGGGCTGGATACTTCAAGATATCCAAACTTGATTAGTTGCTGGTACTGGTTCTCTGATAACATCTCCCGCAGCAGGGCTTTCGCGCGGCTCTCGGCGGAGAGATGCTCGCTGACCGTTTCGCGGAAGCGTCCCACGCGCCCATCGGAAGCCTGGGACAGGTAATAGATCGCCAGAAGTAAGAACAGCAGCCAGATACCAAGAAAGAGGCTAAGAGTTTGCCACATAGCTGCTCTTTCTCCTTAGCCGCCGACGACGCGAGGTACCATGACAATTTGTTCGGCTGTGCGGTCGAAGGTTTCAAGACGCCCTACAGTTTTTCCAGATTCTACTTTGAAGGCGGTTGCGCCGCGCGCGCGTTCCTCGCTAAATATGCGCTCAGCTTCCCGAATTGCCGCTACGGCTTCGAGATCGTTCGTGTTTGCTTTGTTGTTATCCCACACGATCCGCTCGTCACCCTTACGGGACATAATCCGCAGCATACCCATGGTCTGTCTCCTTTTCTGTACAAGCAACCAGGCGTGATTCATCTATGGCACTTCACGTTCCCGACTATACCCCACATTTTAGGGACAGTTACAGCTTAGCATGCTTTTGTGCGTAAATCAAGGGCAAAAACTATCTCGCTCACGATAATAGACCGGGGATGGTAAAGGTAAAAGTACTTCCCTGGCCCGGCGCGCTCTCGACGCTGACGTGGCCGCCGTGCAATTCCACGATCATTTTGACGATGGCCAGTCCCAGTCCCTGACCGCTGGTGCGCCCGGAATGGTCGAGGGGGATCTGATAGAAACGATCGAAGATGCGTTCCTGGTATTCGGGGGCGATGCCACTGCCAGTATCGCGCACCTGTAAAGCGACAACCTTTTGAGGTTCAGTAGAGGGCGTTGTGTCCTCCTCCTCAATTACGCTGGCTGATATGGTGATACTGCCGCCGGAGGGGGTAAAGCGCAAGGCGTTACTAATGAGGTTGCGTAGCACTTGCTGTAGCCGTGTGCCGTCGGCATAGACGCGCGAAAAGTCAGCCGGTATGGTGGTCGTGATCTCGATCCCGTTATCGGCGGCCGTCAGTTCCAGTTCTTCAATAGAGTTGGCGATCAATTCTTGCAGGCCGATCACGCTGCGATTGAGGCGTAACTGACCCGAATCGGCGCGCGAGACGAGCAAGAGGTCTTCCACCAGCGCGTAGAGATGTTCGCTGCCACTGCGCGCGCGCCGCACAAATTCGCGCTGCTGCGTGTTGAGGTCGCCGGCGATGCCTGTCAGCACCAGGTCGAGGTAGCCGTTGATGGCGTTGATGGGCGAGCGCAGTTCGTGCGTAATCATGGATAAGAAGTTGGCTTTCATGCGCGTCAGGTCGCGGATGGCGGTCATATCGCGCGCGATGACCAGGCAGAACGGCTGATTTGCCAGTAAGACAGGCGTGATGCTCAGCCCGATAGAACGGGAGACACCTTTGACCGGTATATCTACCTCAATAGAAGGTAAGGACTTTTGCCCCTGTAAAGCTCGATGAATCAGGCACAATTCGCGGCAGGCTTCGTGTGAGTCCTCGTCCTCGCAGGCAAACAGTTCCAGGCACTCCATACCGGCGATCTGCTGCGGGTCAACGCCGAAGATCTGTCCAAAGGCGGGGTTGGCCTCGATAAAGCAGGTATCCACGCCGACCAGCGCGACACCATCGGAGCTAGCGTCCCAGATGGCACGCCACTGTTCTTGATCGGCGCGCACGCGGTAAAAGAGTTCCACGTTCTCCAGGGCGGCGGCAGCCATGTTGCCGAGGTTGCGCATCAGGCGCAGTTCTTCGCTGTTAAAGGCGGTTGCTCTTTGCAACACCAGCACTCCATACAACACTTCCTTCGAGACGAGCGGAATCGCCATCTCCGCCATTGCCGGGCCTGTTTCTAGCGCGCTGCCCTCGCCATCCTGGGTGGGCGCGCTGAATTGAGGAGTCCCTACACCGGGGGCGCGCAGCATAGGATGGCGATGCATAGCGGCCCAGGCAACCAGGGACGTGGAGTGGTTGATATTGATAATTTCGCCCTGCGCTTCTCCAATTTTGATCCCGGCCCCACATGTCTCTTCCAGGCAAGCAACACTTGCATCATCAGAGATTTCGGCAACAGGGCGCAGCGCCTGCGAGTGATGCTGGTGGTGGTAGATCACGACGTGTTGAGCAGACACGAGACGCCGCACATTCACCAGGATGGTGCGATACAGGTCACCAGCTTCCAGGTGCGTGGTGATGCCCTGTGAAAGACTGATGAGCATCTCCAACTGGTCGGCCTGGCGCTGCGCGATCTCCGCCTGGCGCTCGTTGACAATGGCCAGCACGGCCTGATCTGAAAATATGGTCAACATGCGCAGTTCGCGCCCATCGAACGCTGCTTTGTCGGGGCTACTGGCGGTCAGCGTGCCGATAAATTCCTCTTTATCGAAGAGCGGGACGCAGACCATCGAGCCGATGGGCGTCCGCCCCAGGCGTTTGAAGCGCGGATCAAGGCTCACATCGTTGATGACCAGCGGTTCGTGATGTTCTGCCACCCAGCCGGCCACGCCTTCGCTTTTCTGGAAACGAGTTTGCCGTGGTCGGTGCCCCTGTTTGTGCAAGGTCGCCAGCGTGACGAGCGTGCTCCCCCCGGCATCCAACAGCGCGACCGAACAGTTATTGACATCGAGCAGCGCGCCAGCGTTTTGCACGATTTTTTGGAGCACATCCACCAGTTCTCGCGATGCGCCCGCAACGGGTGCCATCCCTTCGAAGGAACTCAATTTCTCGCGTCCGCTATTCTGTCTGGAAGATATGTTGGTCGTCATACTCATCCCTTTTCTACTACTCATGCGCTGTGTTGTTTATCAAAATTCATCACATATATATTGCTATGCACACCAGATATTATCGGCATCTATTGATCTTTCACCAGTAGTATAGCATTGCAGAGAATGAGTAGATGGAAAGTAAGCTATATGGGCTACCGGAATGGCATGGTTGTAATACCTGCCATTTGCTCCTGGTTTAAGACGGGGATGGGCAGGGAGAAAATGATGCGCGCGCCCCCCTGGGGTGCATTCTCGGCGCGCGCGCTGCCACCGTGCGCCTCGACGATGGCGCGCACAATGGCGAGACCAAGGCCGCTGCCGCCAGTGGAAATCTGGCGCGAGTTGTCGGCGCGAAAGAAGCGATCAAAAATGCGCGGCAAGGCATCTGGCGGGATGCCTTTGCCGCTGTCGGTGACGGCGACCTCAATCATATCACCCTGCTGGCGAGCCTCGACGGTGACTGTTCCGCCGGAAGGAGTATGGCGCAGGGCATTATCGCACAGATTCGAGAAGACGCGCATCAGCATATCGGGATCAGCCCACAGCACGGGCAACGTATAGGAGATGTTATTAAGCGGCTCGACATTGGCGCGTTCAAATTCGGGAGCCAGCACCGCCAGGCTTTCATCTACCAGCGCGGCCAGGCGTAAAGGTTTGCGCTTAGGCTGCATCGCGCCCGCTTCCAACTTTGCCATAATGTGCAGGTCCCTGACCAACCTGCGCAGGCGCAGCGTTTCACGCACGATGACACGCCCGGTCTTTTCGTAGTCTTCGTGGCTCTGGTTGACGCCATCCACCAGCGATTCACCCAGGCCAGCGATAGCTGTGAGTGGAGTTGCCAGATCATGAGTGATGTTCATGATGAGTTCGCGCCGCTCGTTTTCCTGGCGGCGTAACTCCTCCATGTCGCGCTCAAGCCGACTTGCCATCAGGTTCACCGTATCGGCCAGCTCGCCCAGTTCGCTGCGCGCATTCGTTTGCACGCGCGCGCTATAATCGCCCGATGCCAGCACATGAGCCGTATTCGTCAATTTTGCCAGGGGCCGCGTGATGGTGCGCGAAAAGAGCAGCGCGACAAGCGTGGCTAACACCGCGACGATTATGGCAGCTATCAGGATAAACCACGTGATAGTAGCCAGAAAAGTCGGCGTGGTGCTCTGCGCGGAGGTACGCGGGACGGCTACCAATACCCCGACGATGGTGGCGTTGGTCTGCCCATTAGCATAGATGGGCTGCGCCACAAAGAGACTCGAAGAACCGCCCGGAGATGCCTGACCGATCTCCCCGGTCGTTGGGGTGCCCTGGCGCGCGCTGGCTATAGCGGTAAGCAGGTAGGTGTAGTCTCCTTGCTTGAGCGATGGATCGTTCGAGGCGATGATCAGCGCCGCTATACCGGGGCCGGGTGGGTTCTTACCAGTTCCGAAATGAGGATAGAGCAACTGGCGGTTCGTATTAAAGACCAGCAGGAGAAACTCCTGATCTTGCGCGCTCTGCGTGGGTGTTTGTGGCAGAACGTTGGTAACGGCTTTCGCAAGCGTACCATTCTGAGTGTAACTGACGCCAAGGCGCTGGGCAGTATCACCGGCAAACGTGACGAGCCGCTGGCGCAGGTCAACTCCATAGTAGTAGTTTACTGCTACTAAGACCGTGATCGCCAGCAACGTAGTTGCCAGCAGCGATACCAGTATCGATCCAAGCGCCAGGCGCCAGCGAATGCTGCGCCACCAGGATACCCGCATGTTACTCCTCTATTATTATTTCGCGCCTACTTCAAATTTGTAGCCGACTCGCCAGACGGTTCTGATATAACGGTAGATGGAATTAGATTCTATTTTTTTGCGCAGCGCGCTGATATGCACGTCTATGATATGTCCATCCCCATAATAATCATATCCCCAGATTTTATTCATGAGTACTTCGCGCGTATACACCCTGTCTGGCGATCCGGCCAGTAGAGCCAGGATGTCGAACTCGGTAGGGGTCAGCATGATCTCGGCGTGATTGACTTCAACGCGTCTCGCCAGTAGGTCAATTGTAAGGCTGGGAAAACGCAGTGTCGATTTGCTACTGGCACTTGAAGTATTATTCGTTGTGATAGCGTCAGCATCGCCATTCTGCTGACTTTCATCCGGTCCTCCGCTGCGCCTCAAGATGGCGCGCACGCGGCTGACCAGTTCGCGTGGGCTGAAAGGCTTGACGATATAATCATCCGCGCCGAGATCGAGGCCCGAAATACGGTCATCCTCGTCGCCGCGCGCGGTAAGCATAAGAATGGGCGTTTTTGACCAGGCGCGTATACGGCGACAGACCTCAAAGCCATCGAGCGCGGGCAACATAATATCCAACAAGACCAGGTCGGGATGCTCGCGCGCGTGCATCGCCAGCCCATCCGCGCCATCTTTAGCCACGACCACCTCATAGCCCGCATCTCTAAGATACAGGTTCAGCAAATGAATAATACCATCTTCATCTTCAATAATAAGAATTTTTTGAGCCATTGTTTTCAACTCCGAACAATCCGCGTCTCCCTTGATATGCCCTTTGATGTGCGCGCAGACGGACACCCAACACGGACACCCACGAGGGGCGTCCCTACTGGGTATGGTACCATATCCGCCTGCTGAATACACGCTGGACGCGCTCAATTGCGACCTTACAGACCCATCTTGAGGAAATCTTGAAGTTTTACACATACTTTGTTCACATTTACGGTCTATGATTAAAGCGTCGCACAGAGATGTGTGGCGACAATGAATAAAAAAATGGACGCGACCAATCAATCACGTCTCTACGAAAAAGGATATGCAAGCATATGAAAAAAATCTTATTGATTGTGGGAGGCTCGGTCTTCCTGGTAGGCGCTATTATGTTTGGCGCGTTTTTCGCCGGCCCGATGCTCGCGTCGGCTCATTCGAGCAATTCGAGTACGACCGCGGCCACTCCGACTACCACAACCAACCCTTATTGCAACCAGTACCTGCAAGACCTGGCTAACCGCCTGGGCGTTTCCGTCAGCACATTGCAGCAAGATAAACTGTCGGCCAGAGAGGATGTGCTGGCACAAATGGTCAAGGATGGTAAACTGACACAGAGCCAGGCTAATACCATCGAGAAGAATCTTCAGTCACACCAGGCATGTACCGGCAAAGGTCAATCCGCGGGCAGACATATTGTAGTCAACTCGTTGAAACAATACCTGCCCAACATCGAGAGTCAGGTAGCCACGGGCTTGCACCTGACCAGCGCCCAGTTGACCTCTGATCTGCAGAACGGCCAGAGCCTGAACCAGATCGCTAAGACACAGGGTGTCTCGACGACTCAGTTGCACACCATTGTGTTGAACGCGGTGCAGAGCGCAGTTAACCAGGCCGTCAAAGATGGCAACCTGACGCAGGCACAGGGTACTGCTTTCATGCAGGCGCTGCAAAACCATCCTGGCGTGTTAAATCACATTCTTGGAATGAAAAAGGCTCACGCGAAAGCATAATACCACCTCCTTTTTCTTCCTCCTCCCCCTACAGAAAGGGTGGGTACGGTATATCCGTATCCACCCTTTTTGTATGTCACTACGCTCACTACGACTGGCTTTCGATCCAGTTCTTGAGGGCTTCGCCGCTCTCGAAAGAGACGATCAAAGCGTAACGCGGCTCCGGGCCGGGATGCCACGCGGCATGCCACATGCGCTGTGAATCGATCACAAGCTGGCGGTTGCGCGGCATGGAAATACGCGACTCCGTAGATGGGTCATCTTTATCTTCGCGCAAGATCATATAAGAGTCGGGGTTATCGGTCAATTGCAGCCACGCGCGCACCACCCAGCCTTCACCGTCGGGGTTCAGACGGTTGTTGTCGTCGAGATGCAGGTTATGAATGGCTTCCGCCTCGGTATTGGGGTTCAACTTGATGATGCGCACTCGCCCATACCTGGCCCCAACTTCTTCCGTCCACTTCACCAGTGTGGGGCAGTAGGAGGCATTTTTCGTCCATATGCCGTCCTTATCAGGCTTGCCGTGTTCCCAGAAACCAAAACACTCCATCTCACCCAGCGCGGAGGCAATGGGGGCAAAGTTGGTGTCGCCGCCGCTCCTCCAATCCATATATTCTAGTTGCATCCACTCTTCCGGTGGAACCTGCGGACCTTCATAATTTCGCAGGACAGCAGCCCCCTTTTCCTTCAGGGCATCCAATTTCACGTGCATTCAGTCACTCCTTCATTGTATAGAGGTCTTCAAAAACGTGTTACCTTCGCCGGTTCAACATGATACCCACCTGGGGCATCGTTCCATTTCATTGTATCATAGGACGGCCATGAGGATAGTACTACTTTCTTGTTTGACAAGTCTCGATACAGGCGCATATACTGCTTATGCTGCGTATATATAGATAGGGAAGCGATGAATTATGCCTGTGTAGAGAGTAAAAACTTATGCCTGGTCTGGAAGGAACAAGTTTAGGACGTTACCACCTGACGCGCCGCCTTGGACGCGGCGGGATGTCAGAGGTTTATCTTGCCAGTGATGAGCTTATGCACCGCGAGGTCGCCATCAAGGTGGTAAGCAGCACCCACACAGACTATATCGAGCGATTCAAGCGCGAAGCCGAGGCAATCGGCAGACTGCAACACGATCATATCCTTCCGGCTTTCGATTTTGGCGAGCAACCGCCCTGGCACTATCTCGTGATGCCCTATGTAGAGCATAGCACGCTGCTTGATGTGCTGGGAAAGGGGCCGATGTCGCTGGAATACGCGGGCGAACTGCTGCAGCAAATCGCCAGTGGCCTCCAATTCGCGCACGATCAGGGCGTCATTCATCGCGACATCAAACCCTCGAATATCCTGTTGCGCGATGACCACTATGCCTACCTGGCCGATTTTGGCCTGGCTAAATCGGTGGATGATGCCGGCAAGGTAACGCAGACCGGTGTGCTGATCGGCACCCCCGAATTTATGGCACCAGAACTGGCTGATGGCCCGGCAAGGGCGAGCAGCGACATTTACGCGCTGGGCATTCTGCTCTATCAGATGGTCACAGGCAAAATGCCGTTTAGCGGAGATACCCCCCTGGCAGTTTACTTGAAGCAGATGCGTGAGCAGCCTATCCTCCCTTCGCGCGTCAACCCGACAATCCCGCATTCGATAGACCTGGTGATTATGCGGGCGTTGGAGAAAGACCCGCGCCGCCGCTATCATTCCCCTATGGAGTTGGCGAACGCCTATATCAACGCGCTTGCGGAGAGCAAAGCCCATCCGCCCGCGCCATATCAGAATAGACCTTCGCTCTACGAAACAGAATTAATAGACACTGCACCCCCACCGCCGCCCGACTACAACGCTCATCCAGTCAGGTCGCCCTCTACACCGCCTCTGCCGATTATGGAACCGATCATTCCTGTTACCCTACCACCGCAGCAAGAAAAGCTGGTGCTTCCCGCGAGAAACGATGAGTACGCCCGGCAAACGCCTGTCTACCCACCAATCCCACCCTACCCCACTGACCCACGGCGCAGGCGCGTTTCTGCCCGCAAAAGTAACCGGGGATCAACAATCGGTCTATCCATGCTGATTGGCCTGCTCTTCGTCATTCTGGTAGGCGTGATCTTATTTGCCGTTTATAACAAATCCGGCAATACGGCTGCCGGGAAGACACCCACCGCGACCGCGAGCGGCAATACACCGTCTGCCTCCGCATCCTCTGCATCCTCACCAACCGTGACTCCCAGCCCGCAGCCTACACCGCCAGATTTTGAGGGCACGGCTACCGCCGTGACGAGCAATACCCCATTACTCAGCGATACTCTCAGCAGTAATAGCAATGGCTCCTGGAGCAATGGAGCCGGTTGCACATTCCAGGACGGGACTTATCACGTGTTGGTCAACCAGCAAAATTTTCTCCAGCCCTGTACCAACGCGGACTTTACATTCACCGATGGCGCTATAAAGGTTGATCTCTCCCTGTTGTTGGGCAGCAATGCAGGCATTATTTTCCGCGTAAACGGCGACCAGTTTTACGATTTTGAAATCAACAACCAGGGCCAATACTACTTTCGCCGCCATGATGCCAACGCGGGGGGTAACTATGCCGACCTCATTTCCCCAACAGGGAGCACCGCCATAAAGCCCGGTTCCGCGACCAATACCCTGCTTATGATTGCTCGTGGCGGAGATTTTCTTCTCTATATCAATGGGACCTTTCTCCAGGAAGTGAAGGATTCACACTATAGCACCGGCTCGATCGGTTTCGACGCGGGAACACTCCCCGCCCTCTCCAGCGCCAATGCCAGTTTCTCCAACCTGACAGTCTACCCGCTTTCGTAAATTCTTCTAAATTCTCCAGTTCTGCCAGAAATCTGCATGAGATTTTTGTAATATTTTGTTGCCACAAGAGCAAAGTCACGTTATTATATGTTAACAGGGTTGCTTTTGCCTGCGAGTTGAGCGGATATTTATATCGAGAGATGAAAGGAATACATATGCAATCTGATAGATCAACGATGGTTTTGACACCGCATAGCGGCGCGGCACGCTTTCTTGATGCCTGCTATCATCGCCAGCCCGACGCTACCCCCGTCTGGTTTATGCGCCAGGCCGGGCGCTGTCTCGCGGACTATCGCGAACTACGCAAACGGTACGATATTCTCACGATGGCGAAGACGCCTGATCTGTGCGCGCAGGTCACGCTCATGCCCGTGCAGCAGCTTGGCGTCGATGGCGCGGTGCTTTATGCCGATATCATGCTGCCACTGGAGGGCATGGGCGTTTCGCTTGAGATTCAGCCCGATCTCGGCCCCATCATCCATAATCCTATCCGCACTATGCAAGATGTCGAGCGCCTGCGCGTCCCTGAAGCCGAGGAGTCTACACCCTATGTGATGGAAGCCATACGGCTGGTGCGCCGCGAACTGGCGGGGAAACAGGCGACGATTGGTTTCTCTGGCGCGCCTTTCACGCTGGCCTGCTATTTGATCGAGGGACGCCCTTCGCGTGACTACGGCATTGCCAAATCGCTCATGTATGGGCAGCCGCAGGTCTGGTTCGCCCTGATGGACAAACTGACCGAGGTGGTAATACGTTACCTGCTGGCCCAGATAGAGGCTGGCGTGGATGTCGTGCAGTTGTTCGATAGCTGGGTCGGGGCATTGAGTCCCAGTGTCTATCGCCATTTTGTCCAGCCCTACACGCAGCGCATTCTCGATGCTGTCAAAAAGACGGGCGCGCCATCCATTCACTTTGGGACAGGCACGACCAGCCTGCTGGAAGCGATGACTGAAGCAGGCGGCGATATTATCAGCGTCGATTGGCGCGTTGACCTCGATTATGCCTGGGAGCGCATCGGCTACCAGCGCGGTATTCAGGGCAATCTCGATCCCACACTGCTGCTTGCTCCCTGGGAAGTAATCGAAGAAGGGATGCGCGATGTGCTGCGGCGCGCCGCTCAACGGCCTGGCCACATCTTCAACCTGGGACATGGCGTGCTGGCTCCCACCTCGCCCGACATGCTGCGGCGGCTGGTCGATGCCGTGCATGAAGAAAGCCGGCGATAAGGATTTACAGAAGATGATTACGACAAAAACACGCGTCGGCGTGCTGTTGATGACCTATGGTTCGCCCGCCACGCTCGATGACATTCCCGTTTACCTGCAAAACGTGCGCGGCGGACGGCCCGCCGGCGAAGAGTTAGTGCAGGAGTTTCGCCGCCGCTACGCCCTTATTGGCGGCTCACCCCTGTTGCGTATCACACAGGAGCAGGCGGCGGCGTTGGAGACAGAACTGAATAATATGCATCCCGGCGGCGCGCAATTTCAGGTAATGGCCGCTATGCGCTTCGCCCCGCCCTTCGTAGCGGAGTTGGTGCCGCAGGTAGCAAATGGGTCTCAACAACTGGTCGGCATCATCATGTCGCCGCAGTATTCGCCCATCATTATGAGCGGTTATACACACGCATTGGAGCAGGCAGTTGAGAACCTCAATCGCCCCGACCTCACCGTCAAGCTGGCCGGCGACTGGCATCTACAGCCTCTTTTCTTGCAGGCGCTGGCTGAACGGGTAGAGCAGGCGCTGGCGCGCTATCCCAATGATGTACGCGAGCAGGTGCCGGTCCTCTTTACCGCGCACAGTATGCCCAAACGGGTTATCGACAAAGAGCCGAACTATATCGGGCACCTGCAAGAGACTGCAGCACATGTGGCCGAGTTGGTCGGGTTGCCCGCGCAGCGCTGGATGTTCTGCTATCAGAGCGCGGGTCACACTCCTGAAGAATGGCTCAAGCCCGACTTCGCCGACATAATGCCAGAGCTGCGCCGCGCCGGGCAAAAGCACGTGCTGATCGCGCCCGTGCAATTCCTGGCCGACCATCTCGAAATCCTCTACGATATCGAGATCGGCGCGCGCGAGCAAGCTGAAGCGCAGGGTATCGAGTTCGCCAGAATCGAGTCGCTCAATACCTCACCCACCTTTATCAAAGCTCTGGCAAGCGTGGTTTTAGAAACGCTCTAAGGCGTCCAGCACACATCAGGAGAGCAGGTCCGTTGACGCTGGTGGAAGAAGAAACCAGGTTCGCGTTGCTGTGGGTAAAAACTGAGCGAACCAGGTTAAAAATCATCTGTGTCTTATTGCTCTATAGTATAGCACGCCGCGCAGGTCTTTAAGCTGGGGAATTATATGCTTTTGATGTCGGGAACGCGCACATAAATGCTGCCGTCGGGGTCAACGCGTGTTTCTACGGTAGGCAGGGGCGCGAGATAGCGCACGGAGGAAGAGGAGTTATTAGTCTGTCCATAGGCGGTGAAGATGCCACCGTGACAGGGGCAATGGAACGCGCGGTCCGTGCTGTTCCAGTTGACAATGCAACCCATATGGGTGCAGGCGGCGGACATGGCGATGACCTTACTGCCGGACGGATCGCTGCTTTCGCCAGTGTCGCGAACCACGTGTCCGACCAGTCCATTCGAGGAGAAACGCACGGCCTGGTTTCCCAGTTCGTCCAGCGTTGTGACGTAGAGCCATTGAGAAGGAATATTATCAGGGACCATGGGCGGCCAGCCGGTGTTGGCAGTAGCTGCCGCGAATTTCTGCTCTTCCTGGGCGTGATCGATGCCAGCCCCAATTGCCAGCGATGCGGCGGCCACGGCTGCCGCCGCCGCGCCACCTTTCAGCAAGGAGCGGCGTGAGACACGGGGCCGTTTCTGTGGTTCCTTTGCAGGTGTCTGATCTATCGCGCCCACTTCCTTTGCGAGCTTTGCCTGTAACTCTGCTACAAATTCAGGGCGAGGAGCGGCTTCATCGCTTGAGGCGGAGTGAAAAAGCGTAGCCATACGATAGATACGCGCCTGGTCAGGTGTCAGCCCCTCCGGTGGATGGGTAACACGACCCGCTTGCAAATCTTCGATGTAGCGTTCTAATTCAAGATAATCTTCAAATCGTTCCTGGTCTTCCCCGGCCATAGTGCAATGTTCTCCAAAATGGTGCTTTTCCTCTGTTACAGGCTTCTGCCGGCAACTTCCTCAAGATCAGCGGCGCGTTTAAGCGCGCGGAACTGCAATACTTTGACGTTGGCCTCGGTCAAACCCAGCCTGGCGGCAGTATCGCGAATTGAAAGGTTGAGTAGAAAACGACAGTGCAAGACTTCGCGATAATGCTCAGGCAGCGCCTGTAAGAGGCGTGTCACGCGTTCGCCCGGATGGCTGCTTGCCACAACTGGTTCTTCACCTACCGGGCCTTCCCAGCCAGCTTCCAGGAGTTCATCAAGCGAGTTGGTTGGAAGGCGGTAGTAGTTGCGCCAGTAGTCAGCAATAGTCGTGCGCGCCACCTGGAATACCCATTTTTGCATGCTTTGCAAGCCGCGTTCGGCGTCCATGCCACGCACAGCTTTGATAAATATCTGTGATGTCAGGTCTTCAGCCTCTTCGCGATTGCCCACTTTACTGTAGACAAAACGATAAATCAGGCCGACATTTTCCTGGTAAAACACCTGAAAATTCTGCACATTCGCCCCTCCCGAGAGCCTGAACTCGCCAGTTTCTCGAGAATCTTGCCGTTTATTCATTTGCCTTTCCGCAGTGACAAGATGCGCGCTTACCTGTTTCCCGTGCAGCATACCCACTATGTGCTCCCGCCTGTATGGGCGTGTGATTCGAATGACAGAAAAGCCCGTGTAGTTATAGTTACGCTGGCGGGTTACACGCATATCATTGCGCCCCGATGAGCATACCATCCTGCCGATCTCTATGCAATAGGGAAAAAGTGTTACTGAGTGAGCGTCATTATTTTGCAAGGGAAAGAACCAGGGTGGGGGCAAGCCCCGCCCAATAAGCGTCAAGTTAAGCGAAGAAAGGAAGAGCTTAGCAGAGCGAGAACGGGACAAAACGGTGTCCATGTGAGATGATAAAGCGAATCGAGTCCCTATCATCTCACGAGAGGAGCATCCGTATGACCAGTATACCACGCTTGAGTGGGATTCTCCGGCACGTGTTCGGAGTGGAAGCCAATCGCCTGGCCAAAGAGGCCGGCGTGATCCAGCGCCAACGAGTCTTCAGCGGAGCCAGCCTGTTACGCCTGCTGGTATTTGGCTGGCTCAAGAACCCGCAAGGCGGGCCGAGTTTCCTGGCGCGCTTTGCCGGGTCATTGGATCTGACGGTGAGCAAGCAAGCTATTGAAGACCGCTTCACGCTGGTGACCGCGCAGTGGCTGCTGGCGGTGCTGCGGCGCGCGGTGCAACAACTGGTGTGCACTCAGGCGGTCAGCCTGCCCTTGCTGCAGCGCTTTAGCGCCGTGCTGCTCGAAGATGGCAGCACCATCACCTTACCGGCCGTGTTGCGCGAGATCTGGCGGGGGTGTGGAGGCAGTGGAGCGGTGGCGGCGCTCAAACTGACGGTGCGCTGGGATCTGCTGCGCGGGGGGATGTCGGGGCCGTACCTGCAAGATGGGCGCGCCTCGGAAACGCGCAGTCCGCTGCGCGAGCAGGAGATGCCGCGCGGCAGCCTGTGGATCGCCGATGTGGGCTACTTTGCCCTGACCTGGCTGACGACCCTGGTCAAGCAAGGCGTCTATTTCTTGCTAGGCTACAAAGAACCCGTCACGCTGTGGAATGCCGCAGGCCAGCGCGTGGAGGTGCTGGATCTGTTGCCCGCAGAGGAGCAGGAGAGCGTGGATGTCCCGGTCAGCCTGGGAGCCAGCAAACAGGTCAGCGCCCGCTTGATTGCGCGCAAGATGTCCCCGCAGGCGGTCGAACGGCGACGCGAGCAGCTGCAGGCGGCGGCCCATAAACAGGGCAAGACCGTCAGCCCACGCCAATGGGAACTGGCCTGCTGGGTGATCGTGCTGACCAACGTGCCGCTGAGCCTGCTGACAGTCGATGAGGCGCTGGCCTTGCTGCGGGCGCGCTGGCAGATCGAACTGCTGTGGAAGCTGTGGAAAGACCTGGGCCAGGTCGATGAGTGGCAGACGGCCAGCCCGGCGCGCATCTTGTGCGAGCTGTATGCCAAACTGCTGGGGATGCTGGTGCAACATTGGCTGCTCTTGCTCTCCTGCTGGGACGACCCGCACCGCTCGCTGACCGGGGCGGCGCAGGTCATTCGTGACCAGCTTCCGGTCCTGGTTCACGGCTTGACCGGGCATCTGCCGTTGGGCAAGGCACTGCGTCTGATCACGGACGCCTTGCGAGGCGGCTGTTCCATTCCCCGGCGGCAAACGCGCTTGAGTACCTCCTATCGGCTTCTGGAGGGGTCTGGCGGCACCATAACTTGACGCTTATTGGGTGGGGGCAAGCCCCGCCCTGGTCTCGTCACTGTTGTAGCTGCGCGATTGCCTCCGGCCCTAACTTCTGCGCGAGGATGTCCAGGAAGCGCGCGAGAGCGTTAACGGTGGGGTCACGTGCCTCCTGGCGAATTCGCAAGGCATATTGAAGCAGCGAAAGCGATTCGGGCAGGCGGCCCTGTTCAAAGAACAACATGCCCATGTTGGTGAGGATGATGCCCTGGTTGTAGGGTTCGTGCAATTGCTGGGCCAGCTTTAAGGCGTGCAGGTAGTATTGCAGCGCCTGGGGATACTCTTTCGCGTTCTGCGCGAGCAGCCCCATATTATGCAGCAGAACGCTTTGGAGGCGCTCGTCGGGCTTTTGTTCGATGATCTGAAGCGCCTGCTCGAAGTTGGCACGCGCCTCTTGCATATTGCCTGCGCCGCGCAGCAACTCGCCCTGGTTAATCAAAGTGACGGCCTGCCCGTGCAAGTCATTTATCTCACGCTGCGTGGCGAGCGCCTGTTGATAGTAACGCGCGCTTTGCTGGTAATCGCCCAGCCGTCCATAGAGCAAGCCGAGGTGACTGTAAATCAGCGCTTCATCATAGCGCGCCACTATACCCGCCGGAGGTATCATCGCTGTATACAGGCGGATAAGTGTATGCCACGCGCCCCATTGCATTAAGTCATCGTGTAATGCTTCGGCGAAGAAGAGATCACAGGCCTGTTGCCAGTGCCAGCCCAGGCACAAATGCTGGATCACTTCTAGCAGAGGTTCAATCTGCCTGAGAAACTTCCGTTCCTGGCGCGGTGTGTACTGGCTGTTCGCCAGGCGTTGGTAGTAAGCTGCTACACGCATGTGTCCCGCCGCCAGCGCGATATCGCGCGTTTCTGGATTACTGGCCATGGGGTTTGGCTGAGAGGCGACTCCTACAGCAGAGTCCAGGTTTCCGCCGCTGCGTCGATCGTACCTTTCAAGGTAATGTTCGACTGTATACTGTCGTATACACCTGTGCAGTACATACGAATCGTGTTCTCCTGCCGATTGTTGGATGATTGACAGGTGTAGCAGCGTTGCTAGTTCTCGTTGATAGGGCAGCGTATCGACCTGAAGACCATCTCCCGTGATGGCGGCCAGCATACCATCGAGCGGTACAGGTTCGCTGAAAAGACACAACGCGCGCAGCAATGAGCGTTGAATAGGGTTGAGGAAGTTATAGACGAGGCTTATCAGATTGAGGGTAACATCACCATTCCACAGGTACTGGTAATCGGGCGAGTTGAGCAGGTAGCCCGACGAGAAGCCGCTGAGCGCGTTTAAGGCGCAAAACAGTACAATAGCGTAAATATCGCAGCGTTGCCAGACGAGCGATAACTCCGGCGCGTTTGCCTGAACTCCCCGTTGTTGAAGTAAGGCCACGCCTTCGGGCATGCTTACACGCGACACCAGGTAGGAACGGACGTGCTGCCCGGTGTCGTTCTGCGCGCTATAGGGCGAACGAGAGCTGGTGAATATGACGCGGCTGCTTCCCAGGTCTTGTTGGAACATCGCCAGCAAGAGTGCCATAGCGCCGCGTCCCGCAAGGGAAGAGGCCAATGGGTTGTACCCGGATGTTTCAGAATCAAGTAACTCTTCAAACTGATTGAGTACTACGAAGACACCGCCTTGAGCGCGGCTCAGCGCGTAGAATAACAGCGCAATTTGCTGATCAGGCTTGAGCAAGAAGAAATCTGTAGGAAGAGAACCAGCATTGATAGTACTGATGAGCGCGGCCAGGCAATCGGGCAGCGTAGCATTTGGGCCGAGGCTGAGCCAGACAAATTGACTGAACGCGGGTTGCGCTGCAACTGCTGCGCCGGTTGCTATTCCTGCTGTCTGCAAGCGCCGGTACACAAGCGCGGCAAGCGTTGATTTGCCTGCGCCTCCATCACCTGTGAGTACGACCGTGCTGGTCTGTGCTTCTCCAAGCATACGTAAAACCGTATTGACATCATCCACGCGCTGTAAAGTTGTGCGCGCATCGGTGGCAGGCGGTACAAACGCGTGAATACTTAGCCTGGAAACATTTGCCGGCGTTGTCAGTGGGGTTGATGCAGTTCGTAAATGTTGGTCACTGGCTCTGTGTTGCATCGAATTATCCTTGTCCCATTCCCACCCTTGCAAACGATGTCCTGTTTGCAATAAGCAGAGACTCGAGTATATCATATTCCCCTCCACAAAATAGCGACATAGTACCTGGGG
>DATLSI010000030.1:0-8309 GCA_035534255.1 Ktedonobacteraceae bacterium | reverse complement strand
TATGAGTTCATCACAGAACGCATAAGATAACTCATCCACAGGATAATTATGCAATTTCCACCATCAGAATATTGGGATTTACACGATTTATTGTGTCCTAAGCGCACCATCCACTTGTAGGGACACGATTTATCGTGTCCTATGCACAACACTGATCACGGGCAGCAGAGGCTTCCAGGTTCTCTGCTTGATGCAGCCAACCACAACGCCGATCTCGTAAGCGCAATCATCAAGGAGCGAGCAAAGCGCGAAACCACCCAATGTCATACGCGGGCGCAAGCGCGCATAATCTATGCTGATCACAATAGCGCACAGCATCAATGCCAGCAATAAGAGCGGCGGAAACACAAAACCAACTAACAGCATGGGCAGCGTATAGTAGCGTGTCACGTGGCGGCACAGGTGATAGACATAAGCCAGGTGAGCGCGCAAAGTAGCACGCAAGATGATAAACGGATTGATCGAGATGCGCTGGCGGCGAACCGCAACGAGACGTTTGCGCGCACCATAAAGGGTGAGGAGTATGGCGAGGATGAAGAAAAATATGCATGCTATCCCTGATGCAGGTGGCCTTAAAGGACGGCTCCCCATGCCGTCACCAGGGCGCGGGCTTGTCCCCGCCCTGGTTCGTATATTCCTGGTTCGTGTATTCCTATGGAACATCGACAATATCCCCCACAATCCCCCAAGCGTCAATTCAGCGAATGTGGCTTGTTCCGGTGGCAGCGCCAGCACGCGGCGTTCGGTAGGATGGCGCTGGAGCAGCACGGCCTCGGAGGAGGCGTAGGAGATGCGTGTTTTTACGAATCCGGCAACGTCGGTGCGATACTCGTGCAGGACGATGCCGCGTGGCAGGTAACGAATGGCGGCACCGCTCAAAAGCAGGCGGCGACAGAAATCGACATCCTCGCCATGGGTGAGCGGCGCGAAGCCGCCCAGTTTTTGCCACTCGCCGCGCCTTACCAGGAAATTGGCGGTGGGCAGATAGGTAAGAGGCCCTTCAAGCCTGACCTGTTGTGGTCGCTCTCCCATGTAGAGTGAAGAGCGCGCGTCTTCATATCTGCCGAGCGCGCTGTGCCGCTCGTGAGCGCGAATCATGCCTCCGACCGCGCCAATTGCCCTGTCCTGCAAGACAGGCGTTAGTTCTGTTAACCAGCCAGGCGTAGCGACGCAATCGCTATCGATGAAGGCTATGAACTCCATACACGCTTGCTCTGCTCCGCTGTTGCGGCTAATTGCCACGCCGCGTTGTCTTGTGTGTCGCACGATGCGCAGGGATAGTCCGCGAGCCTGGCATTCTCGCGTGAATTGTGCCAGCATCGCGCCGGTGCGATCGTTGGACGCGTCATCGACTACGATGATTTCCAGGCAATCTGGCGGGTAATCCAGGTTGAGCAGCGAGGAGAGACAGCGTTCCAGCTGCCGCGCGCGATTACGGCTGGGTATGACGATAGAGACACCCGGCCATGTCTCAGGCGGCAGGTGAGGGCCGGCAGCGAGCAGACCTTTCCAGTAGAGTCGCTCGCAAAGCCTCTCAACTTGTTTGAAGGATAGGCCGAGCAGCGCGGCCAGTTCCGCGCCTGTTCGCTCCTGGTCACAGTAAGCCAGCAGCCTGAGCGCGGTTGCGCCGGGGCGTATGACACGCAGGGGATAATCACAGATGAGCGTTTCGTCGCGCAAATGAACACCGCGCGCGAGACGATAGCATCCTGGCTGCGGCTGCCGGTAATGTAAGTAAGGTAATGTCATGCTCGCTCCCGCGTTTGCGCGATTAAAGCGCACAATTGCCCCGGCGTGACCACTTCGTAGCGATTATCCAGCGTCTCTATCACCTTTTTGATGTCTGTGGGCGTCATTGTCCAGGCGTAGATGTAGACATTGATGAATTGTGGGCGGTGGACGTGCGCCGGAGTATTGTTTTTAATCAGTTTAAGCGTCCGGGCAACGCTTTTACTAAGTCCGAGGTTTTGTATGACCGCTACACCGGCAGCCACCCACCAGCCGGTGCGACAGTATGAATCTCCACTAAGTATGCCTCGCAGGCCATAAGGAGCAAGTAGCTCTGCGTACTGCTTTTGCCAGGCACGCCTGGGGAAAAACAGCGATAAAGGACCATCTAAGACCTGGATAGTATGCAGGTGCATGCGCTGCATCAAAGCCCCTGTCAGTTGCGTATACGCGGATAGTTGATCAGCTGGCCAGCTTGATGGCCACATGTAGCCAGCGCCGCTCGGTCCGGCGATCAATTCATCGCCCGGCGTGGCTGTCTGTTCATAGTAAGCTGCCAGTGCTGGTGCAGCCTCACAAAGCACCGGAGAAACCGTCCAGCCAAGCGGGATGCTGCCGCGCGCCGGGTCTTGCCACATCTGGTACAAACGGTGCTGATTATATTGCAGGTTATCACCATCGCTCATAGTGAACGAAACATATACTTTTGATGTACTGGGGCGACCGAGGGACCCGCGACCGGGGCCAGGGCGACCCTCGCGGTCGCCCCTACCCTGTACGGGATTCGCCACCTCGTTCGTAATAGGGTAGGGGCGACCCTCGCGGTCGCCCTGGCCCCGGTCCGCCGTGGTTGGCTGTGCGCTCTGGTGTGCGGTCGCCGTGCTGGCGTGGTTGCCCTGGCGTGTGGCCGTCGTGTCTGGTTGTCCGTCCTGGCATGTGTCCGCTGTGCTGTCCTGATCGCCCAAATCCGCCTCCTCGCTTGCAGGAGGTTGAATGGCCGTCCAGACTTCCAGGTTGTAAAAGAAATCAGAGGGAAGCACGGGCAAGGCCGCCTTTGATGTCATGTGTATTCCCGCGAACTCATTTACCAGCCAGCCCAGGTGCGGTGTTCCTGGCTGAAAGGCGCGCAGGATGCGCTTCATCAGACAGCGTTCTGTTGTCCAGGCGTTTGAAGGATCGGGCAGTATGTTGAGTGGATTGAGCCAGTAGACGAAAGCGCGGGTCGCGACGAGGTAGGAGCGCAATCCCGTCGCGATGCCTGGACCCATGCCCGCGACCACCTGTTGCGAGGCTTCTTTGAGCAAGTTGCGTTGCGCCCAGCGATACGCTTGCAAGCGATTCTTCCAGTGGTAGATGCGCAGGTCAGCCACGACGGGCAACTCGTATGGTTTTTGCTGCAAAGCGACGGCCTGTGGCGGCGAAACGACGATGGCATCGCGCAATCCTGCCATCGTCGTAGCAACGTTCACGCTGTCGAGTAGTTCAGGATCGTAGATAATGATGCCTTTGACAAGAGCGCGGTATTTCGCCAGCATTGCATCAAGCGAGTCCGTGGCTCCACTATTGATATACTCGTGCGGGATGTGTGCCAGCAGCGTCTTGAAGAGGCTTTCAGCATCGCTGTTGCTGAGCAGGTAGATGCGCGGCTTCTGGCGATTTATCAGACCGGCAAGAATGGTTATGCACAGTTGGACATCGTAGGCAGCGCCCCTTGTGTCGTAAATTTCCAGGCGGTCGGGCGCTTCAAAGCCTGGTAACAGTCTTTTTGTGGCCCAGCCTGTTGCCACTTCTTTCTCGTTTTGCTGAATCATGCTGTGATATACGTGTGAAATCCTTCCCTTTTATTTACATCAATCATTGTAGCATGTCTCAGTCAATAGCAAGCTCAAGCTTTCAAGATTGCCTCTACTTGACCTCGCATCATAACTGCGATATGCTACAGTTCATAAGATAACATACCTTTTTAGGGACGCGACATATCGCAACTCGACAAATTGGCCTCAATGTTGAGTCAGAAAGGACTCCATGCATGTCTCAGAAAATGATTGCGCCTGAGTTATTTCGCCCACCAGTAGACTTCCCCGATGTTCCTTATGACCATTTGTTGCGTATGGCGGCATCGCACAATCCTGATCGCGCGGCCATCATCTACCATGACCTCATTCTGACCTACCGCGAAGTAGTTTCGATGGTAAATTGTATTGCCAATGGACTGCACAATCTGGGGTTGCGCAAAGGTGATCGCATCTGCCTGCTTACGCTCAATCGCCCGGAGTATATCGTTAGCTTCATCGCCGCGGCGACCATGGGTATCATCGTCAGCCCCATGAATCCCGCCTATAAGGATCGCGAGGTTGGCTACCAGTTAGAAAACTCCGAGGCGCAGGCCATTGTGATCCAGCGCGAACTCTTGCCGTTGTTGCAGACCGTGCTCGCGCAGAAACCTCTGCCCAACCTGAAGCATATCATTGTGACGGGCGATAAAGAGCCGCAAGGCATGCCCAATGTCATTCCCTTTGCGCGGCTTCTGCGCGAATCATCACCCAAACATCCGCCGCATGTTGATATAAGCACCGATGATCTGGTTGCTCTGCCCTATTCCTCCGGCACGACCGGTTTTCCCAAAGGCACAATGCTGACCCATCGCAATCTGGTCTCCAACAACCTGCAGTTCACTACTTCGCTTCGAGTAAACATAACCGATGTCGCTCTGCTCTTCCTGCCGTTCTACCATATCTACGGTGTCATGCTGACGGGCAGCTTTCTGGCCTGTGGCGCGACCCAGGTCATTATGGAACGCTTCGATCTGCTGCAATCGCTGGAATTGTGCGAAAAGCACGGCGTGACCTACTACTTCGCCGTACCGCCTATCATTCTGGCGCTGGCTAACGCGCCGGTAGACCTGAGCAAGATGAAAAGCGTGAAATACGTTTTCTCAGGCGCGGCTCCTCTGCCCATGGAACCCGCGCGCAAGTTGCAGGACAAGACAACTGCTCTCGTCGTGCAGGGATACGGCTTGACCGAGGCATCCCCACTTACCCACGCGCAGCCCGGCGACCCTGCACTGGTGCGTCTTGAAAGCGTTGGTATGCCGGTGCATAACACCGAGCAGAAAATCGTGGATATCGAGACCGGCGAGCGCGAACTGCCGGTGGGCGAGGATGGCGAGATCTGCATTCGCGGCCCGCAGATCATGCAAGGCTACTGGAAAGCCCCTGTCGAGACGGCCGATGCCCTGCGCGACGGCTGGCTCTATACCGGCGATATCGGACATGTAGACGCCGACGGCTACACCTACATCGTAGATCGCAAGAAAGAGATGATTAAGTACAAGGGCTTCGGCATCGCTCCGGCGGAACTGGAATCGCTTCTGATGGAACATCCCGCCGTGCTGGACTCCGCCGTGATCGGCGTACCCGACGACGAGGCCGGCGAACTGCCCAAAGGCTATGTGGTCATACGCAAGGGCTTTGAGACGGTGACTTCCGAAGAAATCCTGGTCTTTGCCAATGGCAAGCTGGCGGGTTATAAGAAAGTACATCTGATAGAGTTTGTCGAAGTCATCCCCAAGACCGCATCGGGAAAAATCTTGCGCCGCGAACTAAAGGATCGCGAGAAAGCACAACGCCAGAGTCAACAGGCCGAATAATTACCAACTTAATTGAAAATATGGTATAGTTATTGTATGAGTACCATAAAACATGACGCGAAAATTCCAACACCCGTTGTGCATGGAGATACCTGTACGCAGGGCGAGATCATGAGTCGCACTATGCGCCTGATCGGTGATATGTGGACGCTCTTGATCGTCTATAACCTGATGAACGGGGAAAAGCGCTTTGGAGAGCTGCTCGATGCACTGGGCAATGTCAGTCCCAAGACCCTATCGCAGCGCCTCAAGATGCTGGAAGAAAATAAGTTTGTGGAACGCCAGGCATTTGCTGAAATTCCGCCGCGCGTGCAGTATCACCTGACGGATAAAGGCTACGCGCTGCTCGATATCGTCAAAGCCATCGAGGAATTTGGCACCCGCTACCTTTCCAGTTAACCTTCTGCCGGGCCACGCGCATTTCTGCTGCATGCCCTACTCCTATGCATTGCCCACACGTGCTTTACTGCAATCCCATCAAGAATAGCCCGCGCGCCATCGCTTCACCCGCTAATGTCAGCACGACCACGAGATAGAGCATGCCTGTTGCCGACTGGAACGAGCGATCATGGATCAGCTTGAGAATGAAGGCCAGCAGCACCAGCGGCAGCACAAAGGCTACCAGGATGCGCAGCCAGCCGATAGCGCCGGTGCTGAGCGGTGTCACGGTAGGAACGTCTGAAGGCTTAACGGTTGCTCCCGCTGTGGGTGTAGCTGCCGTGACGGCGGGTGTGACTGTGGCTGAAACGGCGGAGGTAGTTGTTTGCGGGTGCGCTACTATAGCGGGTGCGCCGGTAAACGCGAAAACGACCTCGGCCAGGATGCCAAGCAAAACCAGTATGGCGGCGAATTGCAGCGGCTTCTCCGATAGCGCGGGAGTGACAAGGTACCAGTGGCCCAACCACATAGCCGTCATCACGCCGCCGAGCGCGAGCGCTGCTGCGAAGAAGCTTCCCACAATAAACACGCCCGCCAGGCTACTGGAGGCCATTGGCCGGTAAATCATGCCCAGTACAAAGAGCGTGACCAGACCTGCCAGCAAGGCCAGCCCACCGCTGATGAGGCGCAGGATGCGCGCGCGCGAGATGATAGTGCGTTCCTCGACTTTGCCATCCACTCCCGCTTTTTTATCGCCCAGCAGGAAAACGGTATAGGGCAGCAACAGCAAGAGGAAGAGCAGCAAAGGCAGCGCCAAATAGCCCGTCCAGCCTTTATCGAGCAGCGTAAAGCTGTTGAGTAACTGCGCATTTGAGAAACCCTGCTGGAACAAATAGGTCAGCCCGGTCAGAAAGACGTAAATGAAAGCATAAGTGACGAGGAAGCTGCGTTTGACCATGTTGCGCCAGTCGAGCAGAAAAAGCACGGCAAAAGCGCCAATCGACAGTTCAGTCATCACAATAAATAAGATCAATGGCAGCGTGATAAGCATGGTATGTATTCAATCCTTTTGTTGCGTAGGTATCAGATAAGGGAATGGCGAACAATCCTTTACTTTGTCGAGACAGATTATACATCTCTTGGGGTCTTTGGACAACTGGCCGAAAATACTTTCACGCTGCCGTTGATCTGGCTCCTATGGCTGGTTTGCAGCAAGCGAGCTGTAAATTTCTGTCGAGTCTCTTTGTCCGAATTATTCATGATTTTGGGCTTTGACCGCAACAGATTTCGACTTTTCCGCTGGCATCTTGATAATGATAAGGGAGAGTTGAACTCCGCCAGGTGCCTTTTTTAGTGCTCTTTAGAGCTGGATAAGTACGCTTGTTGAGTTCTAAGATTGTGCGTAGGCTAATTTGGCTTAGCGTCCATGCGGTTTCGAGCGATAAGACGCTGATTTATTGTCCACCAAAGTAAACAACAATAACACCCAGGTCTATCATGTTGGGTAACATCAGACCTGGGTGTTATTGTTATCTGAGTATGGTATACTGCGCGTAGAGATATGGCGCGTGTGACCGGAAAGGTAGGTTTCTATGTCAACTCAGGAAGATCGAATAGCTGTGCTAGAGCGGAAGGTTGCTATGCTTGAACTATTACGCTCTCAGGATGAGAAAAAAGCAGAAGAGGGCGTCCCTCCCGCACAAGCACGCAACCTGAGAGAGATCAACGAAAATATAACCATTCTTCTTGGGGTCGCTTCCGGTCAAGGAGGGAATATCAAGGTGATAAAAGAGGATGTAAGCAGTATCAAAGAACGTCTTGACCAACTGGAAATGAATTCCAGTGAGCATACAGCGTTACTTACTCAAATCCTTGCACGTCTGCCAGAGAAACCCTAACCTACCTTTGCAAACTATAATAAAAATGCCCTGGTTCATATGAATATAGAACCAGGGCATTAACTTTTACAGATACTTATCTGGCCTCTCTGAAAGAACCTGATAAGGTGCGCATGCTGGCGCGCAGGAATGACCCCGTGTTTCTGAATACCAGGGGAGGGCCATTAAAAGCCAGGGGCGTATCTGATCTGTTCAAGTTCTTGCAAAAGCGAACGGGGATCGATGGCAAGCGGGTATCTGCCCATAACTGTCGTCGCTACATGGCAACGACACAATTAGCCAGTGGTCGAAGTCCTTTTGATGTGCAGCGACAAATGGGGCATACCACGCTGACCATGACAAACCATTATGCTTCGCTCAATGTGAAGCAGTTGCAGCAGTCGCATGATCTCTATTCGCCGTTGCGTGCTAAAGATGCAGGGAGCGGCAGGGAGTCTTCTGGTAGTGGCTATTGGGATATAGAGTAGGGATTTCATCTCTGTAGGTATGAATGTACCAGAGTTCTATGTGTTTTGCTTTTTCGTAAGCTTTTGCTTTTGATTAAGTTCGTCTCTTCTCTTTCTTGATTTATCTGGCTCAACACAGTAAAAGTCGAAGAGGGCATAGAGGATTTTTATATTCCATTCCGCCTCTCCCGGTTCAACCGGCAGTATTGT
>DATLSI010000029.1:0-7673 GCA_035534255.1 Ktedonobacteraceae bacterium | reverse complement strand
GAAGAAGAACACGCGAAGGAGCTGCGGCACCTCTTTTTCCCGGTGACGCGCAACTGTGTGTATTTTAATCACGCGTCCAATGGACCGCTGCCGCGACCTACGGCGCGCACCATGCATACCTACATCGACGATACCAGCCGGTTCGGCGGCGTCAACTTCGATCGCTGGACCATGTACGAGCATGGCGCGCATCGCCGGTTGGCGAATATGCTAAACGTGCGGCACGATCAGATTGCCATGACCACCAGCACCGGAGACGGTTTGATGCACATCGCAGATGGGCTGCATTGGCAAGAGGGCGATACCATCATTACCGCCGAGTGCGAGTTTCCCAGCAACGTCTACCCCTGGCTGAATCTACAGCAGCAGGGCGTGCAGGTTCGGCTGGTGAAGATGCACGAGAATCGTATTCGCGTCGAGGATGTGCTGGCGCAGATCACCGGGCGCACGCGACTGGTCAGCCTGAGCCTGGTGGAGTTCTCCACCGGATTTCGCAACGACATAGCCACCATTGCACGTCATTGCCACGAGCGCGGCATCATCTGCGGCATTGATGCTATACAAGCGTTGGGCGCGCTGGACATCGACGCGCAACAACTTGGCGTGGATTACCTGGCGGCTGCCGCGCATAAATGGCTGCTGAGTCCGCAGACGACGGGCATTCTCTACGTCTCCGATGGCTTGCTCGCGCAATTGCGTGTAGAACGCCGCGGCTGGTTCAGCGTAGAAACACCTTTCGAGTTCTTTAATTATGACCAGCCGTTGAAGCAGGGCGCGTCGCGTTTTGAGCACAGTTCGTCTAACCGCGTGCCAATTGTAGGGCTGGATGCCTCGCTGGGCGTCTTCGAGAGCATCGATGGCGGCATGCAGGCGGTCGAAGCGCGTGTGCTGGGATTGACCGGTCACGCCATCTCAGGTTTAGACCGCCTGGGTTATCCCGTTGCTTCTCCACGGGGAGATAACGAACGTTCGGGCATCGTCTGTTTCCAACCACATCCAGATCGGCAAGATTTGACGCCGCAACACATCGTCGATGAACTGGCAGCTCGTCAAATCTATACAGCAGCCCGCAGTAACGCCGTGCGTATCTCGCCGCATTTCTACAATACGCTTGAAGAGATCGACGCGTTGCTCAACGTGCTCGAAGATCTGAAAAAACAGTAGGGACGCCGTAATGAAGGAGCATACCGTATGTCCACACCTGCCAGGCGCGTAGCCACATTTGGTACAACCGTTTTCACCGAGATCAATATGCTCGCGCAACAATACAATGCCTTGAATCTTGGACAGGGAAAACCTGACTTTGACACCCCGCCCGATATCGCCGCGCAACTGGCGCAGGCTGCGCAGGCCGGTAAGTATAACCAGTACGCGCCCGGCCCCGGAACGGCGTCCCTGCGCCAGGCGGTAGTCGATCATGCAGCGCGCTTCTATGGCTTAGACATCGATCTGGCACGAGGCGTAGTGGTTACGGCGGGCGGAACTGAAGCCATCTTCTCCGCCATTCTGGGACTGGTCGATGCCGGTGATGAAGTGATTGTGATCGAGCCGTTCTACGATTCATATGTACCCAATATTATTATGGCTGATGCCATACCCGTCTGCGTGCCCCTGCATCCACCGACCTGGACATTCGATCCTGACGAACTCAAAGCTGCCTTCAGCAAGAGAACGCGCGCCTTGATCTTGAATACACCACAAAACCCCAGTGGGCGCGTCTTCAGTATGCAAGAATTGACCATGATTGCCGACCTGTGCATCGAGCATGATGTAACGGTTATTTCCGACGAGGTGTACGAGCACTTGCTCTTTGACTCGGCGCGGCATATTCCCATAGCAACGCTGCCTGGCATGTTTGAACGTACCGTCACCATAAGCAGCGCCGGGAAGCTGTTCAGCGCCACCGGCTGGAAGATTGGCTGGGTGTATGGACACCCCGACCTGGTGGACGGCGTAGCGCGCGCGCACCAATTCGTGACATTCGCGGTGCATCATCCATCGCAGGAAGCGGTTGCTTACGCGCTCAATCTTCCTGACTCGTACTATGCAGGTTTCCAGGCCATGTACACGACAAAACGCCAGCTCATGCTCGCCGCGCTCGAAAGTGGAGGGCTGAAATGTTTCGCGCCGCAGGGAACTTACTTTGTGATGGTGGATTATACAGATGTGTTTGCTGGAACGCCGCTTGAATTTACGCGTCATCTCGTCAAGGAAATCGGAGTAGCCTGCATTCCGCCGGAGACATTCTATAGCCAGGAGCATGCCTCCATTGGACATGGGTATGCGCGCTTCGCCTTCTGCAAAAGCGATGAATTGTTGGAGCAGGCGAAAGAACGGCTCGCCAGATTGCGCAAATAAAGGAGCATACCCCTATGTCGCAGGCAGACTTACCGGTCGAACAACCCAGACCGAAACGCCCGCTCAGCATGGGCGCGGGCGCGCTAGTCGTGCATGACCAGCGCGTTTTGCTGGTGCGCAACACCTATGGAGTAACAAAAGGACGCTACCTGCTGCCTGCCGGGCGCGTTAACGCAGGTGAACTGCCCGACCAGGCGGCTGCGCGTGAAACCTTCGAGGAGACCGGGCTGCGTGTAGAGATCGAAGGATTGATAGGAGTGCGCCTGTGGGTAATGGATGACGGCGAGCATAACTACTTCTTCATGTTTCGCGCGAAACTGCTTTCGCCCATCAGCGACCTGCACCCCGATACGCGAGAATTAGATGACGCGCGCTTCTTCAGCAAAGAAGAGATGCAGGCTTTGAGCGTGGATGAAACCTGGGCAGGCGCGATTGCCGTTGCCATCAAAGCCCTGGAACCTGGCGCGAGTGTGTGGCCCAACTATGGCGACCTCTCCTCCGACTCCGGCGTCGATTCACTTGATCGCTGGCGCATCTGGCTGTAATTAATGTGGTATGATATTCTTATTCAATGATTGAGTATACCAGTATTCATACCCATACAGGCAGGTGAGAAAGCATGAGCGCTTCAACCATTTATAACGAAATTCAGACAGCCCTCAAGCACGGCGAGCGGGTAGTGGTAGCCACCGTCGTCAAGACCATTGGCGCGGCACCCTGCGGCGTTGGAACCAAGATGCTGGTGCATGCCGATGGCAGCACGAGCGGTGGTTTCTCCGGCGCGAAAGTTGACGCGCAGGTGGCGCAGGAAGCCAGGCAGGCGCTGCGCGATGGTCAATCCCAGCTTATCCATGTCCACCTGGACGCAGATCAAGCGGTGGGTAGCTGCGGCGCGACGCTGGAACTTTTCATCGAGGCTCTCCATCCTGAGCCGCGCCTGATTATCGCGGGGGCGGGTTACGTGGCGCAGGCGTTGGCGCGACTGGCAACCAGCCTCGATTTTCGCATCGTGGTCATCGATGACCGGCGTGACCTGGCCGACCCGCAGGTCTTCGGCGATAAGGTGCAACTGACCTTTGGCGATATTCCGCAGACCATGCGCGAGCTTGAGCCGGACGAGGCAAGCTGGATCGTGATTGTAACGCGCGGCCATCACCTCGACAAAGACGCCCTGCGCACCGCTCTGGAAACGCACGCTCGCTACGTCGGCATGATCGGCAGCCCCGGCAAGATCAAGAACATCTTCCGCGACCTGCTCAAAGAGGGCGTCGCGCGCGAGCGACTGGAACAGGTGCATTCTCCCATAGGGTTAGACCTGGGCGCGGAGACGCCCGACGAGATCGCCCTCAGCATTGCCGCCGAGATGGTCATGCTGCGCAATAATGCCAGCGGCGCGCCCCTCAAAACCATGCATCACTTCCTGGATGAAGTCGCGCAAGTTAATGCATAAGGACAGGGTTGAGCGTTCACATAACTTCCGTAACGAAAAGCGTTCCGCAAACGTTGAATAATTGGAACGGTCGTATGGGTGTGAACGAGAGGATATTCATGATTACGAAGCGCGCCACTATTCTATGCTCTTTTCTACTGCTATGTCTTGTACTTCTTTCATCCTGTGGTCAGACATCCCAATCGACCAGTAAGACCCCTACCAGAACGCCGCTTCTGCCTACATTTACTGTGATGCCTACGCTTACTTCAGCTCTTTCCACTCCAACAAGCACGCCAGGTGCAACCCCACTGCATTTCAAGGTGCGCGTGTTGTTAACTGGCGCGAGGCGTCCGGACGACCTGGTACTCGATCCACAGGGACGCCTGGTCTTCAGTGACTTCTATAACGGCACTGTCAGCCGTCTCAATGCCGATGGTTCGGTGACGCTTTTGCTGAGCGGTCTGGCCGGGCCAGAGGGACTGGCCTATTTGCCGGATGGCACGCTCATCATCGCTGAACAAACCACCAACCGGATTTTGCAACTCGCTCCCGCTACATCCACTCCCACAGTATTGCGCGTCTTGCCTGGCACACCGAGCGGCCTGTCTTGCAAGGATGGCGTAGATGGCATCGCGTTCGACCCGGTGAATAAAACGCTGATCGTGCCCGATAGCCCCACAGGCATCGTCTATCTCATGAGCCTGGACGGGCAAAAACTCACCACGCTCGCCAGTGGCATCGTGAGGCCGGTAGGCGCGGCAGTAGACAGCCAGGGCAATATCTACGTGGCCGACGAGTGCGGCGGCGCGGTCGTGCGTATTACCCCTGCTGGCAAGACAACGCGCATCGGCGGTTTTGGCATGCCGGACGATGTCGCTTTCGATCCACAGGGCAATCTGCTGGTCATCGACTTGCAGCCCTCCATACACGCGCTCATTCGTGTGCGCCAGGCAACAGGCCAGCGCGAGACGCTGCTGAGCAAGGGTTTGATCGAGCCACAGGGACTGGTTGTCGATCAACGTGGTAATATATACGTGTCGGACGATTATGCCAATACTATCATGGAGTTGTCACCTGCATGAGCAAACTCACTACAATGACCGGGGCCATCGCTCGCTATGTGCCTGACGGTTCATCAGTCGCGCTCGGTTTAGCCCTGGAAACACTTATCCCATTCGCGGCAGGGCATGAGATCATTCGCCAGCGACGGCAACACCTGACCTTGATCGGCCCTATTTCAGATATACTCTTCGATCAGTTGATCGGGGCGGGCTGCGTCGATAAGATAGTCGCGGCCTGGGTGGGCAATGTCAGCGAGGGGCTGGCCCACTGCTATCGCCGCGCCGCCGAAAAAGACATTCCCCATCCCATCACCATCCATGAATACAGCAATTTCACCATCGGGTTAGCTTTGCTGGCCGCCAGCCTGGGTTCGCCCTATATTCCAACACGCACCCTGTTGGGAAGCGACCTGCCGCGCCAGAATCCCACCCTGCGCGTAGAGCCATCGCCCATCGATGGAACTCCGCTGCTGCTGGTTCCGGCCGTTCGCCCGGATGTTACCATTGTGCATGTCCAGCGCTGCGACGAGGATGGCAACGCCCACATGTGGGGCAGCGTAGGCATCAGCGAGGAGGCATGGCTGGCCGCGCGCGACGTAATTGTGGTCGCCGAGGAAATCGTATCGCGCGCTGTGATCCTCAGCGATCCCAACCGCGTGCCAGGGCCATCCTACAAAGTGCGAGCCGTCGTGCATGAACCCTGGGGAGCGCATCCCTCCACCGTGCAGGGCTACTGCAATCGCGACCACCAGTATTACCACGAGTATCATACGCGCACGCGCGCGCTTGAAGGCTTTCAAGATTGGCTGGATGAGTGGGTCATGCGCGTGCCAGGTCGCGCCGCCTATCTGACAAAACTGGGTGAGCAGCGCCAGCGCAGCCTGGGTGTAAAAGAACATCACTACGCCGCCCCCGTCGATTACGGATATTGATTCGCCGTAATCATTGTAAGGGCGAGGGTGGATGACGATGTGGGGTAGGGACCCTTGCTGTCGCCTTCGTTCTTTTCCGCATGCACCCAATCGATTAGTTCAAACGAGAAAGGCACCAAAATGGATTACACGCCTGGAGAATTGATGGTGGTCTGTGCCGCGCGCCAGATACGCGATGGCGAAAACGTCTTTGTCGGTATGCGCCTGCCTCTGATCGCTTTCGCCCTCGCCAAGCGCACGCACGCGCCCAATTGTGTGGGTTTCTTCGAGGGCGGCATTGTGCGCGACGTACCGTCTCCTGAATTGCTCTATACCATGGGCGACGCGCCCAATATTTACGGATCGCTCTGGACAACTACAACCCTCAATGTCATGCGACCCATGGCGGCAGGTGATGTGCATCTTGGCTTCATCGGCGGCGCGGAAGTTGATCGCTATGGCAACCTGAATACCTCCATCATCGGCGATTGGGAGCATCCCAAAGTGCGTCTGCCCGGCAGCGGAGGCGGAGCCGATATAGCCTCGTTCTCGCAGCGCCTGGCTATCATTATGCAGCACCAGCCTCATCGCCTGCGCGAAAAGGTAGACTTTGTCACTAGCCCCGGTTATGGCTATCCAGATGAGCATGGCCCGGCAGGCGAGTCGTGGCGCGCGCGCGTCGGTCTGCCCAGGGGTGGCCCCGCCGCGCTGATAACAACGCTGGCCTTCTTCACCTTCGATAAAGAAAACGGAGAAGCCTTGCTCTCGTCCTATCATCCCGGCTCAAGCATCGAGCAGGTGCAGCAACATACCGGCTGGCGCTTGAGATTGGCCGCCGATTGCCGGGAGACACAACCGCCTACAGATGAAGAATTAAGAATCATAAGAGAGTATGATCCGCAGGGCGTGTGGACGAAATAGTAAGGTTATTGCTCTTTCTTTTCTCTACTTCGTGAGCGCGGCCCCGAACCATAATCCCCAAAGGGATCGTCACGTTCGCGCACAGCCTGCCGGAAACCGGCATCTTTGGAGCGCGCCACAAAGTCGTAACCCTCCTGCGTATGACGGGCGATGCCGTCGAAAAGCGTGCCGAGCGTGCGACTCGATGCCAGGCCCATGTTCTCTACGATTTGATTACACAGCAGTTTGAGCATAATGAGCTGGCTGGTGGGTAATTGTGCCATGCGGCGCGCGAAGGCCAGGGCATGTTCCTGAAGCTGTTCATCCGGCACAGTCTCAAGGATCAGGCCGATGCGCGCGGCTTCGACTGCGGGAATCTCGTCCCCTGTGAGCAGGTAACGTTTGGCGCGTTCAAGCCCCATGCGGTAGACCCACATGGCGGTGGTAGGCGTACCCCATACGCGCGCTGGTGGATAACCAAAAGCGGCTCCTTCGGCGGCGATGATGATATCGGCGCACAATACCATGTCTGTGCCGCCGCCAACACACCAACCCTGCACGGCGGCGATGGTCGGTTTCGAGGCGTACCACAGTTTCATATAGGTATTTACAAATTGGGACATCATGCGCAAATCCATCACAGAGTCCCACATTCGCTCCTGGCTAGCCTCGGTTAGCTGCATTTCGGTGGCCCAGTCGAGTCCATAGCCAGCGCAAAAGGCCGGACCATCTGCCCGCAAGAGGATGACACGCACCGCGGGATCAGCGTCGGCATCATCGATAGCGGCGGCAAGTTCATCGCGTAGCGCTGGCGTGATGGTATTGTACTCGCCGGGACGACACAGGATAATCGAGCGCACACCAGCTTCAGTTTCCACGCGCAAAGTACGAGTTGTGTTCACCAGGTATCAATCTCCTCGTTAAGCACAAAAGCGAAACCATCTTCCAGAATGTTTCTTTTGTATACGATACCATTTTTCGCGTCAAAAAACAGAGCAAATAAGGCATTCA
>DATLSI010000028.1:0-4822 GCA_035534255.1 Ktedonobacteraceae bacterium | reverse complement strand
GAGCCAGCGGCTCCCACCTTTTCCTTCTCCCGATGGTGTTCTAGCCTCTCAACAGGTCTGTATTGATCTTCGTCTATTCGTGCTGCTTCCTAGAATGTTTTCCTCGCTTGCTTGATTACAACTCGTTGCGCATCACGTGGGCGGCGTGTTGTTCTTGGCAACCATTCTGGCCTTACCAGAGGGCGTCTTGCCTACGCTGTCGAGACGCTGGGCAGCCGGCAAAAGCACGTTGACTCCCATAAATATCGAAGAAGTATGGAGCAAGGCAAACATCAAAGAGGCTATACCCTCCATCAACAGTAATGGAGCGGTAGCTCCCTCGTGGAGCCTTGCTTCTCAAAATCTGCGAAAAATAATTGCAGAAGATATTTCTCACATACAACCACCTGGGCCGCTACCGGCTGGGCCGCTACCGGCACTTATTCCTCGTCGCCACGTCGAGCTACTCGCTTCCAAGGAGTTAACTCGGCGGTTCAGGTCTCAACGCCTGGTTTCTTTGCCAGCGGAAGCACCTGAGAAAACTCCTGCTCCTTTAAATCCGCCAAATATGCCGCTTCCCCTGGTCGGTTGGCCCTGCCCGCGCTGCAATGAACCACTTTTAGCCTGGGGAGATATACATTTCTGTAAACGATGTGGCCTGAAAATTTCACGTCCGCAGGGGTAAACAGCCGATTCAAATGAGCGCGCGTCTGTTTATCAGCCCTCAAATCTTTGTGCTCTCGCAAATCATAAAAATTCCTCTTCCCCTCCATCTCCCATCGATGCTACAATAGATCATCCATTCGCTGTTGAGTGGACCCTCCAACGGAAAGGAGTTGGCTTTTATGTTGCATGCGGCTCCACTGGTAGAAACGGCTGACACGTTGCGCAGCGGGCGGCTTGACCTGTTTGCTTATATCAATGACATTTGTGATCGCATCGATGCAGAGGAACAGCAACTTCAGGCATTACTGCCCGAAGCTGATCGCCGCGCGCGTTTGCTGGCTGATGCGCGGGCGTTACAGGCGTGTTACCCCGACCCGGCGCTGCGTCCCCCGCTGTATGGCATACCTGTAGGTATCAAAGATATGTTCTTCGTGGATGGCTTCCCGACGCGCTGCGGGTCGCAACTGCCGGCGGAGTTATTCAGCGGAGAAGAGGGCGATTATCTCAGTGCCTTGCGCCACGCGGGTGCGCTTATACTGGGAAAGACCGTCACGACCGAATTTGCTTATTTTGAGCCGGGGCCGACGCGCAATCCGCACAATCTGGCGTACTCGCCGGGTGGGTCGAGCAGTGGCTCGGCTGCCGCGGTCGCGGCTGGCTACTGCCCACTGGCGATTGGCACGCAGGTGATAGGCTCGACCATTCGCCCGGCGGCCTATTGCGGGATCGCCGGTTTCAAGTCGAGCTACGCGCGCATTCCCATCAATGGCTGGATAATGTGTTCCGAGGCGTTGGAACATATTGGTATCTTTGCGCAGGACGTGGCGGGGGTCGCGCTGGCTGCATCGCTCGTGTGCGAAAACTGGCGATCCGCAGCGCATACGACTTCCTCTGCATTGCCGGTACTGGGCGTACCAGAAGGTGCATACCTGGCTCAGGCAACGCCGGAGGGCCTGGACGCTTTTGAAAAAACTCTCGCGCTGCTTGAGAAAACAGGCTATACAATACGGCGCGCGCAGGTATTGCCGGATATCGAAGTGATTAACCGCCGCCACAGTCGCATCGTCTTCGCGCAGATGGCGCGCATACACGCGCCCTGGTTCGCGCAATATGCCTCGCTCTATCGCCCGCGCACACTGGCTGCCATTCGCGAGGGGCAGGAGATCAGCGAGCAAGAATTGGCGGAGATGATACCCGGCAGGCTGGCCCTGCGCCGGTTATTAGAAGAAACGATGGCGCGTGAAGGCATCGATCTGTGGGTATCTCCATCGACGACGAGTTCCGCACCAGAGGGACTTGCCAGCACCGGCAGTCCGTTGATGAATCTCCCCTGGACGCATGCAGGTATGCCCGCGGTCACGTTGCCCGCCGGACGCGCCGCCAATGGTTTGCCCCTGGGATTGCAGTGTGCCGGGCGTTATATGGACGATGAAAGTCTGCTGGACTGGGCGGAGCCGATGGCGAATATTGTGGGGTGAATGACACCTGCATCAGGCATCATATCCGACATAATAGGGATGGCGGCGCGTACCGAGGCGCGCGCCCAGGAAGCCTAGCAGCCCGCCCAGCAGCGCCACGAGCAGGAGAAGAATCAAAGCAGTAATTATGCCGCCGCCGATGTTGATGGGATTGCCGCTGAAACCAGTACTGATTTTGCCCGGATAGTTCGGCAATTGTCCGATAACGAAGCCGATAATTTGCGCGATCGCGCCTGCTACGAAACCGCAGAAAAAGCCTAACCTGCGTTCAACCGCGACTTTCCCGGTGATAAAACCCGCGATAAAGTAGATGACGAGGCCGATGAATGATGTGAGGCAGAAGAGGCCAAAAATGGTTGTGGCAATATTGAGCGGCATTTGTGTGGGATGCCCGGCATAGCCGGCGGCCTGCTGGTAGAGAGAGGCATTGGCAAGCGTGAAGATGATGTTCAAAAGCGCGGCGAGAATGCCGGCTGCCAGCGCAATTACCATCGCCTTTCCGAAACCGCCGCGTGGCAGGCGAGGCTGCATTGCCTGATCGCGTTGATGCAGTGGCCCGCGGTGCGGCGGTGGTTGATCGTGTAGCGCATCGGCGTTGGCATCATCATCAAACGGGTGGTGCTCGCCTTTTTGTGGTGGGCGCACCGGGTATTCCTGATTCGAATCTCGCATGCCTGTGTTCCTTTAATTATTTGGCTTAATAGCATTAAACACTGACGGGTAGGTGTTGACTAATTGCCAGCTATTGAGTGGCCAGTAAATCATGACGGCTTTTCCAATTATATAACTTTTTGGGACAAACCCCCAATCGCGCGAATCGTCGCTGTACGGACGATTGTCACCCATTACAAAGTAGTCACCCTGTGGCACGACCAATTGTCTTGCCTCTGGATTATAAGGCGTTTTGACATAAGGCTCCTTGAGTACCACCCCATTCACTTGAACGGTAGAACTGGTCAGGAGAATTGTGTCACCAGGCAGACCGATTACACGTTTGATAAGGTCTTTCGTGGTATCAACCGGCCAGTAAAAAACGATAACGTCTCCGCGCGTCGGCGGTTGGAAGAGATAGGCCTGTTTATTGACCAGCACGTACTGATTATTCACAATAGTTGGCGTCATGCTGGGTCCGTCAACCTGGTAGTTTTGTATCGTAAAGTGGATCACCAGGAAAATGATCAATGTCAGGGCGAGCGTCTCAACAATTTCTCGTGCCAGGTGTGATGATTTTTTCAATGCAAACCTCTTTGTCTGTTAACTACCGGGATGGATGCCGGCAAGAAGCGTAAAGACGGATGGGAACGTGTTGATCCCCTCCCAGTTTGTGAGCGGCCAGTAGACCGCGACTGCCTTCCCGATAATATAGTTACGATCCAGTGGACCCCACGTCCGCGAATCGAGACTGTTGTTGCGATTGTCTCCCATTACAAAAAACTGCCCTGATCCAAGCTTCCACGTATTACTGGCAAAATTAAAAGGCAATGAGACATATGGTTCATGTAGTATCTGCCCGTCCACGGATACGCTATCGCTGGTCGTCACAATGGTATCTCCAGGTATGCCGATGATACGTTTGATAAAATCTTTGCTGGTGTCCAGCGGATAATGAAAAACGATCACATCGCCGCGTTGCGGCGCTTGAAAGAGATAGGACACTTTATCCACCAGCACGTATTCATTGGTATGCAGACCTGGCTGCATGCTCGCGCCATCCACTCGAAAGCTTTGCGCTGCAAAGCGGATCACCAGGAAGATCAGCAGCGTCACGGCGACGGTCTCGATCAATTCCCGCACGAGACGAGTTCGTTTTTCTGACAACTCCCGCAGTCCTCGCATGTCTAAATTTGTATCACCCTGCACATTATAGCGAGTAGCACCCGCCGGGACAAGTCAATAACCCTTGTGGGTGTCTCTTTTCGCTCTCAATGGATAATGGGAATAAATTCCTTGCATCGTGTGTTAAAATAAGTGTATGACATCAAAAGAGGATTGTATCGCTTCTGTGAGAAATGGTTTCTTCGAGCGTCAATGCGAATGAGAGATGTCGAAACAGGAGCATACTAAATGAGATTGTATGTAGGGGGTCTCCCCTATCAGACAACTGAACAAGATCTGATCGATCTTTTCGCGCAGGGTGGTCAAGTGACCTCTGCAACAGTTATTACTGATCGCGACACCGGGCGCAGCAAAGGCTTCGGCTTTGTCGAGATGAGCAACGATCAAGAGGCACGATCTGCCATTGATCGCTTGAATGGAACCACGCTGGGTGATCGCACGATCATCGTCAACGAGGCGCGCGAGCGCCAGTCGGGTGGCCGAGGCGGATTCCAGGATAGGGATCGACGTCCAGGTAATAGCAATCGCGGTGGACGCTACTAATTTCCGCTCTTAAATAGCGCGGAGAAACGTCCACAATACACGATAAACTCAGGAGGCGAGCAGCAATGCTCGCCTCCTGTTTTTTGTCATCACTTTTCCCACAAAAGGGTCTCTTGTGCTTCTGGGTGAATTGTAGGGACGCGATTTATCGCGTCCCTACAAGCTACCGTATCTTTCACCCGGAAGGATATAGACCCCCACAAAAAATATCTCTTGTGCTTTGTTCTACGAGTATGCTTTAAGTGGAGGAACATGACAGTGGCAAGTGTAACCGATCTCCAGGAACATAGACATAAAAGATCATCAAGAAAATATCGCGC
>DATLSI010000027.1:0-20992 GCA_035534255.1 Ktedonobacteraceae bacterium | reverse complement strand
TACTTCAGCAACATCAATGCTGGCAACGCCGGTATCGTTTCGGGCGGCGCCGATGTCATCGGGGTGCAGGCCCTGGCCAGTGACTGGCTCTTCGCCGAAGGCTTCACCGGCAGCCAGTTCCAGGAGAACCTGACCATCGCCAACCTGGATACCGTCGCCAACACCACCGCCGCGGTGACCATCAAGTTGGACATCCAGGGCGCGCCCAGTCAGACCTTCCAGCTCAACATTCCCACCCTGAGCCAGGTCATCTGGAACGTCAACGCCTTCGCCCCCAACCTGACCATCTCCGCCGAGATCACCTCGTCGGGAGCCAAAGTGGTGGCCGAACGCGAGATGTACTTCCACTACGGCGGCCAGTTCGCTACCGGCGGCACCGACGCGCTGGGTCAGCCGGGACCGGCCGCCCAGAGCCTCTACAGTTTCGCCGAGGGCTACACGGCTCCTGGCTACAACGAGTGGTTGACCTTGCAGAACCCGACCGCCAACGCGGAGACCATCTATGTCACGCTCTACAACGCGCTGGGAAACAGCTTTACCTTCTCGATGAATGTGCCAGCGCAGTCGCGCGCCACGGTCAACGTGAACGGGGTGGTGAGCACCAGTCTGTACCGCAATGGAGATGGCTTCAAGGGCTACGAGGTCTCCATGACGGTGCAGACGACCAATGTCGGTGGTGGCCCCTTCGTGGTCGAGCGTCCCATGTACTGGAACGCCTCGGGTACCCAGGGTGGCACCGATATCATCGGCTACATCGGCGGCTAATTCACTGCTCGTGTATCCAACAAACAGGGCCGGTGGCTCATTGTCAGTGGCCCTGTTTGAATTCGTTTGATTTCGTGATATAATATGACTGTACCCCACTCCGGGGAACATGCGACGGCTTTGAACCGTCGCATTTTCATTATGCTTGATATTTCAAAGTGGTGATATGATGACTGAAGAACTTTCTCCCACGCGTATAAAAATGCTCGTGATTGATATTGATGGCACATTGTTAAATCCCGAAGGTGAGATTACATCTCCCACGCTGGCTGCTGTACAGGCTGCGCAGCGAGCCGGAATTATCGTCACACTGGCAACGGCCCGCCGCTACTGCAATACGAAGCAGATCGCGGATGAACTGGGGCTGGAAATCCCGCTCATCCTGTATGATGGAGCCATGACCGTGCAGCATCCAGAGGGAACGATCCTGCACAGGCAAACACTGCGTGCTGACATCGCGCAACAGGCTGTTGCCATACTCGTGAGCCACAGCGTTCAACCGGTAGTACATCCCGATACAGGCTTGAACGAGGAGATATGGACAGGGCCGGCAGATTTCGATAATCTGTGGTTAGATGCTTACTTCACCACTTTCCCCGCTATGATGCATCGCTTGCCCTACAAACACCTGTGCCGCGGACAGGCCGATCCGCTGCGCGTAGTCGCCTTTGACTCTGAGGAAACCATTCAAGCGTTAGCCCCGCAGATTGCCGCGCTTGATTGTTCATGGACGAGCATTAAGCGCGGCAACTATGGAAGTGCGGAACTGGTAGTAATGAGGACAGGCTGTTCAAAAGCGAGCGGCATTGAAGCGCTGGCAAAGCGCTTTTCCTTGCAATTAAGTGAAGTCATGGCGCTTGGAGATAACAATAACGATATCCCAATGTTGCAATCCGTCGGCTGGGGCATCGCCATGGGGCAGGCACCGCAGGCAGTCAAAGCCGCCGCCAGGGTCGTCACCGCCAGCAACCAGGAGGATGGAGTAGCGCGAGCCATCGAGCGTTACGCGCTGGGTGATGGAGCATTGGAAGCGTGCCTGGATGCGTCAACCCTCGCCTCAAATTCTCTTAAACGCGCGACCTGCTTGTGATTTGGCGCGGCCTGCCAGCGTTTTTGCTGCACCAGTTGTTGAGCATCCTGAGCATGCATCCCTTCATAAACCAACACGGCGCAGGTCAGCAGGACGCTGCGCCCGACACCATGCTCGCAGTGGATGAGCACCCGCCCGCCCTGTTCCATCACCTGCTGCGCCCATTTCGACCCCTCCATCATCTGTTCGACCGTCAGAGGGAAAGTATCGCGCGTGGGCAGGTAGAGTAACTGGATGTGTTCTTTTGCCAGCGCCTGCGCATCATCAGAGTGTTCTGAACGAGTATCGATAACATGCGTGACGCCCACCCGTGCCACAGCCGCGATATCCTCCGGGCGAATACGCCCGCCAACAGCCAGTTTGCCTGTCACCCAGCTCATGTTGAGTTGATCGGGTAAGGGGATATGCAGAGAACGAACAATGCGTTCCGCCCGCGAATCTTCGGGGAACAGGTGCGCCGCGATACGAGTCCAGACCCGGTACGTTACTCGAATGATGCCTGTAAAAAACCAGCGAGCGCCCGAAAAGCGCACCCTGGGACGTTCCACAGGCAAATTCGGCGGCATATCGACCGGAGGCGGTGTTATGGTTGGATCTGATGACATGAAAATGAGTCCTTATCTATCCCTACGGCTACGGGCGGGCGACCGCGGGGGTCGCCCCTACGGGTTCATCGCGCTGCATCACGCGCTGTAAAGCAGCGATGGCGCATTCAATCATGCTATCGTCGGGTTCGCGCGTGGTCAAGCCTTGCAGGGCCAGCCCCGGCGCGAGCAGCCAGCGCACCACCCGGTAGCGATAATTTGCTGCACCCAGGCGCATGAGTTCGTAGGCAATACCCGCCACGACTGGCACCAGCACAATACGCGAAACAATTTTTATCAGTAACGATGGCGAACCGACCAGGGCAAAAACCACAATTGAGACCACCATAACCAGCAACAAAAAGCCTGTGCCACAACGTGTATGCACGCGCGAAGCGCGGCGCACGTGGGGAATGTCCAGCGGATCACCATGTTCCATCGCGTTGATGGCCTTGTGTTCGGCTCCATGATAGCCGAAGACGCGCTGGATATCGGGTACGCGCCCGATCAGGTACAGATACCCTACGAGCAGGCCCAGACGGATTACGCCCTCCAACGTCAGGCTGAGCCAGCCCCCGCCAATCTGGTTATGCAGCAGACCTGTAATCAGCAATGGTCCCAGAAAGAAGACCGCGACAGCAAAACCCAGCGAGACCACCAGCGTCAACCCCATCGCCAGGCCGCCTATTTGCGGCGCTGCTTCTGGCTCTTCAGGCAAGAAATCCCTGGCGTTCGTATCTACATTCCAGGCATACCCCATGGGCGGACGACCACCAGGGTCGCCCCTACGCAGCCTATCTCCCGCGGCACTTACGGACGGGTCACTAACGTCAGGGTTGATCGCGCCGGTAGCAATGTTGGTGGAAAGCGTCATCAGGCGCGTGCCAAGTACCAGCGTCTCCCACAGGAGCAACATCCCACGCAGGAACGGCAAGCGAAACAGGCGATTCTGATAAAGCTTTGGACTCAACGCCTCTTCATAAAGGTAGATGCTGTTATCAGGGCGTCGCACCGCCATCGCTGCCGATTTGTGCCCTCGCATCATGACCCCTTCCATAACTGCCTGACCGCCATAATAGAATTTTGCCATGCCTATCTCACCTTATGTATTCCTGTGCCTGTAAAGCGTCCTCTGGATAAATTTCGAGCGATTGAAACGGCGTCTGATAGAACGCACAGCCATCCTGGAACGCATACGCGGCATCCGAGCATTCAAGATGCTCGCTGGCACCATCGACTGCAAAGGTTTTACCTGTGTATCACGCCGCGGTCTTTGTTGTGACGCCTGTTGCCAGACCCCCGGAGCATCTTGCGGGGGTAAGAAACTTAAAATGCAGCGCGCAATATCAAAAGAGGCGTTTGGACGCGCGAAGCTTCTGGCGCTTTCCAACTGCTGCTGCATCATCTGCGATCCCGGCTTAATGAGCAAGCGCAGCACATTCACCATCTCAACCATGTCATAGGCCAGCGCACCCAGGCGATTCTCCGTGACAAAAGTCACGTTGCCCTCTTCTTGACCTGGGACAAATGCGCTGAGAATAATGGGAAGGCCGCACGCCAGGGCTTCACAAATAGTTCCCGGACCAGCTTTAGTGATTATCACGTCCGAGGCGCGCATCATCTCCGGCATATTATGCACAAAGCCAAAGATCTTGGCGGGTACACGCAGACTCGAACGTACGCGCTGGAGATGCATATACAGACGCGTATTGCGCCCGGTCACAATTAACAGTTGCACCGGCAAGCGCGCCTGTGATATGGCCTGAACCGCAGAACGCAGCCCACCCGCGCCGTCGCCGCCGCCGACCAGCAAAACAACCGGTAAACCAGGGGTTAGACCAAGCTTACACTGCAATTCCTCTTTGCTCTCGCTGGACAGCGTAAACTTGGGATCGATAGGCATGCCGAGCATATGCACGCGTCGGGGGTCCAGTCCCCGTTCGAGGTAGATTTCCCTGGCGCGCTCGGTCGGCACAATATAGGCATCCGCGCCGGGTGCAAACCAGGAATAATGCAGGCTGATGAGGTCTGTCACAACGGTAATAAACGGGATATGGAAAGGCAGGTCCTCTAGAGCGCGCAGTGTGACGTGGTTGAGCAAAGGATGGATGGACACGATTACATCGGGTTGTACCGTGGAAATTAAACGCAGCAGCCCCCTGTGTATAAGCGGGGTAGCTACGGTCTGTACAGCGGCAATGCTCTGCGACTGGTTACTTAAATGAAACACCTGCCCATAGAGCCGGGGATTATAACGGATGGCAGGTCCATATAACTTCATGGCCTCGCGCAAAGGGAAACGACTGTATTCCTCGAATGCATCTACAATTTCGACACGATAGGTAGGCAGAGATGAGACAGTTGACGCGTCCGGCGTTTCTGGTACAGTTTGCTCATTACCCTCTTGTTGGCAGGCAAGCCTGGCTTCCAGGTCTCTCTGGGCGATAAGCTTGATGGCATTGCGTATGGCATTAGCCGCGCTGCGATGCCCTGCCCCGGTATCAGCAATAAGGAATAATATTGTTCTAACCTGGCCATTCAACGGGTCATTCCCCTTACATCAGATAGAAAGCACAAACAGGGGATAAAGGATGTTACTTCCACTCCTTTATCCCCGGTATTTTCTAACCGATCTGACCTACTCTTCCGGCAAGTTAAAGCGTCTGCGGAAACGCTCCACGCGGCCCGCGGCGTCCAGAATGCGCTGCTGTCCCGTGAAGAACGGATGACACTTCGAGCACACATCTACCTTCAAGACGGGCTTGACGCTGACGGTTTGAAAACTATTGCCACAGGCGCAACTGACTGTGGACTCGATATACTTTGGATGTATTCCTTTTTTCATGACAACTCCCAGGTTAATTCAACAGTTATGGCTGTGAGCATGATTGTACACGGATGATACGTGGCCGTCAAGAGGTCAGGAGATTGCAGTCCCGCCCTGGTATCCTCACCTTCACCAACACATTTACACTATTCTATCACACTATAACACCCATTTGGCAAGTTTTATGCCCGGATTTTTAGCCATTCTTCAATGCCTCAATCCAATCATCAGCGTACCCCGTCACCGACCAGTGCGAGCTGGTGCCAATATTACCCGACAGGGTCGTCTCGTAGCCCAGCATAATCACGTAGTCGTTGCCCTGATAGCGCAGCGAAAACGCCTCGCACTCCAGCTTGCCCACGTAAAAGGCGTCGCGCTGCTTCACCGCGCTCAACTTTGCGAGGGGAGCAATGAAAAAGACGCGCTTCTCGCCGCGATTTTCGGCGCACAGCAGTTCGCGCTCAAACAGGTACAGCCTGCCCCTTGCCTGTACCTCGCCCTTCGTATTGAGCAGGCTCATGAGGGTAAAACGCGCCGGACGACGCACTTCAACATAACGCGCGATGGCCGATACAGCCTGTTCGCGTTGTTCCGGTGTGAGTCCGTCCAGGTGCAGGCGCACATAGCGCGAATCACCAAAAACGTGGCCCAGTCCCTCTTTGCCCTTGCTCATTTGCAGGTACTCTTCACCCTCATTCACGGCGAAACGCGCCTCCGACCAGTCCATCTCCTGCGCTTTCTCGCCCGGAAAGCGCACGCGCACGCCTGTATCTTCGATCCATACGCCGCTGTGCGCGTATTGATAGCTCAGGATCAGCATGGGCAAAAGCACCACAAAGGCCACAACACCTACCAGGTAGCCTATTATTTCCAGACCGCCCAGGCCCGAAGGCAAGGCATTTAGACTATTCAGCACAATCGCGCTGGCGGAGAAAAACAAAATAATGCCAGAAACCAGGGCGAAACGCGTGATCCGCCGCGTATGCTGCGCGAAACGGTAGCTCACAGGTGTTGATACTGATATATTCACATTATTCTTCCCGTGATTGCGTGTGATACACTAAACAAGATAATCATGTCATGCATTGCAGTGTAACATATTGAGGTGTATTTTCACACTATGATTGAACGATATTCCCGGCCCGAAATGGCCGCCATCTGGTCCGCGACACACAAAACCGATAGCTGGCTGCAGGTAGAACTGCTGGTCTGCGAAGCATGGGCGCGCGAAGGTGTCATACCACCGGATGCCATCGAAAAAATACGGACGGCGCGCTACAACGCGCGGCGCATGCAGGAGATCGAGCAAGAAACCCATCACGACATCATCTCCTTCTTGCGCTCCATCCAGGAGCAACTGGGTCCCGAAGGTCGCTTCATCCATCTTGGTCTGACCTCCTCCGACGTGCTGGATACCGCGCTGGCGACGCAGATGAAAGAAGCCGGAAACCTGCTCTCTACTGCCCTGTCACAACTGATTGAAGCAGTAGCAGATAAGGCACGACGTTACAAATATACGCTGATGGCCGGGCGCACGCATGGCATCCATGCCGAGCCGATGACCTTCGGGCTGAAACTGGCCATGTGGGTAGACGAACTGCGGCGCGGCCAACAACGATTGGCAGCCGCGCTCGAACAGGTGGCGGTGGGCAAAATTTCCGGCGCGGTCGGCACACACGCGACTGTGCCGCCGCAGATAGAAGAGTACGTGTGCGCGCAACTGGGGTTGAGCGTCGCGCCCATCTCCAGCCAGATCGTGCAACGCGACCGGCACGCGCACTTTATCACCACCTTTGCCCTGCTCGGCGCTTCGCTGGAAAAGATGGCGCAGGAGATTCGCCACTTGCAGCGCACCGAACTTAGCGAAGCTTTCGAGCCATTCGGCGCGGGCCAGCAGGGATCGTCGGCTATGCCGCATAAACGCAACCCCGAACTGTGCGAGCGCGTCTGTGGCCTGGCGCGCGTGCTGCGCGGCTTCGCCGTCACCTCGCTGGAGAATGTAGCCCTCTGGCACGAACGCGACATCAGCCACTCTTCCGCCGAGCGCATCATCATACCCGATGCCTGCACTCTGCTCGACTACATGCTGTACATCTTCACCAACGTCATGCGCGGCTTGCAGGTCGATGAAGAGCGCATGCTGGCTAATCTCAACATGACGGGCGGGTTGGTCTTCTCGCAACGCATCCTGCTCGCGCTGATCGACAAAGGTGTGGGTCGCCAGGAAGCCTACAAGATGGTGCAGCGCAACGCCCAACAAATATGGGGCATGGCCAGCAAAGGCGCGATACAAGGACCCGCCCTGCTCGACGCGCTCAGCAACGACCCCGAAGTCACCCGCTACCTATCCCGCGCAGAACTGAGCGAACTAACCAACACAGATTTTTATGTCAAATACATCGACACCGCCTTCGACAGGGTAGGATTGTGAACGACCCTTTCTACCAGGCGCTTGCCTTTGTAGGATCAGGCTGTCTCTACATCTTTCTTATTATCTTCAGCTTTCGCGCAAGCAGCAAAATCCACTACTCAGGATACTTGCTGCTCTTCCCTTTATTCGGCGCGGCGCTCGTAGAAACGGCGCTCATCTTCACTGCGCCCGCCGCGCTTTCACGAGATATACCCGCGTATATCGCCATCGGCCACGCCGGGAAAAGCTATTATGTCTATGGCTTCTTCAATCCGCCAGCGCCTGTCAGTCCTGTTCTCTATGGCCCCCCCTGGGCAGCCATTGCCTCCGCGATTACAGCGACTGGGAGCCAGCATCTCGCTACTGCTACCGCGCTTTTCAGAGGACTCGCGCTGCTGGCCCACCTTATCAATACACTGCTGATATGGGCTATCCTGGGCAAAATCGCGCCTGCGAATCGCCTGCCCGGCACATTGCTGTATGCCTGGAATCCACTGGTGCTGGTCGAACTGGCCATCAACGGCAATGCTAGCGGCGTTGTGCTCTGCTGCTTATTGCTGGCGGTATGGCTCTTCATTCAACGCAAAGGGCGCTGGTCTGATACAGGTGCATTAGTGCTGCTTGGACTGGCCGGCAGCATGAACCTGCTGGTACTCTTACTGGCACCGCTCTTTCTCTGGTTTATAGTACGCGATGCGCGAGATACAACGAAAGCGTTGTTGCGTTTCGCGTGGCGGGCACTGGTCATGCTGGCGATTATAGTCGCGGCCTACATTCCGGTCTGGCAGGGCGGTACAACATTCCTGGCGATCACCGCTTCACTAAACCTGTCCAGCTTTGTCTACTCGCCGCTCGCGCTCATTGTCATTCCTGTACGAGCACTTTACAGCCTGGTCGCGCAAGGCGCCCACTTGCCTCCATCGCTCATGCAGCCATCTAGCGCCGCGGGCGCGACGGTGCTCGCTTCGTTGTTTTTCCTGTTTGCACTGTTGTATTTCCGCGAAATGGGGCGAGTAGGCGATGAATCTTATCCCACAGGCGTCAATTTAACGGACCGCGAAATGGGACCGATTGATGCTTCCCACCCCCCTCCCAGGGCGCGGGCGTGTCCCCGCCCTGGGAGAGAGGAGAGGGTAATTCCGGCCATCGAGACATTGTTCACAAGTTGGAGTATAGTGATTATTGGGTACATCACCCTGGTCTCGACGGTTTTCTGGCCCTGGTATGTGGTATGGGTGGTGGGGGTTGTCGCGTTGCGTCGTTTCGATACATTGAGTATGTGCGCCGTATTGCTTTCCTGTAGCGCCCTGTTGTATTATCCGCTGCAACTAGTGGACCCGACCCAGGCAAGCGTCTTGTCGCCGTTATGCATTTTCGGCATTCCGCTCGTCTATGTGATAGTCAAACGCTGCATCCCTGTGAGAAGGGTTGAAAGGAACAAAGTGACGGTATGACCGATGAAGTAAAACAGCGCAAAATAGAGCATGTCAACGTGGCTTTAGGACAGGATGTTTCCGCGGCGCAGCGCGCCAACTGGCAAGATATTCAATTTGTACACCAGGCTTTGCCGGAAGTAGACCTTGATAAGATCGATACCTCGGTAAGCTTCCTCGGTCATACATTTCGCTATCCCATTTTTATCTCATCATTAACGGGTGGTCATCCCGATGTTGCCTCGATCAACGCGAACCTGGCACGGGCGGCGGAACGCTATGGCCTCGCGCTCGGCGTCGGCAGCCAGCGAGCCGCCATCGTCAACTCCGATGTCAGCGGCAGTTACGCCATCACGCGCGAAAACGCGCCGAACACCTTTCTGATTGCCAATATTGGCGCGCCGCAACTTATCAAGCAGGCGCGGCACGAGCCGTTTACGCTGGAACAGGTGCAGCGTGCCATTGATATGATTGGCGCGAATGCCCTGGCCGTGCATATGAATAGCCTGCAAGAGGCCGCGCAGTCAGAGGGAGATCGCCGCGCCGTTGGTGAGGCAGCCGCGCTAAAGTCGCTCACAGAATCTATCGCGCTGCCGGTCATTGCCAAGGAAACGGGCGCGGGTGTCTGCCGCGAGCAGGCGCTACTGCTACGCTCGTGCGGCGTGGCCGCCATCGACGTAGGCGGAGCAGGCGGCAGCAGTATGTCGGCCATGGAAGCGGCTCGCTCCGCCGCGCGCGGCGACGAGCGCACGCACTCCATCGGCATGTTGTTCCGTGACTGGGGTATCGCTACACCCATCGCCGTTGTCGAGGCCAGCGTTGCTCGCTTGCCCCTGATCTCCACCGGCGGTGTGCGCAGCGGACTGGACATGGCGCGGGCGCTGGCACTGGGCGCGAGCATGGTTGGCATGGGCTTCCCTTTCCTGAAAGCCGCCAGCCAGGGCTACGACGCAGTATGCGACCTACTGGAAACAACCATCGCCGAACTAAGGGTAGCCATGCAATTGAGCGGAGCAGCGACCATAGCGCAGCTACAACAGGTGGATATCGTCGTGACAGGTGAGACGCGCAACTGGCTAACGACGCGCGGCTTTGAAGAAACGCTGAAGACAATGGCGCAGCGACATTTCCTAAAAATCTGATCGGTACAAACAGGACGCCGGGGACGCAAGCGTCCCGATGGGCATCCATTACCCCATGCGGTCGTCAACGCTCATCAGGACTGCGCGCATATCTCGCGGGGTATTCACGCCGACAAACGAGTGCAATTGCGGGTCAGCCTGCCGCAGTTGCGCTTCTTCGATGTAGTGGACAGGAGCTACCTCTAGCACAGAACGGGGGGCGCGTTTTCCCTGTTGCAACAACTCCTCGACCAGGGGCAGGATAGAGCGTGGGTAGAGCGCCAGCAGCACCTGTGGCACGCCCTCTACTACTGGTACTAGCAGTGTATCTTGCTGGTAGTGCGCGAGTAGAAAATCCAGCAGTGCCGGTTGCACAAATGGCATATCAACCGCGACCACCAGCGCGAAGTTTGTTTGCATGGCGCTGAGACCGCTATACAAGCCCATTAATGGGCCACTCCCTGGCTTCTGATCAAACACGACCCGCGCACAGGGCAAGACCACACCAGCGAACTGCGCCTGGTCGCGCGCGACCAACAGCACCTCAGCACAGCAGGGAGCTAGCGTTGAGACGAGGTGATCGAGAAACGTTTCAGGTGGATGGCCGGGCAGAGGCAGCAAAGCTTTATTTGTTCCCATGCGTTCGCTGCGTCCCCCGGCCAGGATAATCCCGGTGGGCGGATTCATATGAAATGACCAGTCCTGTTACCTGCTGGCGGCTTTTGCCTTGCGCCTGTTGCTTTTGGGGATGTACTGCTTGCGGTTCTTCTCAGCGAGAAAGGCATCGCGTTCCCGCGGATATTTACGCACGAAGTAGACAATCCAGATGATGGCCCATGCCAGCAAACCGGCCAGCCACAAATAACGCCAGAAGCGCCACGCGAAGAAATACTCGAACAGGTAGGCGCGCGAGAAGATCAGAGGCAAGGCGACGATGCTGATGATGGCCAGCCAGCCCAGGTAGCGGTCCAGCATATATTTGACAACCGGATTGTTTTTAACGAAACGTTTGCGTCCCTCAACAGAATAGTAGAACGGAATCAGCAGACCCAGAGCACAAAAGATGAGCCAGGGTACGTAGAAATGAAAGGTCTCCGGCGGTGTACCGGGAGTGGTCGATGTGGCTAGCACACAATTCGTGGCTGTACACGGATCGGTGAATAACCAGCTGATTAAGTTGAAATGCATAGCGTTCCCGCCCCTTCTTCAAATCAGATACCAACTTTGGAGCTTATGATAGCACGGTTACGAAGAAGAGTCTAGAGTCTTTTACGCTCTCAAGAAATTCGCGAACGTGTCGAAAATGGATAGAAAGAAGGCAACGGTAGCATATGGCCATGGGTGTAACGAGGCTATTGAGGAGCAGCGGGCGTGAGTACACAGCAAAACGATGACGCGCAGCCGACCTGGCGAGCAACCGGCTTGATTTTGCTTTTCTATGTGCTTACGCTGGTTGTCTACGCACTGGCCATCTATCTTTTACAAAAGAGCAGCAACAGTCTGTTACAGATTGGAATATGCGCGGGAGGCATCGCGCTGAGCGGGCTGGTGGCGCTGCGCATCATCTTCGTTGTGCGAAAAACAGTCGTCTATGCCCGCGAACTGCACAGCCTGCACATAGAATTGCATGCCAAAAATCATAAACTCAGCGAGGCCAACACGCAGTTGCAGGCGCTGGCAACCACCGATCCACTGACAGGACTTTCCAACCACCGATCGCTGATCGCTGCCATCGAGCAAGAGATGGCGCGAGCTTACCGTTATCGTCACAAATGTACTATTCTTTTTCTCGATCTTGACCACTTCAAGGCTATCAACGATACATACGGACATAGCATTGGCGATAGCATCCTGTGTGATTTTGCCGCGCAGGTAAACCTGAACTTGCGCGAAACTGACCTGCAGGGACGCTGGGGCGGAGAAGAATTTCTAGTCATCCTGCCGGAGACGGGCATGGAAGAAGCCTGTCACATCTCCGAGCGCGTGCGGTCAACCATAGCATCGCACGCCTTTAGCATGGGCGGCGGCATGAGCCTGACCTGCTCCATCGGCATTGCCACCTTTCCTGACGATGCCAGTGACCGCGATGGGCTGGTGACATGCGCTGACCAGGCCATGTACGCTGCCAAACGATTGGGACGCAACCAGGTACGCGCCGCCAGCGATCCCGCATCGCTCGCCTTTAGCATCAACAACCACGTTCACAGTTCTCGCGAGGAGGCAGCCCTGCTCGGAACCGTCGAAGCTCTGACCGCCCTGGTCGAGGCGCACGATGAGTACACCGGCCAGCATACACGCCGCGTGGCTGTGCTCGCGACTCACGTTGCGCTCGCGCTTGGCCTGGACCACACCGAAGCGCGCATGATCGGGCTGGCAGGACGCCTGCATGATGTGGGTAAGGTCGGCATCTCCGACTCGGTACTTCAGAAACCTGAAGGTTTGAACGACGAAGAACATGCCTCAATGCTGGAACATACCATCATGGGAGCGGAGGTCGTCAGCCAGGTACCATCTTTGCGCGCGCTCGTACCCGTGATCCGGGCGCATCACGAGCGCTGGGACGGCGCGGGATACCCCGATGGGCTGGCGGGAGAAGCCATTCCCCTCGGCGCGCGTATCGTGGCAGTAGTCGATGCTTACGACGCCATAATCACCGAGCGTCATTACCAGCCAGCGCACGATGCCGCCTGGGCCTTCAACGAACTACGCCGCTGCGCCGGCACACAGTTCGATCCACACATAGTGCGCGCGCTCGAAGAGGCTCTGACGCAGAACAAAAACATCCTGTCCGCCAGCAATTCAATGGTAGCATAGGTCCCTTCACCCGGTGAAACGGCTCATCTAATTCTTGCGTATTACGATTGCGCTATCTGCCTCTCCCATTACTGCGTTTTTTGTGGCAAAATATGCAAAGAGTAAGTGAACGCGATAATTTGCATCCCTCCATATTTCATCTGGTACGATAGAGGGGACAGCACACATAATATTATGAAAGAAGGTATAGTATGACAGAATTAAATTCAGATGCCCTTGTCTTCTTTGGTGTCACCGGTGACTTAGCCTTTAAGCAGATTTTCACGGCCCTGCAGTCGATGATCCGGCATGGTCATCTCGACATTCCGGTGATTGGTGTGGCGGGCAGACCCTGGAGCATCGAACAGTTGCGCGCGCACGTTCACGATAGCCTTGAACAATATGGCGGCGTGGATGCCGCGGCATTCGATAAACTCTCTTCATTGCTCCAGTACATCTCCGGTGACTATAGCGATCCGCAGACCTACGTCAAACTGCGCCAGGCGCTCGGCAACGCTCAACATCCCCTTTACTACCTGGCGATCCCACCCACTCTCTTTGGCCCCGTTGTGCAAGAGTTGGGGCAATCTGGCTGTGCTAATGGCGCGCGCGTAGTCATCGAGAAGCCCTTTGGACGTGATCTCGCCTCGGCTCAGTCCCTCAACCAGACACTGCATTCCGTCTTTCCAGAATCATCCATTTACCGCATCGACCACTATCTGGGCAAAGAGCCGGTGCAGAATATACTCTACTTCCGCTTTGCTAACTCGTTTCTCGAACCCATCTGGAACCGCAACTATGTCGAGAGCGTGCAGATCACCATGGCCGAGAGTTTCGGCGTGGAGGATCGCGGCAAACTTTACGAAGAGTTGGGCGCGATTCGCGATGTTGTACAGAATCATATGCTTCAACTGGTCGCTTACATCGCTATGGAAGCGCCAACCGCCGCGGACCCGGAATCCATTCGCGATGAGAAGGCACGCGTATTCAAGTCGATGGAACCACTCGATCCAGCGAACGTCGTGCGCGGCCAATACGAGGGCTACCGCCAGGATAAAGGCGTAGCACCCGACTCGCAGGTTGAAACGTTCGCCGCCGTCAAACTCACTCTTGACACGTGGCGTTGGGCAGGCGTGCCATTCTACATCCGGGCCGGCAAGCACCTCCCCGTCAAAGTTACCGAAATAGTGGCTGAACTCAAAAGCCCGCCCCAGGTCGTGTTCACGGAGGTTGAGCCACCCCAGTCCAATTATTACCGCTTCCGCATCAGCCCCGACGTGAAGATCTCGCTTGGCGCCAGGGTGAAGATCCCCGGCGAAGAGATGAAAGGCGAAAACGCGGAGCTTGTCGCGGGCCACCATCCCGGCGACGAAATGGAGCCTTACGAGCGCCTTCTCATGGATGCCATGCTGGGCGACCCACGCCTCTTTGTGCGCGAAGATGCGGTTGAGGCGGCGTGGGCCGTCGTCGAACCCATACTGGGCAACGTGACACCCGTCTACCCCTACGCGCAAAACACCTGGGGACCTGGCGAAGCCGACCGGATTCTGGCGGAAGACGAAAGCTGGAGCAATCCGGCCTCGCCAGAGGCAGCGAATACCTGACCAATGCCTGTGAATTATTGCCAGGGCGACCGCGAGGGTATGCCTTTTCGCATGAACATCAGGCTCTGCCATTTTAAGATGTATAATAGGGTATACTATTGACCATCTAGCGTACATCTGACTATGGAGCAATGGCATGCGAAGAATAGCGATACTGGCCGAGGGGTCGTTCGAGTGGCACCACGGCAAAACGGCGACCGGCGTTATCCGCTACGGCAAAGATACGGTTGTGGCCGTCATCGACAGTACAAAGGAGGGCATGGATGTTCCCCAGGCATTGGGCGGGGCATCATTTGGGTACGGTATCCCCGTTGTGCATGATATCAACGAGGCGCTGAAATACCAGCCGGATACGCTCTTGATAGGTATCGCGCCTGTGGGCGGCGCGCTGCCTGCCGCGTGGCGCTGGCAACTGTTGACCGCCATCGATAACGGACTGGGCATCGTCAGTGGTCTACACGTCTTTTTATCAGAGGACGAAGAACTGCGCGCCGCCGCCGATAAACGCGGAGTCACCATCTGGGACGTGCGCCGCCCGCCTGATAAGAACCGCATCGCGCAGTTCATCCCGCATCGACCCGGCAGCCATACGGTTCTTTTCGTCGGCTCGGACTGCGCCGTTGGCAAAATGACCGCCGCGCTCGAACTTGATATTGAAGCGCGCAAACGCGGTCTCGACAGCGCCTTCGTCGCCACAGGGCAAACGGGCATCATGATCGCCAATAATGGCCTGCCGGTTGACCGCATCATCAGCGATTTTGTGGCGGGTATGGTTGAAGAGATGGTGCTCGATTTCAGCAACGAACACGAATGGGTGTTTGTCGAGGGCCAGGGCGCGCTCAATCATCCCGGCTATTCGCCCGTCACACTCGGCCTCATTCACGGCTCGATGCCCGATGCCATGATCTTCTGCCACAAAGCAGGCACTACCATGATCGATGGCTACACCTATTGCCCCCTACCCTCGCTCAAACGCATGATCGCCTTCAACGAGGATACCGTGAGCTGGGTACGACCCGACCGCCCCTGCAAAGTGGCCGGCCTATCGATCGTGACTTTTGGCATGAGCGATGAGAAAGCGCGCGATGCCATCAAACAGGCAGAAGAGGAGACAGGACTTCCTGCCACCGATCCCCTGCGTTATGGCGCCGAGAAGCTGATGGACGCGCTGAGCAAGCAATTCACGGTCTGATACGCTTGTACAAACAGGAAATAGAGGGACGCCATACTATGCATATCGACGCAAAACCCATCGACCTCAAACTTACCGTGCCGTTTCGTATTTCGCGCGGCGTGCAGCAGGTCGCCTCAAACGCCGTTGTCCAGATCAACCACAAGGAGTATAGGGGTTTAGGTGAGGCTGCCCCCGACGAATTTTACGGCGAGAACCTGGAAACGGTGCTGGCCTGTATTACCATGTTCGCGGGCAATCTGGGCGATGATCCTTTCGCACTGGAAGATATTTTGAGCCATATCGATCACTTGATACGCCTTAACCCTGCTGCCAAAGCGGCGGTCGATATGGCCCTGTATGACGTGGTGGGCAAGATGCTCAATGTGCCAGTTTACAAACTGCTGGGGCTGAACCCTGCCCATACGCCGCATACCTCTTTCACACTGGGCATCGATAGCCCCGTCAACATGGCAAAAAAGGCCCTGCTGGCGCGTGACTATCCTATTCTCAAGGTGAAGGTCGGCACGAAAAATGACGTGGCGAATCTCGAAGCCATTCGCGAAGTCTCATCGGCGACCATTCGCGTCGATGCCAATACCGCCTGGACACCCAAAGAAGCAATTAAAATGATCAATGCCCTGGCTCCCTACAATATCGAATTCGTGGAGCAACCCGTGCATCCACGCGACCTGGATGGGCTGCGCCTGGTACGTGAAAACGTGCCACTGCCCATCATTGCCGATGAAAGCTGCGTCACCGTCGATGATATTCCCAGGGTTGCGGGATGTGTGGATGGCATCAACATCAAGTTGATGAAGTGTGGGGGCATCCGTCATGCTCTGAAGATGATTCATGTCGCACGAGCGCATCATTTGCGCATTATGATCGGCTGCATGATAGAGAGTTCGCTGGCCATCACAGCAGCCGCGCACCTCACGCCCCTGGTAGATTATGCCGACCTCGACGGGCACCTGCTGATCGACAACGATCCCTACGAGGGCGTGACGGTGGTCGATGGCAAGCTGGTCTTACCCGAACGCCCTGGTCTGGGTGTGCAGGCAAGGGCACAGGCATAAAACCCACGATTTCAGGGCGACCGCGAGGGTCGCCCCTACCATATCCGTTTTACGTATATCGTGGTATGGTAGGGGCGACCCTCGCGGTCGCCCTGAGCCATCTGGTTTATGACGTTCTCGCTCGATGGATACGTGCAGGCTTAGCCGGGCTGGCGAGTGCGGCGCTGCTTGCGGCGCTGCGCGGCTGCTTTGCGCTTGCGGCGCGCCTGCGGGCTTTCGTAGTGCGTGCGGCGACGCGCCTCGGAAAGCACTCCATCCTGCTGAACTTTGCGGTTAAAACGTTTGAGCGCCTGCTCAAACGAATCGCCAGGGTTAACTTTCACTTCACTCATTGACATCACCAACGCGATCTACTGTCATCACTTCGGCCAGATTTCTGCGGCTGAAAGCAATCACTACAATAAACTGGCTTGTCGCTGCGGGGTTGGAACGGCACTTGCGCCTCGTTGCCACAACTTGAACAAATAACGGTATACATCTGGCGGGGTTCGCGAGCGCCACCACCACGACTGCTATACCCGCCACCGGACTGCCCTTTGCGAGCTGCGCGGCAGGAGGGGCAACGGGTCGGAGAATTCGTTAGATTATGGCTTGCGTAAAATTCCTGCTCACCAACGGTGAAGACAAATTCCTGATTGCAATCGCGACAATTCAGGGTCTGATCACTCAATGACATGCTTTCTCTCGATTTCTGGATTAGAATCCCAACAACTTCTCGTGTATCGCGCGATTTGCACTATATTCGCTAAGCCTTGTAAATAATGCATAAGCTTCTCAGGGCACAAGACGCTCTACAACGCCTCACGAGTATATCACACCGTTTTGAAAAATGCACTACTTCTTCGACAAATTTCCCAGGGACACAGAAAACCAGGCGTATGTTATAATAGGCGTCACTGACAAGAGAAATTTTATCTTTGTTGAAGCGGAGACAAGTTGACTATGCCAACACGAGACGATGCCTATATCTTGGTGACCACCCACGTACAGAATGAGAATCTGCGCAAGCATATGTATTCGGTGGAAGCCGCCATGTGTTTTTATGCCCGGAAGTATGGCGAAGACGAAGAATTGTGGGCTATGACGGGCCTATTACACGATGCTGATTATGAAGAATATCCCGACCTGCGCGAGCATACCCAGGTCATGGCCGGATGGCTGCGCGAGGGCGGCTACGACGAACGCATCATTTACGCTATCCTGGCACACAATGACCTGAACGTAGCGACCCACCCGCGCAATAACCTGCTATCGCACGCCCTCTTCGCCTGCGATGAAGTCACCGGCATGATTACCGCAACCACCCTGGTGCGTCCCACTAAAAGCATCCTTGGCCTGGAAGTCAGCTCGGTGCGCAAGAAGATGAAATCTAAAGGCTTCGCGGCTGGCGTCAACCGCGAAGACCTTATCAACGGTGCAGCCGAGCTGAACATAGACCTGGATGAGCATATCGCCAACGTCATCGAAGCCATGTCCAGCATAGCTGATACGCTCGGACTGGCCGGCATCCAGGAATCGGCGACGTTAGGGTAGACGTACCAGGGCGACCGCACAGATTAAATGAGTATGCAGCAGTCATCACAAGCCAGACAACGCCTCTTCACCGCGAGTGAAGTAGCGGAATTTGAATATTGCCCCCTGGTCTGGTGGCATGAGCAATTCGAGCCATCGGCCCAGTCAGACATAGAAGAACTGTTCGCCCGCCTGGTGGAACTGGAACATGAACACGGCTCGCAGGCCACCGCGCTGCCAGAATATAATGTGATCGAGCAACTGCTGCTACGCGCGGGTGCATTTGAAGAGGGACGCCAGCAGCACACCGACCACGCCGGTGAAGTCGCGGAGATCGAGGAAGAGGCGCGCGCCAGCATCCGTTCCAGTCGCTACACGCGCCTGCTGACCATCGTCACTGTAACGCTGGTCATACTGGCGCTGCTGCTGATCGTCGCGGCCATACTGTTAAGGTGAGAACGCGTCATGCTCAACACCATTCTGCTTTCAATTGGACTGGGACTGCTGCTGCTGGCTTTCGCGCTCGTGCTGCTGCGTTTGAACGAACGGCGCGTCCAGCGAGAGCGGCTGATCGCGGAGAAGCAGCGCGCGCTCGGCCTGCCGGAAGGCAATCTGGTATACGAAGACGCGGATGGACAGGGCGAACCGCTCTCGTCTCGTGCCTATCCGCTGGTGGGCAAGCCAGATTATGTAGTGCAGTTGCCCGATGGCCGCCCGGTACCCGTCGAACTCAAGCTCAACGTGCATGAGGCCAGCGCGCCATTCAGCAATCACATAGTGCAGGTGGCGGCGTACTGCCTGATCCTGGAAGATTATTTTGAGCAATTGCCGACACATGGCATTGTGCGCTATGCTGATTGTGAATTTACCGTCGAGTACACACCCGCGCTGCGTAAAAAGGTGATCCGTTTGCTGGCCGAAATGGCAAAGTGCAGCACGCCACAGCCGCCAGCTTTGAAAAGTCAACGCGCCGCCAAGTGCCGCCCCTGCACCTTCAAAGCCATCTGCCCGGTTGGCAAAAACAAATAAAAGAAAGAGAGCAAGCACATGACGTCAAGAGAAACCATCGAAATGAAAGGCCACATCATCGACTCCTGGACATTACCGCGCGCCTGGGACATCATCATGGATCGCGGCGGCAACTTCGCCGTCGAAGAAATGCGCATTGGAACGCACAAAACCGATCCGAGCTACGCGCGCATGAAGGTTGAAGCTCCCAACGACGAAGTGCTGGAATTGATTCTCTCTGAACTCATGCAATTCGGAGCCACCCTCGTTCAGGGCAACGACGCGCAAACGGCTCAAGTCGAGCAGCAGGGCGTACTGCCCGCAAAGTTCTACTCGACCACCAACCTTCCGACACAGGTTCGCCTGCACGGCCAATGGATCGATGTCGAGCAAATCGAGATGGATGTTGCCATCGTGATTGACCGCGCCAATAAACGCGCTTATGTCAAACCAATGCACGAGGTTGAAGTTGGCGACGAAGTAGTCATCGGGCACGACGGTATTCGTGTCATGCCGTTTGAGCGCGCCAGAGAACGCGAGGCGTTCGCTTTCATGCAAAGCAACGTCTCTTCCGAAAAGGTCAAGGTGTTGGCTATCCATGAGATCGCGCGCCAGATGGAGGAGACACGCATTTGCAGAGGCAAGATCCTTTTCGTGCTTGGCCCGGCTGTCATACACACCGGCTCTGGCCGTTATATCGCCGACCTGATCCGGCGCGGCTACATACAGGTCATCTTTGGCGGCAACGCCATCATCACTCATGACATCGAATCCGCTCTTTTCGGCACCTCGCTCGGCGTCAACCTGCAAAGCGGCGAACAGGTCGAGGGCGGACATCGCAACCATTTGCGCGCCATCAACACCATTCGCGCGCTCGGCTCGGTAGACAAAGCCATAGAGTCTGGCTTGCTGAAAGAGGGCATCACCTTTGAAGCCAGAAAGCATGGCGTGACGATGGTGCTGGCCGGTTCCATTCGCGACGACGGCCCCATGCCCGGCGTCATCAACGACATGCAGCAGGCGCAGAACGAGATGCGCAAAGCTCTGCCCGGCGTTGAAATGTGCGTTATCGTGGCATCCATGCTACATGCCATCGCTACCGGCAACCTGCTGCCCGCCGTAGTACGTACAGTGGTAGTGGATATCAACCCCTCGGTGGTGACAAAGCTGGCCGACCGGGGCAGCTTCCAGGCGGCTGGCCTGATTACAGACGCGGAGCTGTTCTTAAGGGAACTGGTGGAAGCACTGGTATAAATAGCAGGGTTCAATTATCCTAAAAAACTGAAATAGTAGGAGATGGCTTCGTATGGCAACATTAGCAACAATGCCTCCCATAGCGATTGCGCAAGCAGACTTGCAGCGTTTTGGGCGTGCATGGATCAACAATGGCGAAAGGCTTAGTAGGACTCCGCCCGAATCTTCTGGAGAAATATTTTATGAAATCAGTAGCGACATATCAGAAACTTCGAGGCGGCTATTACACTCCAAAGCCGATTGCTGATTTTCTCACCAGTTGGGCTATCCAGACCCCAGATACAACTGTCCTGGAGCCTAGCTGTGGTGATGGAATTATTCTTGCATCTGCTGTAAAAAGG
>DATLSI010000026.1:0-11464 GCA_035534255.1 Ktedonobacteraceae bacterium | reverse complement strand
GTCATTGTAGGGGCGTCCCCTTGCGGGCGCCCTTTAGAACCTCATCAATGCAAAAAAATAGCGCGCACCCGCGCGATAGCGCCGCATTGCCTGCTATGATAGAATCAAACAATAGTTCAGGCTCAGCATTAGAAACACCGGGGAACGACATCGTGCAAGATCTCTATCAAGAAATCGTCCAACATCTAGAAACTGGCGAGACGGTCGCGGTCGCCACCATCGTCAGGCGCAAAGGCTCCGTGCCGCGCGAGGTGGGAGCGAAGATGCTGGTGCAGCGCGGCGGCCAGATTAGCGGTACTGTGGGCGGCGGATGCGGCGAAGCCGATGTATGGCGGGCCGCGCTCAACGTCATCGATACGCGGCGTCCGCACATGGTGCAGGTCGATCTCACTGAAGAGATAAGCATGGAGAGTTCGGGTGTGTGCGGCGGCATCTTTGACGTGTTTATTCAGCCCTGGCATGGCGCGCCCGGCATGGGTCAGCCAACTATGCTTGATTTAACGCGAGCCATTACTCACGCGCTCAAAAGTGAGCGAGCGGTTGCGCTGGCAACTGTTATCGAGGCTGGTGGCGCGTGGCGCGCTTCGGTTGGACAGCAGGCGCTCGTACATGAAAACGGTGAAATGATGGGCGCACTCCGCTTGCCAGGCACCTCTGCCGAATTCGTCCCACAACTCGTGCAGGCCGCACTATCGTCGATACAAGCGGGCAAACCACGGGTTGAAAGAGCCGTTGAGGTTGGCACAGAGAACACCTGGGCGGAAATATTCGTCGAGCCGTTTGTGCCGCCGCCGGTGCTGCTCATCGCGGGCGCGGGTCATATCGCCGCGCCCCTTGCCTCACTTGCTCACCTGATGAACTACTCTGTGAGCGTCACCGATGACCGCGCCTCATTTGCTAATCGCGAACGTTTCCCCACAGCGAAGCAACTGCTGGTGGGCGATATCGAATCCAGCTTGAGGAACTACCCAATAACACCGCGTACCCATATCGTGCTGGTCACGCGCGCGCACTCGCACGATGTGCAGGGGTTGCGCGCCATCATCGACTCTCCAGCCGCCTATATCGGCATGATCGGCAGCCAGCGGCGCGTGTGGGCGGTTTTCAAACTGCTGCATGACGCGGGGGTGCCAGCCGCGAAACTCGCTCGCGTGCGCGCTCCCATCGGCCTCGATCTCGGCGGTTCTACGCCCGAAGAAATTGCTCTCTGCATCATGGCCGAGATTACCCTGCTGCATCACGGTGCTACGGGACAGGCCATGTCCGAACCCCTGCGCGAACGATTTATGCAACGATTACGGAAGATGGAGCAGAACGCGCCATTTGAAGAAGATCTGCGTAGTCAATAAAAGGGAATTTATAATGAATCTGATGCGAAGAATGTTTGGCAGTGTTTACTGTTGGGTTGGCCTGATATTTATGTTGTACTCGATTGCGCGGGGCTATCTGGAACTGAGCGCGCATCTTCCCAACGATCTTTCTTCGACTATTATCACTATTCTATTGTTTTTTCTGGGGGGTACCCTCGTCGGTATAGCATACTGGCAGATTCGTTAGCGATACTACTAATCAAGAATTGTCCCAGGCAGAAAACATCTCAGAACTTGATCTAAAAAGCTTGACTTGAGTTTTGGTCTTTTGCCAAATTTTTTCCATAAGGAACCAGGAAAGTGAGAAACGCATGAGTAAAGAAATTGTGCCAGTGACGTTGTCTGCGCAGATGGAAACAGGCGCGACGCTGGCAATTGAGGTCAAAGACCTGTGTAAATCGTTCGGCCCGTTTCGGGCGGTCGATCATCTCTCGCTGGAGGTGCGTCAGGGAGAGATATTTGGCTTGCTCGGCCCGAATGGTTCGGGTAAAACAACTACCATTAACATGATTAGCGGCCTCAGTGTGCCAACGAGTGGGCAAGTGCATGTGCTGGGTTACGACGTGCGGCACAATGCTCGCCAGGTGCGCCAGGTGCTTGGTTCGGTGCCGCAGGAGACCGCGCTTTATGATGAGCTTTCGGCCTGGACAAACATGGATTTCCACGCTGACCTCTTTGGCATTCCGCGCAAGGAGAAGAAAGAGCGCATCACGCGCTTACTCGAACTGGTGCAGTTGCTGGACCGCAAGAACTCGCGAGTTGGCACGTTCTCCGGGGGCATGAAGCGCCGGTTGGCCCTGGCGCGTGCCCTCTTGCACGATCCGCAGTTGCTCTACCTCGATGAGCCAACGCTGGGAGTCGATGTGCAGGCCCGGCGCGCTATCTGGGACTACGTCCTCGCGCTGCGCGACCAGGGCAAGACCGTCTTGATTACGACCAACTACCTGGAAGAGGCGCAGGCGCTCTGCGAGCGGCTGGCGATAATCGACCACGGCAAACTTATCGCGGTTGATACCCCGGAACACCTTAAGCAGACCTACGGCGGCAGCGTCATCGAAGTAGAAACTGCATCGCCAGTGAAGGATACGGCGGCTTTACACGCGCTGGAAGGCGTCAGCGGCGTGATACAGGAGGGTACCCACCTCAAGATCACGGCGCAGGGAACCAGCAACATAGCAGCGCAGATTATCACCATTCTCTCTCAAGAGGGCGAGATCAAAGATATTGCCATACGCGAACCCAACCTTGACGAGATTTTCCTGCTGTTGACCGGAACCGCGCTGCGCGACTAGCGGAGGAAGTAATATGTACCGGGAACCTGCTTACACGTTGCGTGTCGTCTGGGCCTGCATGAAAAAGGACATCAAAAGTGCTCTTACAGAACGAGTATTTACCATCATCGGCATCTTTGTTCCTCTCAATGTGCTGATCCTGCTCAGCCTGTTTGTGCTGTCGGGCGGCCTGGCTCCTACCGCGGTAGTCATGCATGATACAGGCCCATACGCGCGTCAATTTTACGATGCTATGAGCGGCGCGCACTCGTTCCGCCTGCAAGTTGCCAGTGCGAGCGACGCGCAAAATCTGATTACGACCGGAAAAATCGTCGCCGTTGTCACTATTCCCGCCGATTTCGACACGCGTATTCAACACAATCAGCCGGTACAGGTAGGTGTGCAGATCAACAACCTGAACACCGACTTCACCAATGATATCCGGCGTGCCATACCGCTTTCCATCACGACCTTTTACGCGAAAGCTTTTCCCAGCCTGGTTACTATCACGCCGCGTGAACTTGATCTCCAACCACATGATACCGATTACATTCCTTACCTGACAGTTTCTATCCTGGTCATAGGTCTGGTGCTGGCCGGAATACTGCAATCTGGCACCGCCGCGGCGCGTGAATATGAAAACGAAACCATCAAAGAACTCTTACTCTCGCCGGCGCGCCGCTGGGCGGTCATCCTGGGGAAAATGCTGGGCGCGTTTGTAATGAGCATCGCGTCCGTCATCGTCGTGCTGTGTGTGCTGATCTTTGTAATAGGCGTGCGGCCCGCGCACTGGGATGAGGTCATCAGCTTTACACTGCTCTCGCTCTTGATCTTCATCGCCTTTGGGACGTTGCTCGGAACGCTGCTGAAAGGACGCCAGCCGGTAATCGCGCTCTCCTTTGGAACGGCCATCCCGCTCTTCTTCTTGAGCGGCGCTTTTGGCCCGATCTCCTTTGATACACCGGCTATTCAGGTGATCGCGCAAATATTCCCGCTCTACTACGCTATTGTGTTGCAACAACACGCGTTTCATAATTTTGTTCTCAATACCTACGGGATTGGCACAAACGCCCTGATACTCGCTGCCTACGCGCTGGTTTTGCTGATTGTGGCATCGCTTGTCCTGCGCCGTAGCACACTGGCGCATTAGTCAGGGAAGGAAGTGAAGAGATGATCGCTGCATTTGTGCGCGCTATCTGGGTTATTCTCAGAAAAGACATTCGTATCTGGCTGCGCCAGCCTGTCAATATCGCCGCTACGATGCTGCCTCCCGTCGCCTTCTTGCTGGTAGGCGCGCTGGGGGCGGCGGCGGTTGGTCGCAGTCCGGTAGCCCTGGTCACGCTCGATGCAGGGGCGAAAGGGCAACAGATGGCGCAGATTTTTCACAATGCTGATGTCTTTCGCATTACCGATGCCACGCCAGCGCAGGCGCAGGCGCTGCTTGATAATATTAACGTGGTGGCTATTATCACCATTCCCGCCGATTTCACGCAGCGTGTGAATACACATGCAAACGCGCCCATCGATGTTACCGTGAATAACCTGAACCTGGATTTTACCAACGATATCCGCCGCTCCGTGCCGGATGCCATCACCCAGTTTTATCACGCGCAGGGAGACGCCAGCCCCATAAAAGTGACCATGCAGGAAACCGATTTGCGGCATCGCGACGTACAATTCTTCCAGTACAGTGTACTCCCGACTATCCTGCTGTTGCTCAGTATCAGTGGCCTCATCAATGGTGGTTTATCTACGGCGCGCGAGTGGGAAAGTCGCACGGTCAAAGAACTGTTGCTTGCACCCGTGTCACGCGGCGCCATCATTGCCGGTAAGGTCTGCGCGGGCTTTGCCATTACCTTTGTGCTGGGAACGCTGGTATTGCTCTTGAGTGACGTGTTGGGGTGGACTCAGCCGCAAGGAGTGTACTGGTTGAGCGCGCTGCTCACTATTGCGCTGGTATCGCTGTTCAGCGCGGGACTTGGCGTGGCGATCGGGGCCGCGCTGCGCCGCGTGCAGATCGTGATTGCCGTCTCCATTAACGTGGCCATTTACCTGTACTTCCTGGCGGGCGGCATCGGAGTGCTGGCCTTTGAACCCGACTGGCTGCAGAATATTGCCGCCTTTGTGCCATTGACGTATGGCAGGCACGCGCTCGAACAGGCTGTTTTCTATAGCGCGTCCGACCGCTTCGGGCTGGATATGTTGGTGCTGGCAATTTCGGCGCTGGTCGCTATTTGTCTGGGGGTGCTATCAATGCGGAGGGGCATATCTGGTTAATTCATCGAGACCCAGGGGCGGGCGCGCTTGCGTGCCTTCTGCGCCTCCTGATGATTGCCCAGCGACTCATATACGTCGGCTTTGAGCGTCCAGGCGCGAGCATAGTTGCGGTCGAGTTCGGTGGCTTCGTTGAGGGCATCGAGCGCGGAGCGGTTGTGGCCGTAGTGAATGAGTGCCTCCGCTTTGTTGCACCACGCTACCGCGCTGCGCGGATTGACGATCAGGGCGTGACTATAGGCTTCGACGGCTCCCGCGTAATCGCGCAGGTACGAACGGGCATTGCCCAGGCCGTTCCAGGCCTGAAAGCTCTGCGGCTCATAGACCAGCGCCTGCATATAGGAGGTGATGGCGTCTTCCGGCATGTTCATGTCGAGTTGCGCGTCAGCTTTGCCATTCCAGGCGGCCACATAGGTAGCGTCAAGCGTCAAGGCGCGTTCAAAATGCACCAGCGCCTGTGAATATCTCTGGAGACGATTCAAGGCCAGGCCCGTGCTGACCCATACAACGGGATTGTCCGCCTCGATCTCGGTGGCCTTCTGGTAAGCTTCGTAGGCTTTGCGGTAGTTGCCCTGGCTGTACAGCGCGGTTCCTTTGCCATTCCAGGCGTGAAAATTGTGCGCGTCCATGCGCAGGGCTTCTTCATAGGCTTGCAGGGCCTGCGCGTATTGCTGCTGTTTGAGCAGCGCGTCGCCCTCCTGGCATTTCTCGCGCGCGCCGGTGGTATTCGGGCGAATGGCCTGCTGGCGACCTGTCGAGTCGCTCTTATTGCCTGTCGTCTGAATTGCGGGTACGGAGGGGTTAGTCATACCGCGCACGACTGGCGTGTTGCGCGAGTCAAGTGTGCTGGCGGGTGGAGTCAGGCGCATGGCGGCGCTGGGACGAGAAGCCGCTTCGAACATGTGCAAAAATTCCAGCATGTCGCTAAAACGGTTCTCCGGGCGGGATGCAAGCGCGCGTTGTATCACGGCATCCAATGCCGTTGGAAGCTCGTGGTTCAGGCTGGATGGCGGCATGACCGCCCCCCCGCCCGTCGAGTCGAAAGGATGATAGCCTGTGAGCATCTCGTAGAGCACCACGGCGCAGCCAAACTGATCGCTGCGTGGATCGACCACCCCGCTGGTCTGTTCTGGTGCCATGTAGCCGACGGTGCCGCGAACTGTGATGGTTTTGCCGACACGCGCCCCAGGTTCTAGCGAACGAGCAATCCCGAAATCGGTGATAACCAGGCGATGATCCTCCTGGTGAATCAAAATATTTTCTGGCTTGATGTCACGATGGATCACCGGGCGCGGGCGTGTGTGCGCGTAGTGCAGCGCGCCCGCCAGCTGGCGAAAGTTATTGATTGTTTCGCTCGCGGGAAGCGGGCCATTGGCCTTTGCCAGGCGCGTGCGCAGCGAACCCGCCGTGTAAAGCGGCATGACCAGAAATGCGCTTGGGCCATCTTTGCCATAGTCCAGAATAGGCGCGATGTTAGGATGATCCAGCGTCGCTGCGATACGCGCTTCACGCAGAAAATGCTCCTGCTCATTGGGAGTTGTCTTGCTCGGAAGTAGCACCTTTATAGCGATGCGGCGCGAAAGATTCTGGTCAATGCCGCGAAAAACAGCCGCGTAACCACCCTTGCTGATTAACGCCTCTACCACATATCGACCCGCCAGCGCGGTATAGAGCAACGGTAATGCGCATGCACGACAAAAGTGATCGCTGTCCCGATTATCATATCCACAGTCAACAAGATCGGCGCAGCGTGGCATTCAACCTGCCTTTCTAAACATAGGAATATGTTTTGATTACTGCAAAGAGATGAAACGTGGAGCCCTCGTAGTCCCTACGGCGTCTCATCTCCCTGACAGCACACCGCACTCAGAGAGTGTGTGGCGGAGGCCCCGCAAGGAACCGCTCGTAGATGTTGATCGCGCTGTTCTCATCGCGATCCATCACCAAGCCGCAGTTCTCATTCTCACAGCGATACGTCCGTTGCCACAGTGGCATCACTTTCTTGCGTTTGCAAACGTGGCATGTCTTGGTCGTATCGCGTTCGTTCATTATATACAGTTCTTTCCCAAAGCGCAAACACTTGTACTCAAGCATTTGTACAAAGCCGTAGAGACCCCAATCATTGTACACCATGCGGTTGCGCAATTGCCGCTTGCGCCTTTCTTTGGGAGTCTCGTCCTCTTGCTTCTTGATGACCATCTGCCGTTGGGAAAGATCGCCAATGACCACGGCCCTTTCAGCCAGTGTGCCAGCGATGAGATGGGAGGCTTTATGCAGACAGTCTTGTTGCTTGCGGCGTTTCTTCTCAGCAACCCGCTTGTAGACACGCGAGAGATGGATGTAGCGGCGGGACTTCTTCTTGCATTTGTCGCGCTTGGAGCGAATCTTGTCGAGTTGTTTGTTGTAGGAGCGGTAGCCCTTGAACCCGCCGATGTGGTAGAAACGCCCCTGATCGTTGTAGCCCGTTGCCAGTGTCTTAATGCCCAGGTCAAAGGCTACTATGCCATCATCACGTAAGTGGCGCTGCTTGCGTTTCTTTTGTCTCTTGTGTGCCTTACGCTGATCGTCCTCATGCTGCTCCGTATCGTCGTAGACGAACGAGCAATAATAGTTTCCACGCGCATCTCTGGAGACAGCCACTTCGCGAAAATGCTCAGGGGGTTCTTCTGTCAGAGATGCGTTGATGTTCTGGTAGCGTTTTGGCCCCCAGTTGCCACCGCCGCCTGTCGGGAGGATGATCGTCTTGTCCTGTATTTCCAGGTACATGGCGGGATAACAGAGGGTGAAGAACTGATGGCGTGGTTTGAAACGGGGAAATCCTGGTTTCTCTCCTGCTTTCACACGGCGGAAGAAGCCCTGCATCGCTTTGTCCAGTCGGATATAGACCTCTGCCAGGAGCTTGCCATAGACGTACCGTAACTCAGGATCATACTGCTTGCTCTCTCGTAGGGACTTCTTGGTCCGCTCGAAGTTCCAGCGTTCCCCGTCGTGCAGGCGCATGACCCACCAGTTGTACAACCCGCGACACTTGGCCTGCATGAACTCGAGGGCCTCGGCGTCTTGCTGGCTGACTTCAATCTTGATCTTCTTACATAGTAGCATCAGATCCTGCCTTTATAGACCTATCAATACCCGAAAGTGTATGTATCCCGGGTCCATTGGGAGTTGTTGATGGATTGTTACGCAGGCGAGAAAACCCGTTTGCAAGAGATACTGCTGCGCTTGCTGGGGGCTGTCTCCTGCGATCTTTTCCGCTAGAAACTGCTCGTAATCCTGGGACAGGGTATATGCCCACAGACCACTGCACGAAACTGTGAGCGGTGAAACACCGACAACCCTCACTTGCACCTCACCTATAAGCTGGTAATTTGTTCCTGGGGTGGTTTTTTGAGTAAAGAGGGCGGTTGTCTGCTGCCTCCTCTGCTGTAAGGTCTGCTTGCTTATCAGTATTCTGCTGCCTTCTAGTATCACCCTAACCCATGAAAACGGACAGAAAAGTTATCCCAGACTTGCTAGGGCTTCTTGCACTGGAGCTTCCGATACTGTGAAGCATAGAAGAAGCATAACACGGAAAATACGGAGTGTCAAGATAAATAAGGAGTTTTAAGAGAAATAGGGATAAACATGGCTAAACTATGGAGGTTTGACAGTTCTGTAGAGCTATGGTAAGTTATGGATACTAACGACCACACAAAGGGGGACTTTAACAGTGCCCGATGAACAACTCATGGAAACTGATGATGTTGCACGCTATCTGAATGTGCATCGTAAAACGGTGATTAACCTTGTTGAGCGCGGAGAGTTAAGAGGATACCGCGTTGGACGCAATTGGCGTTTCCGCAAAAGTGATGTAGATGAATACCTTGAGCGGCAGCGAAAGCCGAAACCCGATGATAGGCACGGCAATGGTTAGGTTGTCAGTGTATCTCAGTGTATCATAGAGAGCGATACTACGTTTATGCGCTCGCATATCCGCAGGACTATTATGATGGTGGTAACGATCTTAACGACGTCGTGTTTTACATTGGCAAGGGAACTGGCGATAGAATTGACTCCCATGAGATGGAAGCGGGGAACAGAAGCAGTATCTGTCACTGTAAGAAATGCAAGGTTATCCGCAAGATTTGGATTGATGGAAAGCAAGTGCAAAAACACAAACTTCTTGAGGGGGTAAAAGAGTCAGAGGCATTCGCTTTTGAGAGGAGATGTATTCTAGACCTTTACGCGGGTCCTTGTCTCATCAACAGGAGGGACAATCCTCGTTACTATGAGCAAGAGCGCAAAACAGCACGCGAGGTAGTTCTTCATAGTTTAGATGAGGACGTGCTAGATCAGACATTGACTTCCCAAGAGGCCTGTAAAGTGCTGGGTGTTGAATATACTACACTGGTTCGTTACGCAAAGACCGGGCGCATTCGGAAATATCGTGGAGGCATTCGGAATGTTGTTTTTAGGCGCGTTGATGTTGAGAGACTGAAGCGGGATTTAGAAGAAGTTCGCCGAGTCTGTCAAGTATTTTGTGTAAGTCGTTTTCATGATTGGGGAAGCCTGCCAGCAAATTCAATGGCAAAGCAATTGAGGGCAGGCTTCCAGTTGTGAATGGGCATGGTCCACTTCTTGGCGATATTCTGGATGGCCAGGTAGACCACCTTAAAGGCCGCCTCATCGGAAGGAAAAATCCGATGATTGCGCGTCACCTTGCGTAAGGACATGTTGCCCGACTCAATAGCATTGGTGGTGTAGATCACCTTGCGAATGTCTTCTGGGAAGGCAAACAAGGGGATTACGCGACTCCAGTGGGTGCGCCACAGCTTGCTGATCGTAGGATAGAGCCGATCCCACTTCTCGGCAAACAGATCGAGATAGACCTGCGCTTCGGCCTCCGTCGCCGCGCCGTAGATCAGCTTCAAGTCGGCAGCCACCTCTTTGCGATGTGTGTAGGAGATATACTTGAGCGAGTTGCGCACCATATGCACCATACAGAGTTGGACGCGCGTGTGCGGATAGAGTGTCTCCACGGCTTCGGGCAGACCGGTGAGTCCATCCATACAGGCGATGAAGATGTCTTTGAGGCCACGGTTCTGCAGTTCGGTGAACACCGCGAGCCAGAATGCGGGCTCCCTCGCTCTGCGACATCCACATGCCCAACAATTCTTTCTGCCCCTCCATATCGACGCCCAGCGCCAAATAGAGCGCTCTACTCTCGCCCGCGTTGGTTCTCCCGCACCTTGACGACCAGGCAGTCCACATAGACGCTGGGGTAGACGGCATCCAGCGGACGATTCTGCCACTGGCGCACCTCTTCCATCACCGCCTCTGTAATGTTCGAGATGAAGGTCGGCGAGACCTCCACCCCATAGAGAGATCCTGGACTTGCGCTTGAATATCACGGGCGCGTCATGCCGCGAGCGTAGAGCGCTAGGATTTTGTCCTCAAAGCCTTCTAAGCGGGTCTGGTGCTTCTGGATGAGCTGCGGCTCAAAGCTGGCCTGCCGGTCTCGCGGGACGGCAATCTCGATCTCGCCCTGCGCTCCTTTGAGCGTCTTGCGGCTGTTGCCATTGCGCGCATTGGCGCTGCCTTCCTTTCGACGTCCATGCTTCGGGTAGCCCAGGTGTGCGTCCAGCTCGGTCTCTAAACAGCGCTCGATGATCGCTTTGGTCAGTTGCTTGAGCAATCCTCCCTCCGCCAGTACCTCACGCGGATCTGCGCAGTCTTTCAGCAATTCGTCGATCACTTCGGGTCGAATGGTCATCGGTTTCCTCCTCCACCTTTCTTCTTCTCAACTCTTCCACTGACAACCAACTTACACCCTTTATTTTACACCCTCCTGCCCACGACGGTCCCGCTTGGTTGAGAATCACCCCAAAAACCCGCTGCATAGCACATTGCTTATGCCTGTGACGAACAACAACAGTCCACTAGCCGAACCAAATAATCCTCCTGCACGCTCATTCCCGATACTCAAAAATGTCGCAACGAGCGGGGTCAGACCGATGGCCGTCACGATAAGAGCAATCGTTCCGGTAAACGCACTCGGACTCCAGAGCATCCCCAGGAGTCCTCCGATCGCAACAAGCATCCCTACCAGGATCGTGCGCCATGTCCCGACACGAGCAATCAAGAGCGAAGCCAGGAGGCGGAAGACAATGGCGAAGCCATTCGTCAGGCCACTCAGGACAGATGCGTAGCGGGAGACTGTCCATACCTCACATGCAGATACGCCGGTGTCCAGGTGCGGATCGTGGCCGTAAAACCGGTCGTCAGCAACATGGCGATGATCACCGGAAAAAGCACTGGGAGCAGTGCAGTCACTCGTTGTACCAGCTGGGGAAGCGATGATACCCGCTCCTGTGGTGTTGCCGCTCCTGTTGAAAAGGGACGAGGTAAGAAGAAGATAGAGAGCATGGCGATGGCAACAACACCGATCGTCACAAGCACTGGGGGACGAGGATCATCATGAAACAGGACGAACAATCCACCGGCAATGAAAGAGATCAGCGTTGAACTGAGCGGATAGAGTAGCGTAAATAGATTAAGCGCAACCCCGCG
>DATLSI010000025.1:0-7340 GCA_035534255.1 Ktedonobacteraceae bacterium | reverse complement strand
CGCCTTTTCAGTTGCCGCTTTGAGATATCATCCCACATGCTCGAGATGGCTCCTCATTGTGGGTGCCTCAACCGCTCTTGTGGCTATGCTGTATGGCTTCTTTCACATGGTCACTGTGCTTGAATGGGTCACGACCGCGCTTTTCCTCTGCTATCTTGGTCTCCTCGGTGCTGAGACAAATCGGCTGTCATCTGAGACCATGGATCGCCCTACGACGACGGTTAGCAGGTGAGCCTGCTCTCCATCGGTGGCCTCCGTGTCAAAGCTCAAAGGAATCTCCATCCTACACGTACTGTTGCTTCTGCTGCATACTGCCACAGGTAGAGGTTCATCGGCCAGTGCAGCCAGTTGATTATGTCTAGGGTAGCTCTGTCCAGGTTTTCACCTCAACCTGCAAGGTGTCACCTCGTCCTTTACCGCCGGTTTCAGCCTGCTGCGGTCGCACAATCAGCAGCGGGAGCTTCGTAGTATCAAGCACGTGTTGCGTCACGCTGCCCATAAACAGTCTTTGCAGTGCCCCTTTCCCGTGCGTTGTCATGGCGATCATATCGTAGCCGGTAGAGCTTCCAGCATCCCTGGTTTGCTCTGCCTCTTTGACGATTGTTTCAGCCACATTTTCACTGACTGCTACGGATGAGCTCACCTTGAGATTGAACCCCGCAAAGGCAGTTTCGCACCGCTCGGTCAAGGATTTCACATACCTTTCTGCCTCTTGCTCTTCTTCTCGCCTGGCTTCTTCCTGCATGACATCAGTAATATGCGCCTGGCTCTTCAATTTTCCGTACACTGAGTGCAGATCCACTACGCGTAAGAGGTGTACTTCACCTTGTAAAGGCGCGGTGATCGTTGCAAAGAGTTGTGGGTTCCAGTGGTTCGCCAGCACGTATTTCAGGAAGCCCTCTACGTGAGCATTCACTGCAATGAGCTGTGCTGCTGGCAGAAGTGCAGTTTCGGAGAGAGCCGACCCATCCAACGGCACCAGTATGCGCAAGGGATAGGTGGCATCTGACGGAGAGGGTACTACCCCCTGTTCATTATGTTCATTGAGGACCAGCACTGGCACTGGACTGTGACGTAACGCCTCATGAGCAATACTCCCGAAGACCCAGCGTTTCAGCCCTCCCTCCTCATGGCTACACAGGACGATCAGATCAACCCCTTCTAAGCGCGCTGCCGAGTAAATCATCGGGGACGCTGCACCGGCAGCTACGTCCATTTCCGTGTCGATACCCATCAGATCGTTCGCATAGGTCTCCGTAATTGCTGCCAGGTAGTCGGCCGCTTTAGCCACGCGTCTCTCGAAAGCGCTCGGCTTTAATGGAACTGTACGCTCCGCCGTATACGTTCCGAACTCGACCGGGGGAAGGACGACGCTTATCAAGACAATAGTTCCACCACTGGAGCGTGCAATGCGCGCTGCCACCGGTACAGCCCTCTCGGATCCTTTAGACCCATCGAGGGGTACTAATATCCGTTCAAACATAATTTTGCTCCTTTCGATATCTTTTCGCGTCGTTACCCATGCCCATCAAAGACGCCTTTGAAATGAACGCGTGTTGTCTATGGTTCAGTAGCGCAACACCGCCGCGAGCGGCTCTTCATCAGGCATATCCACGCGCTCGACCATGTAGACCGATCCTCCATGAAGGAGCGTCTGGGTTGCAGCGACATCCAGGAGATCGTCATCGTTGAACCTGGCTTTCAGGTGGACATGGAGAATCCTGGTCGCTGGATTGAAGGTTCCCCATTGCTCCTGCTCAGCCTCGAGGAACAAGCTCTCTACACGCCCATAGTAGGCTGCAGGAACGATCTCCCTCACCGTATGAGAGGCTCTGCCGGTCGCGGTATACTCCTTGTAGCGTGCGGCCGCCTCTTGACGCATCTGCAAGAAGGATGACCCTACGATAGTCCAAGCCTGCTTGTGCAGTGTCTCCAGGCTCACCCGGTCAGCATTGCCAGGCACTCCCTCTTCCAGCAGGTGAGGATAGGTATTGGCCTCGCGATAGAGCGGAAAGAGGTATGCGACGCCGACCAGGATCAGTGGCGCTTGCTCATCCCTCAGCAGCGCGTGCAGGCCGCGATCAATTTGTTGGAAGTAGCGCAGGAGCTGCTCCTTCTCATCATCAGTGCCGATACCTTGCCCGTGGAACACGATGGCGGGCCGCCCCCCTTTTCCTACCACTGCACCTGACGAACTGCTATGGTATTGCAGCTCATTATCGGATTCGTCGTACCTCATCGCCTCGGCAAGACTGCGTGGCACGCCTTCTGGTAAGGCGACCTCGCTGGCGCTGTAGCGTGTCCCCTCAATCAGCCTGATGTGGTTGTGGGAGAGAGCCAGAAGGTAGAAACGCCCATCGCCGACCAGGAAGGGGAGCAGCGGTTTGAGGTAGAAGTGGCGCGTGACGACGGCCTGTTCCTTGAAACGGCCTGGCAGACAATACGTGCGGAAGAGGTCTGGAGAGCGGAAGACCGCCAGTCCATCATCCTGGTGCAGCCAGAATGGTTCATTTTCTAAAAGCCCCCGCATAGGTTCCAATAAGACTTCCACCTGTGGAACAGGGAGATTATTCAGCAGCAGATGGTACTCTGCTTCTCGAATCAGATTCCTGAGTCTCAGTGGATTCTGCTGCGTGTCCACTCCTGCCCGGTAGGTGGGCAGAAATAGCGAGATATAGGGACCGATCCGTTGCTCCATCAAGGCTCGAAGCTCACTTCTAGATGGTATGTGCATCATAACTCATTCCCTCCTGCTCAACATTTTCAATCCGTTTAGAGTTTACACCCGTCACATCACAACACGCTCACTCTAACGGGGCTATCTCCTCACAAAGAGTTCACAAAGAGAGAGCTCCGCTGCAGGAAAAGATGGCTGAAACCCTGCTAAACCATAATCAATCGCCACAATGGGTCAATTGACACTCGCTCTTGTGAAGTAACCCGCGTATACTTGCCCTATTATCCTGTTATCATTGCATTCTAAGGTACGCAGGGAGGAATCTATGAGTCAAGACATTACACCCCGTTGTTTCTATTGCATGTTGCCAGTCAACCCGCAGGTAGATGATTTTTGTCCCCATTGTCATTATCCTGCCAGCCCGGCAAAAGAAGAAGAGTACCTAAAGTCGGCGCTTGCTAGTCTGCAACAGGCGATGTCGTATGGCGGCGCGCAATTGAAGGTTGTTGACCTTTTTCAACGCTACCAGAATCGCCTGCGTATGTTACAGAGGCCGAAAGCTTCTGTAGCGCCGCCATTCATCGTTCGGGCAAACGCGCCAGAAGTTGCATTACCTGCAAGTGAAATGGTCGCATCGGTACCGCTTCGGACAGATGCGCCCCAAATGGTGGAAGTCTCCGCGCAGCGCCGACTATTCTCATGGCAATCCTTCTTCGCGGATCAGGCCATCAATATCGTCGCATCGCTAGGGGCGTTCTTGGTCCTGGTAGGCGCGCTCAGCTTTGTGGCTACTACCTCGAATCTGCTGTTGGCCTTCCTCATCGTCTTCATTGTGCATGCTGTTTTCGGTGTGACAGGCTTTGCGACCCATCGTTTTGCATCGTTCCGTATCGTCGCCAGCATTTATACCATCATCTTCGCCCTGCTGGTTCCCCTGGTCGGTTTCTCGGCATACCGCTTGATAGCGGGGAACTACCTTGAAATTTCCGTCCCTGCGCTCATAGCGATTTCGGCCATCTACGCCGCCATTGTCTACACCATGCTGGCTCTTTTTCAGCGTTACACACCTTTCGCCTACCTCGGCATAGCTGCCCTTGCGGTTGCTGATCTTGCGCTTGCCAATGCACTCAACCTCGGTTACTGGTGGTGGCCAAGTATGTTGATGATACTGGCGTTGATCGGGCTGGTCTCCATAGCGCGCTCGCCCGGCTTAAACCGCATCTTCAATGGCAATCGAGCCATATTGCGCGCGCCAGTGCGCCTCTTCATGTATGTATTCGTAGTTATGGGTACACTCGGTATAGTAGTTGTTACCCTGTATTCAATTTTCGAGGATAGTTTTTCGCAATACCATTCCACAGAGGTAGGCTATGCAATCCTTTGCCTTTCTCTGCTTCGTCTACTGTGGAGCATCGGCGGCTTCTGGCTCGCCAGGCGGACACGCGGCGTCGTTAGCCTTGCTTTCCTGTTTATAGTTTCCGTACTCGCGTTCTGCTACGCCTTGCAGTTCGAAGCCATCGGCTACGCGCTTGCCCTCACCCTCGTTGCCTTATTCTATGCAAGCATCAGCCGCTTTGCCGTCCAACGCCTGCAAGCTTTCGGCACACTCGAACGCTCTCTCGACTGGATCGCGCTGGGATTAGTTCTGCTGGGGCCTTTCATCGCCTCGCCATTATTACCCTCACAACTGCTAGCACAGGTATACTCACCGGGCACAGTATTCCAGGCAAGCTGGCAAACTATCGCTGAAGTGGTAGCCATTTTCGCTGGCATCATACTTACACTCAGTGTCAGCTTCAAACGAGCAGGTTTCCAGCGCACTCCCAAAAACCCTACCTGGAGCTGGCTGCTTTTGCTTGCCACGTTCCTGTTTACCTGGGCATGTAGTCTTATCGTCCTGGCCCTGCATCTGCCACCTGACTGGTCCTTCCTGGGTGTAGCTATAGCGTTCATGGTGGGAGCAGTCATCGCGCGAGCGCGAACAGGCGCAGCATGGGCTGACCCGCTGGATATAAGCGCCCTGTTCACTATTGCCATCACGCTGGGTTTGAGCCTGGATGAACACCCGGATGTTTTGAGCAGGATACTACTTTTCTTCTTTGCGGCAACCTATGCCATATTGCTCTACCAGCGCCGATCAATGTGGCTTTTTGTGCCAACGATCTTCGCGATGCTCGCAATACCAACGCTCACAAACCATCTCATTTTTTTGCTGACGCTCGGCATCGCATTCCCTCTGGTTGCCGTTGCCATTCGACATTTTTTTGCGCACGAGCCAACTGACCCGAATAAACAACTTCCGAATGTTCGATGGTTCATCGATCTATGGGAATGGCCCTTGCTGTTTGTCGGGCTTGTCTATGCAGTAGGCTTTTCGGTATACGATATCATCTCTCCAATCAGCACAATTCAACAGTCGCTGGCAATACCTTGCCCCGTCGCGATTGAGCTGGCGTTTTTCGCATTGTCCTGGTACGCCTCCGCCGTGCTTGTGCGTGTCAAAGTCTGGCTGCTACCAGCTCTGGCATTTGCTATCAGCGCAATACTACTCCCTACCAATTCATTCTGGGCGCTTGTTACACTGACACCAACACTGGCAATCCTGGCGGTCGTCGTTCGCCGCTTTGCCGGCAACGTGTGGTCAGCGCCCTTTGCCACCACCGCTCTGCTTGCTGGCATTATGACGGGCTACGTCGGCTTCACCCAGCAACATCTTGAGGCGGCAACAGCCATAGCTCTGCTCGCATTCGCTATACTGGCCTACGTGATCGGCGTCACCGAAAATATCAACCTGCCTATGTGGATAACGCCTTTCTTCGCGACGTGGTCGGTGATTGTTTCGGCAGGTTTCTTGAACGATCTCTTTCGACCGCCGATCGTGGCAGTCGTGGCTGCCGCGCTGGGTGTTGGCGTCGGACTCTACAGGCAAAGGGCGACACGCCGCCCGCGCCTCATGCTTAACGCTTTACCCCTCTACGCAACTGCGCTCATCGCCGCTTTGCTGACGGGCGCCTTTGGTTCCTTCACAAATATCAACGTCCCATTCTACGGCGCTGTGCCGGATGCCATGCTCGTTTACGCGCTTGTCGCCTTTGGCGTCGTGCTGTTTGAACGGCGTCCCGCGTGGCTGTTGGTGGCTGCAGGTTTTGCAATCTGGGGAGTCGCACTGGCATCGCAATTGACCCCCTACTATGTCGCTGGCATCAGCGCGGGCGCGGCTGCAATCGGCATTATCGCCGGTCGTGTCATACCCATCTATCCCACGAAATTAACAAAGCCAGAGTCTCAACAACGTCTGTCACGCTTCACCTGGAGTTGGCCCTGGTACGCTACAACGTTGCTCGCGGCGTTACTCACCGCTTTCTGGTCGCCTGGTAATCCGGCACAGTCTGCAATCATTGCCTTCTGTATGCTTGGCTTCACAGCGATCGCGCTGTTAATAATGCTGATTGAACGCATACCAGAAATGCTGATCTTCCCCATAGGATTTGCGGCAGGCACCATCTGGCTATGGTATCCTCACCTGGATGTAACGTCGTTGATGATTGCCTACACGATACTCTGCGTGGTAATCTTCGCGTCACAGTTCGTCTGGAGAGTGTTGCCTCCCACGAAAGGCTGGCTTGCAGCGACTACTTTACACGAGTTGCTGAGTATCGGCGGACAGGCTTTTGTGATAATGGTCATCCTGGCACAGAATGGCTACTCTGCTGACGCGGGAACACTTGCACAGGTGGGCGCAGGGGCATTATTCACACTGACTGCCCTGATATTCGCCTATGGTTTGCTGCGTCCATACACCGTAAGATTATTACTACCCGCGGAAATTGATGAAACTGCGAGCTTCAATCACATGCAAATCGCGAAAGAAACGCAACGGTGGTGCTTTTATATCGCTGGTCTGTTGCTTTCGCTGGTGATAAGCTGGGAGCTATCCGCATTGCGACAGGTACGGCTGGATGTGCTGTTGCTAGCTCCCGCCAGTTACCTGACAGTAATCGCGCCATTTCTCATGCATGATTCTGTCGTCAGAGAACGCCGCGCAATCGGACAGATTACCGCTGTGCTGGGCGCGTGCCTGCTATTGCTGCCGGCGCTGTGGTTCAGTTTCAGCGATGTAAATCTTTTACCAACAGCCATTCTGCTGGGCGAGTCACTGGCCCTTTTGACCCTGGGCATGATAACTCGCGTGCGCATCTTTATCCTGAGTAGCGCTGGACTGGTCATAGTGGGAACGCTACGCGCGCTCTTCCTGGCAACGCCGCCTTCGCTAACATTGATGTTCATTGGTATCACGCTGCTGATAATCGCGACGGCATTAATCTTGACGCGCCGCAAGCTGCAAGTCGTCTGGAAACAGTGGGAATAGGGCATAGAACCCACATGAAGTAGAACCACGGGGGCAATAGTCACACACAGAGAGACCATTCAAAAACGGGTGCTTGATATACTGTTTTATCTTCTAATGCTTTATTTACATTATAAGTGAGATAGAGTATCAGCACCCATTTTCGAATGGTCTCGGAACGCGCGTAACGGTGCTGTGATAAGGCTGTTAGCAGCAAGCTCTCCCTTGTGATGGAATCGTGAGCGGGAAAACGTATGCTAGTCATCAGAAACAGGGGATGGATGGTCATGGCTTGACTTCCCTTGCTTGTTCTCG
>DATLSI010000024.1:0-22702 GCA_035534255.1 Ktedonobacteraceae bacterium | reverse complement strand
GATAATACCTCCGACCGCTGCCAGCGTCGAGCAAAGGGTAAAAGCGGAAATTTGAATAGCGACTACACTGATACCGGCGCGGCGCGCTGCCTCTTTGTTCCCACCGACGGCATAGACATGTCGACCCCAGGAAGTTTTAGTCAGGAGGATCCAGAAAAGCGCGATAGCGCCGAAAAGAATGCCAGTCGAATAGGGAACGCCGTGGTTGCTTTCAAAGAGGATAACCGCCCCTTCAACAAGCACAACAGGGATGATGAGGTATGCGAGGAACTGCGGCAGCGAGGGATTCCTCAAACCCATGCTAGCACGTTTGCGATGGTTTAGTATGCGATAGAGGACATAGATCAACACGGCTGCCGTGGGCAGGCCGATACCCAGACTATCAGGAAAATAACTGGTTGAAGTACCGGCGATGTTGGCGATGAAACTGTTCTGGATGAAGAGTGAGGCCTGTCCTTGAAGGAGAGTGATAAGCAAGCCTGAATAGCTGATGGACGCTGCCAGTGTTACGATAAAGGAGGGGATACGCAGTACCGCGGTAAAATAGCCATTGATGAAGCCTGCCAGTGCGCCTGTCAGTAGCCCACCAGGAATGGATATCCATGGTGGCAGTCCAAGCCGTTCCGAAAGCACTCCCATTACCACGCCGCAGAGCGTGCTGACAGCCGCGACCGAGAGATCGATTTCACCGAGCAGCAGCACAAGGATGACCCCAAGGCCAACAATGCCAATTTGAGCTGTTTGCAAGAATAAGTTGGTGAGGTTGCCCGTGCTGAAAAAGAGATGATGGGGGGTAATGATCTGGAAAAAGACCATGATGACAATAAGCGTAATAAGCACAGGAATAAAACCAAGGTCACCACGCAATAGCTGACCTATGGTGCGGCGTTGTATGTATGAAGGCGCTTCACCGGCTGCAGCGTGGGGATCTTCGACGGCAGTCGAGTTGACTTTCGGGGTATTAATAATTTCGCTCATCGATCAATGCCCTCCAGTACCATTGGTGGTTTCTAATATCTGACCAAATTCTGCGCCGGTGATGGATGACACAACCTGTTCCGGTGTGGTGTCTTTTACTATGAAGGTGCCGACACGCTTGCCCAGTCGTAAGACGATCACACGATCGACGACCTCGAAGACATCGGCCAGGTTGTGAGAGATCACAACGACCGCTAAGCCTTGCTCGCGCAAGCGGCGGATCAGTTGGAGCACCTGGCGCGTTTGTGCTACACCGAGCGCGGCAGTAGGTTCGTCAAGCAAGACGATTTGCGCATTACGCAAGATGGATTTGGCGACTGCAATCGATTGGCGCTGTCCACCGGACAACTGCGCAACAGTGGCGCGAATAGAGGGGAGTTTCACATTAAGCGTTTGCAGAACCGCCAAACCGCGTTTCTCCATGTCGTTCTCTTTTAGCCCGTGTAAAGGTGCGAGCTCTTCGCGTCCGAGGAAGAGATTAGCGACCACGTCCAGATTATCGCAAAGTGCGAGGTCCTGGTACACCGTTTGAATGCCCAGATGCGTGGCAGTGTTGGGGTTGGTGATTTTGACGGGCTGTCCTTCCACAAATATTTCGCCTTCATCGGCAGGCCCGACGCCGCTTATGGTTTTGATGAGGGTAGATTTACCCGCCCCGTTATCGCCGACGAGACCCACAACTTCGCCGTCGTAGACCTCAAAATCGACGTCAGAAAGCGCGCGCACCGCGCCGAAGGATTTCCCCACGCCTTTCAAGCGCAGTCGGGGTTCGCCTCTGGGCATCTCTGGCTGAGAGGAAGCGGCGTTATCGACTGAAGGGGTACTATTTTCAGCCATTCGTTTCTCCAATCGCTAAATATGGTTGAAACAATCTAACCATAATGGATGGTTAAGTGCAAATAAGTATATCACCAGAAAGCGCGAGGCGAAAGATGCAATTCACCTGGCGTCGCAAGACGCCAGGTGATGCTACGAATAGTAAAAAACGAAAGGTTATGGACAGATGCCACCAGCGCCTGATGGCAAGCCTTTGCAGACGTCGGCAAGGGCGGCACCGCCTGCGGTAATTACTGTCATGACGTTGGTCTTGTCGATGGACTGCGGCGTCTCCAGAACAGACGGGATTGGCGTGCCGTCTGATGTCTTCGTGGTTGCGCCATTGGTCAGGCTGGCTGTGCTGGTGCCGTTGCTGATGGCGGCCACGAGGTTAGCTGTTGCCTGGGCCTCGAGCGAGATGTCCTTAAAGACGGTCATGCTCTGATCGCCCAGCAGGATGTTCTGCAGGCCGGCAACGGTGGCGTCCTGGCCGGTTACTAGCACTTTCCCATTGAGATGCTGCTGCTTCAGCGCGGCGATTACCGTTCCTGCCATGCCGTCATTGGCGACATAGGCGATCTGGATATTGTTCGCGTTCGCAGTGAGGGCGGCCTGCATCTCGGTCTGCGCGGTCGGGTTGTCCCAGTCGGGGGTGAACTGCTCGTAGACGTTCTTCAGTACGCCGCTATTGAACAGCGGATCGAGCTTCGAGTGCGCGCCCTGGGCAAAGAGAATGGCGTTGTTGTCCGTCTTTGAGCCGTTGATCATCGCCACATTGCCGACCCCCGACTTCACAAAGGCCTTGTAGTGATCGGCGATGTACTGGCCCTGCAGCGCGCCGACCATCACGTTGTCGAAGGAGACGTAGTAGGCTAGATCTTTAGACTGAGTCAGGCGATCATAGGCGATCACTGGTACATTGTCGGCTTTCGCTTCGGCCACGATGGCGGCGGCCTTGATGCCGTCGTGGGCGGCCAGAACCAGGATGCAGTCGCCCTTCGTCAGATCTGCCTCTGCTTGCGTCTTCTGCGCGTCATCGCTGCCCTGTGCATTGGTGACGTCTACGGTGGATCCAGCGAGTGTCGCGGGGATATCACGCGTCAAGTATGGCGTGTCCTGCCCGGCCCAGCGCGCGGAAGTGGCCGTCTCTGGTAGGAGTACGCCAACCTTTTTGCACCCTACGCCGTTGTTCCCGTTGATGGTGGTGGTGCTGCCGCCGTTGGCGCTGCCGCACGCCACCATCAGCGCACTGAGGCACAGTACGCTTACAATTGAGGCAATCTTCTTGCCTGGTAGACCAAATAGTTTCATTGCTTTCTTGTCCTCCTGCGTAACACCTTTTCTGGGTGCTTACTATTCTCCCCTTCGTTGAAAGGTGTGTATCCTAAGACTAAAGTGGAGACAGGTAAAATCATTGCTTGATCGAAACAAGCTTCCTTGCTGTTACTCGCTAGACTTCTCTCCTTTCTACATTATACGGACAGAGGTGTACCCACCTAATGAACCTCTGCCGCAATACGCTCGCGACTCTCTTCAGGCCGGGCTGCTGCCGCCTCACGTTGCACGAGGATGCGTTCCCAGGCTCTGAAGAATGGATAGTATAGGATAGCGGAGACAGCCAGGTCGAAGAACTGCAGGAGGCTTCCACGAATGTCACCTCCAGTGGCTACGAAACCACTGACTCCGACGGGTACGGTAAATGGTTGCAACACGACCGGCACGTGTACCAGACCTACGGAAAAGACGATATAGTTGATGGTGACGATGACGACAGGAACAAGCACAAAAGGAATCATCATCAACGGATTAAGCGCCATAGGCACACCAAAGGTGACCGGCTCGTTTATATTAAATATGGCGGGACCTAATGCCACCTTGCCGACAGTGCGTAACTGTGCTGAGCGAGAGCGCAGCATGTAAATCACCAGGGGCCAGGTTGCGCCAGAGCCGCCGAGATGGGCGAATATATGGAAGAACGGTTCCGTGACGATGCCGTGACCATTGGCCGTTGCATTCTGCGTCAACGTGGCTAACCAGAACGGCAACGCGATGGCCGTTACCACGTTCATCCCGTGAATACCAACCGACCACAGCAGCATCATTAAGACGATTTCCAGTAGTGCCGCCGGGTAACTATCCTGCACCAGTACCAGAGGCTGGAAAGCGCGCATCAGCAGGATAGGCAAGGTCAATTGCTGAACCTGGCTGTGACCGCTTGAATCGGTGACCACACCGCTATGCGAACTGACAAACCATTCGATGCTCCAGACCAGCGTAATCAAAAGCAGAGTCGGCACCAGCGCTTCAAACGCGCGTGTAACGTTCGGCGGAACGCCTTTGGGCAAGCGGATGACGAAGCGCGAGCCTCGAAAGCGCCGCACCACTTCAGTGGTCAGAATACCTATTAGAATGCCGACGAGCAAGCCCTCACCGCCAAAATACGGGAGCACCTCGCCCAGCTTTAGATTTGTCAGATCAGTGACGGGCATACTGGCGATCAAGAAAAGGACCACCGCCAGTACTGCGGGCTGAACCGGTTCTGTACGCCGGTACTGGGCCAGGCTGTAGGCTACACCGAAGGCCAGGAACATCGCCATCATACCGAAAGACAATTGAAATGGTACAAGTATGGCCGTCTGATAAGGCGCGATAAAGTCAGCGAGCGCCTTGATGGGCGGGTTGGCGATGATAAGAAACAGACTGCCAGCCAGAATCAATGGTAAGGTGAAAATAATGAATGCGTCGCGGATGGCCTGCAAAAATATATTGCTTGCCAGAGCGCCGAGCGGGGGAACTAAATAGCGTTCGACCCAGGCGCTGCTGCGCTCAATCATCACGCTCATTATTCCATCATTCCTTCCTGCGCGCTGGCTAACAGGCGCAGCGCCTGTTCCAGGACGGCCTGGCCATTCATGGTCGCATAGTGAAACGGCTCAATTAAAGCGACTGGCTTACCCACAGATTGTGCTAATTTTTCAATGCTCTTACGCAGGTGACGGATCTGCGGTGCGATCAGCACTACATCGCACTCGTCAACCCTGGCGGCAAATTCCCCCGCGCTTAGAGCCTCGACGGTTAGCCTGATATGCATCTGAGCGGCGGCGCTCAGCATACTATCAACTAGCAAACTGGTTGACATACCCCAACTGCAAACGATGATAACCCGTAACATAGCAACTCCCCCCACGAGTATTGATAGATATTCGCAGATGAGAATTTTCCAGCCTCGAACATACCTCAACACTCTAACGGGTACAATCTAATGAAGCTGCAATAAACATGCCATAATGTGTGCTACACACTTGACACACATTCAGCGTGCCATCTATTTTCCCTCTACGATAAATATATCTACCTGGCGCAAAATCCCAACGATGTTATATGCCTCTTCATCAGGAATGGAACGCGCGATCTGGGCGCTGAGGATGTGCAGCGCGCGGCGGCATATGCTCAGTTCGCGGGCGAAAAGCTGCTCCACTTGCGTGCGCACAGTCTCGCTGACCAGCATGTCGCGCGGCTGCGTGGCTCGTTCAAGGATGCAGGCAAGGTGGAGGATTAAGCCTGCCAGTACCTCTATTTCGAAAGTCTCACCTACTTCAACTTCGATCAACTCGATCATGCGTTCGATCAGTGGCATGATACGCACAGGATTGAGGAAGAGAAGCCGCTGGCTGAGCGTGTAAGAGATTTCACGCAAGAGATCAGCGCGGCGCGTGAAAACCAGCGTATTTGTTGCTAAAGGCGTGCTATAAGGGACTTCTTGTTTGCTGGCGGCGGGATTGAGCAGGGCAGGATCGATCAGCGTTTCGCCCAGCAAAGTACGCAGCCGAGCGACTCCATCACCGAAAAGAAAATCGGTCAAGGCAATAAACGGATAGCTCTCGATGTGAGGATTGATGGTCCCCACTACTGCTACCACGTGTTGGTTCCCAACCAGGCGCTGTACTTCTTCGACTGATTTGCTGGAAAGGCTGATATCCATACAGATGATCTCAACCCCTTGCTGGCGCAGACCCGGCATATGTTCTTCGATCAGTTCCGCGATCTTGGTTGCGCTTCCAAAGCCGGTCAGGCAAACGGAGAGGATGACGCGCGATACCTTCTTTGACGCTATGATGCTCGCGGGACTGTTCTCCTGGTATCCATTCCCATGCATAGGTTCCCGCACCAACTCTTGCTCTTCATCGCCCGCGAGATCGCTAGTAGCGCGCTCCTCGCTGCTGCGAGGATACGTCAGGCTGACTGCGAGTTGATCGAGCGTCAGGTGCCTGGTGTGCTGTGCGCGTCGCGCTGCTTCAACCAGCAATGGCGCCGAGACGCCTGCCAGGGCGCGCACCTCTATTCCCGTCTGGCGGGAAATCAGCTCGCCCAGCGATAGCAGCGAGGAGAAATCGACGAATAGAAGGACACCGCTGCCCTGCTCGGCAACCTGTACCCAGTGGATCACTGTGTGCAGTAGTTCTTCGGGTGATGCGTCCAGCGTCAATTCCACCCAGCGCACGCTGTTCACTCCAACCAGCGTATTTGCCAGTTCCGCCAGCCCTGCTGCAATACCACGCCCATGTGCCGCGACGACAATGCCGACGGTTGACTGTTCGTCGCTGAGCAGAACTTCGGCGTTTGCCAGCAGCACGGCCAGTACATCGGTCTCGCTTTCGGGCAGCGAGACTCCGAGCGTCGAACGCAGCCGGGTTAAAGCTGACCGGGCGACCTCATATTCGACAGGATAGGTTCTGCGCACGGATTGAAGAGTTAAACCGGTCATCTGGCTGCCCTGTTCGATATGTTCGAGCGCGCTCGTCAGGTGCATTGCCAGCACAAGGGCCAACTTTTCGGGTAAAACGCGTCCCAGTTGTTCTTCGGCGAATGCTACTATGTCACGACTGATGGCTGCCATGCGCTCATCAATCAGAATGGAGGACGCACCCGCAGGTTTATCGGAGACTTCCTGCGCGAAACGCTGGAAGTAGTTTTGAATATCCAGGTGCAACATGCGATTGATCTCGCTATCGGGTAGCCCGCCTCTCCGTAAGCGATGCAGGTCAGTGCTGATAGTGTTGTAAAGGTCATGTGCCGACTCGGGCAGGCAGTCAAGGCTAAGCCCGGTGGGAGTGAAAATATGTGGAGCATCCAGCACTGGCTGCATTGGTGCGAGCTGCCTGTGAAGTTCGACGGTGCGCAGCAGACCCCGCCGCACCTGGTCTGGCAGGACTCCCAGGTGAACATTCAATTCGGGTAAGTTATGCGTTCGGTATTCCAGATAAGCGCGCGCGCAGGTAAGCTGGACATCGGTACGCAACTGTCCAACGTTGCCCGGGCAATCGTAAAGCAGGAATGCGTGCAGCACCTGGGCTTCAACATGAATATTGGTGCCGATACTGCTGCATTCGGTTGTGAAAAATGCGCGTAGCAATTCATACCGCTCTGTCACCGTGCGCTCGTTCAGACCGGGCAGGGTAATAATCATTGGAATGCGACGTCGAAAAGTTGGCAGCAGAGTTGTGGCGGGTTCCTCTGTGGTTGCCGCCAGCAAGAGAAGCGAGGAATGTCGCTCGTTAACATCGCCCAGGCGGCGAAAACGCTCGCGGTCAATGAGATAAAAGAGCATTTCCTGGCCTTCCGGCGGTAAGCGGTGTACCTCATCGAGAAAGAGTATGCCCCTGTGGGCCTGTTCGACCAATCCCTCGCGGTCGCGCTCTGCGCCGGTGTACGCGCCGCGCACGACGCCAAAAAGATGCGCCATCAACAATTGCGGGTTATTCGCGTAATCGGCGCAGTTGAAACTGACAAAAGCAGCCTCGGGTGGTAATGCTTTCAGTTCAAGCGCGTAAGCGTACATTAAACGCGCCAGGGTGGTCTTGCCAACCCCGCTCGGCCCATAGAGCAGGGTATGTAAACCGCGCGGAGGGTAAAGTATGGCTGCTTTGGCTTGCTGCACAGCTACTTTCAGTCCCTCGTTGCTGCCGATGAGTGTGTCAAAACTAGTCACTGTTACGCCAACATGCACCGATGCAGCAATCGCTGGCAGTTTCTCGCTTTCCTTTATGCCAGTAGAGCCGTGTGGCCGATTCTCTGTATGCCAGGAATAGACCTCTGGCGACTTTTCGTGGTCATTATTTGTGGGGAAGGTAGATGTCGAGGACACCCTGATAGTAAACAGGACGGGTCGGCCTGGGATGCGTTCGATCAACCCTTCCTGAACAAGTACATTCAGATCACGACTGGCATTGGTGCGATCCACTTGAGCCAGTTCAGCAACTTCTTCGGCGCTGAAGCCAGTATAACGACGTAATGCACCACTCTGTGCTGGTCGTTGTGTACACATTGATCGTAAGGTCTCGAATACGCGATCTTTGCGGAGCACCCAACGACTCCTTTCAGACACGGCATTGCGGCTGGTAGGTTGTCAATGTAGCATAGTCAAGTGTCAGAGGCGAGAGAATCACCAAACTCACAAATCACGCACGTATAGTAACCATATGAGTACTACGTCCACTTACATACGGAATTCACAGCAATACGTTTTTTGTATGAGTTAAACCTGCTCTCACAGGCAAGGATTATGGTAGAGTAAACCCCAATGCAAAATAGGTCAAATATCTTGTTACTCCTGTATCCTTTCTTCCGTTAACCCTTGATATAGGATATTAGAAAATCCTTAGAAATTATTCACATGAATTTCACTAGAACAAGGGATAGAGGTGGGATGAACACACTTAATCGCAATTATCAAGCAATCAATTCGTACGGAGTCATTGGGGATTGTCATTCGGCGGTGATGGTAGCTCCCGACGGTTCGGTAGACTGGGGATGTTTGCCAGACTTCGATAGTCCGGCCATCTTCTGTCGCATTCTGGATGCGCAGCGCGGCGGATTCTTTCAAATCGCGCCCAGCGATCAGACTATTCCAGGAGTGCAGCGCTACCTACGCAGCAGCAATGTTTTGCAGACCAGGTTCACGAGCGCGGCGGGCGAGGCGATTCTGACCGACTTCATGCCGGTTGAGACGTTGAGCGCGTGGCAGTTCCGCGAGTTGAGCAACAATACGTGGACGCGTGAAGATGGCTCGTGCCATTGTCTTGTGCGCATTATCGAATGCACGAGCGGCGATATGCCGATCACCATGACCCTCAAAGTCACTCCTGATTATGCCGCGGCCCCCAGTGAAATATCGCTCATTCCTGATGGCATGGGCGCGGTCATTTCCGGTGGTCAGCAGCATGTTGGCCTTGGCATAGAGGGGGCATATCGTTTACCCTCATTCAACATGGTCCAGCAGGAAAGCGGGGGTATGCATCCCTCTATTATCGTGCAGGCTACTTTACGCGAAGGCGAACGCCTGGTGTTTGCCGTCGGAATGGGGCGTAATGCCAGGGCTGCGCGCAGGCTGGCCGAGGAAGAGTTGCACGAGCGCAACTTCGACTGGGAGCTGGCGCATACGCTGCATAACTGGCGCACGTGGATGAAAAATTGCACCTATCATGGGCCTTATGAGGAATGGGTAGAGCGCAGCGCTCTGGCGCTCAAAATGATGACGTATGCACCAACAGGCGCAATCGTTGCAGCTCCCACTACCTCACTTCCCACAGAACTGGGTGGCGTGCGTAACTGGGATTACCGCTTTACCTGGCTGCGCGATGCTACCTTCACGCTCTACTCGCTGAACGTATTGGGCTTTACGGAAGAAGCGCATGCCTTTACTCACTGGCTGCGCCGCCTCTCTTACTCCGACGGTAAGGACCTGCAAATCATGTATGGCATTCACGGCGAGCGCGACCTGGCCGAGAGAGAACTGTCACACCTGAGCGGCTATTGTGACTCGCGCCCGGTACGCGTGGGGAATTGCGCCGTCGAGCAGGAGCAGATGGATGTCTTCGGTGAGGTGCTGGATTGCATCCACCTGTTCAGGCGGCAAGGTGGCTTCGAGCGGTATGGAGAGAAATTGGAGGGGCCGCTCTGGTCTATGCTGCACATGCTGGTTGAACATGTCTGCGAGCACTGGCAGGAGACAGATAGAGGGATATGGGAGATGCGCGGCGACCCGCACCATTACGTGTATTCCAAAGTCATGTGCTGGGTTGCGCTCGATCGGGCTATTCGCGCGGCTGAGCAGTTGAACCTGGAAGCTGACTTGCCCCGCTGGCAGTCGGTGCGCGACCAGATTCGCGTTGATATCCTGACGCGGGGATACAACGACCAGGTCGGGGCCTTTACGCAGTACTATGGCAGCACTGCTATGGATGCCTCGAATCTCATGCTGCCCCTGGTTGGTTTTATTCCTCCTGATGATCCACGCATGCGCTCAACCGTTGACCGTATCATCGAGCAGTTGACCGATGACCGGGGCTTTGTCTATCGCTACCGCGCTGATGATGGCTTGCCCGGCACGGAAGGGACGTGGCACATCTGCACCTTCTGGCTGGTCGATAACCTCGCAATGCAAGGGCGTATTGAGGAGGCGCGTTCGCTTTTTGAACGCCTGCTAAGATACGCCGGAACCCTTGGCCTGTTTTCCGAGGAGTTTGACACGAAAGAAAACATGGCGCTGGGCAATTACCCACAGGCTTACACGCACATTGCGCTCATCAATAGCGCGTATAACCTGCGCAAAGCCGAAATGCGTAGGGGAGAGCATCACACCGACCCGGTGGTTGCGGCAATCAGGCTGCACAACGGCAACGTGTAGTCAGGAAATGGAGACAGGCTCCAGGGCGATTGAGGAAGTCACCCTGGAGCCTTTTTCGTGCAATGTTCAAAGGGATTCCGCCATATGCGATAATAGTGAAAACTGAAATATATCAGAAAGAGTGAAGTATGACATTAGAGATACATTACCCGTCAGCCAGTCTGAAACCGCATAAAGAGGATAGCCTGCAAAGCGGGCATCTCTGGATATTCTCTGGTGCGTTGCAGCAGCCTCCACACTGGATCAAGCCGGGTGGCCTGGTCGATGTCAAATCCGCGACAGGCCAGTTTGTAGCGCGTGGCTATTATAATTCACAAACCGATATCGCCATTCGCATTCTGACCCGCGATAGCGACGAAGCGATAGATTATGCATTCGCGCGCAGGCGCATACACAGCGCGGCGGCATTGCGTCGTGTGTTTGAGCCTGAAATAACCAATGCCTACCGGCTGGTGAACGCGGAAGGTGATGGGCTGCCGGGCCTGATCGTTGATCGCTATGCCGAAGTGCTTGTCGCGCAGATACACACGGCAGGCATGGAACAACTGCGCCCGTTGATTATCGAAGCGTTGATGGAGGAAACAGGCGCGCGCGGACTGTTATTGCGCAACGATAGCCAGTCGCGCCGCCGCGAGGGTTTAGAAATAGAGGAACCACAGGTGGTCGCAGGCGTAGTCCCTACGCAGGTCGCCATACGCGAAAATGGTGTTTTGTTTCTTGTCGATCCCTGGGAGGGTCAAAAAACGGGCTTCTTCCTTGACCAACGCGATAAACGCGAGGCGCTGCGCAAATATAGCCGGGCAAAGCGCGTGTTGAACTGTTTCAGCTATAGCGGAGGCTTCTCCGTCTACGCCGCGCTGACCAGCCCCGAAACACGCGTTACCAGCGTCGATAGCTCTGAGCCGGCTATCGAAGCAGCGCGCCAACATTTTGTCATGAATGGCCTTGACCCAAACCAGCACGAATTTCATATAGCCGATGTATTCGAGTACCTTGAACAAGCGCAGGCGCGGGATGAGTTGTTTGATGTGGTGGTGCTTGACCCGCCCGCCTTCGCCCGCACGCAGAATGCGCGCGCGCAGGCATTGAAAGCCTATCGCCGCTTGAATACGCTGGGCATGCAAGTATTGCGACCGGGCGGTATCCTGCTGACCTGCTCATGTTCAGGAGTTGTGGGTATGGACGACCTGCTCGGCATACTGTCTCAGGCGGCGCAGCGTCACCAACGAACAGTGCAGTTACTGGAGACGTTTACCCACGGGGTAGATCACCCGGTGAACCTGGCCATGCCTGAGACTGCCTATCTGAAAGCCGTCTTTTGCAGGGTTGAATAGCAATTACTCCTTCCGTAGTTGAAAGCTTGTCGGGTTATGTTAGCAGTGTAGCATTTAGCAGAGTATTGGGACAAGTTACTATGAAATACATGACACATGAAGCTTCATAAAACGTGATACATGATAATATGAAAATAGGATTGCCCTTTCGTAATATGATATACTACATCCAATCCTCACCCTCGTTGTTGCGGAGTATTCGGGAAGTGATCTTATGGTACAGACTATCGATGAGAGCCGGGCACAATTGATCGCTGATTTGCAAGAGCGAGCGGAAGAGCTGGCGCAGCTTAACCGCATAGCTACTGCACTTACCTCTGAATTTGATTTGCAGCGCCTGCTACAGATGATTACCGATGCCGCGCGCAAAGTAACCTCGGGCGAATTTGCCGCTTTTTTCCTGGTACCGGAGATGACGGGCAAAGATGTGTATGAACCGGCGAACAAGGTAATCTTCAACCTGGCGGCTATTTCTGGTGCAACTCTGGCCATTGAAAAACATTTTCTCCGCATGGGACCTGTAGAGGGTATTGGCATACTGGAACCCATCTTCTGGGATGGTGCCTCTATCGTGGTCGATGATGTTCTTGCAGATGCGCGCTACGTTGGCGTGCCACGCGGCCATATCCCTGTACGCAGTTTTCTGGGGGTGCAGCTGCGCACGCGCGAAGGGGCCATCCTGGGTGCGTTTTTGATCGGGGATACCCATCCAACGCGTTTCAATACACGCCATGTCGAACTGATCGAGGCGTTGAGCGCGCAGGCCGCAGTCGCCATACACAATGCACACCTGGTAGCGCGCGAACGCAGCGCCATGGAGAAACACGCGGCAGAGTTGGAACGCCAGGTGTATGAACGCACGGCAGAACTAGAACGCCGCAACAAGGAGCTGAGTAAGTTCGCTGCCGATTTACAAACCCTGCACCAGGAACTGACAGAGGCGCAAAAACGACAGATGCTGGTCGAGGAACGCAGCCGCATCGCGCAGGAGTTGCATGACCGCGTGCAGCAAACGCTGTTTACCATCGGCCTGAAGGCCGATTGGATCATGGGACAACTGCCGCGAAATTCCTCGTTATCACATCCCTTGAACAGCATCAAGCAACTTGCCTCGCTCGGCACCGCGCAGGTACGCGACGCCATTTTCGCCCTCTCTTCCGATGAATTGCAGGAGGGTGGGCTGGTCAGTATGCTGTACACGCTGATCTCAAACCTGCGGGAGTCGTCTTCGCTTGAAGTAGATCTCGTGGTAGATGAATGGGTCGTGCCACTGCCCGCGCCAATCGAGAAAACGTTCTTCACCCTGGCCCAGGAGGCGCTGTCTAACGCCCGTCGCCATGCGCAGGCAACTACCGTCATCGTGACCGTACAGGTGAATAGCGAGCAGGCTATGCTCGTTGTACAGGATAATGGCATTGGCCTCTCTCCGCAGATTTCGCAAAACTACCGCAGCAATACCGTACACCTGGGATTAAAGGGCATGCATCACCGCGTTGAGGAACTGGGAGGGCAGTTCCTGCTAGCCAATGGCGAGGAGGGCGGCCTGATTTTGAAGGCGGTGATACCTTTATGATTCGCTTGCTTATCATCGATGACCATGAGATGGTGCGCGAAGGACTGAAAGCCATGCTGTCAACCGAGCGGGATTTCATCATCCTGGGAGACGCCTCCAATGCCGAGCAGGCATTCGACATGATTGAACGGCTGCAACCCGATGTAATCCTGCTCGATATCCGCTTGCCTGGCACGAGTGGCATAGAGGTATGCCACGCGGTTACTGAACGCTACCCGCAGATAGCGGTGATAATCTTGACGACCTTTACCGATGAGTCGCTGGTCGCGCAATGTATCAAGGCGGGCGCGCGCGGCTTCATTGTCAAAGACATCGAGCGCTTCGACCTTAAACGCATGATTCGCGCCGTGGCGCGCGGCGAGGCGGCCATTGACACCAAAGCGGCTGTGGCTGTGCTGGCGCAGTTGCGGCGCTCGCCTCACAACAACAACGAACCCGCGCCCGAATCCCTCAGTTCCCAGCAGATTGTCATCTTGCGTCTCGTGGCCCAGGGACTGCCGAGCCGTGAAATCGCTGCACGCCTGTATCTGAGCGAAAACACTGTTAAAGGCTATGTGCAGGAAATATTGCACCGCCTCGGCGTCAAGAATCGCACCGAGGCAGTGATGGTAGCTGTCAAGCAGGGTTGGCTTTAACAAAGCATACCTCCTTTCGCAAGTATTGCTCGCCAAATATCTCCAACAAAATACCTCCTTTTGGAGGTATTCACTGCTCAACCTGCGTGCTACACTGTATATGGGTCAGGGTCTGCATACCCTGACGAGTAACCTCCCATCTGGCGTGTTTCCTTTGAAGCGCAGGAAGGTGCGCAATTTAGACCTGGAGGTGATACTTTGATCCCTGGTACTTATGATTATCTAGTAGCGCGGAGTGTAGACGAAGCTGTCGCCCTACTAGATCAACATGGCGGTGAAGCCAAAATCCTGGCTGGTGGCCAGAGCCTCATTCCTCTCATGCGGTTCCGTATTGCTGGACCATCGGTGTTGATCGATATCAACCACATCAACAGCCTGGAGTATATTCAGGAGATAGATGGCACGCTGCACATTGGCGCGTTGACGCGCGAGGCGGAACTGGACCAATCAGCGCTCATTCGCGAGCGATATCCTATCCTGCTCGATACGTCTACCATGGTTGCCGACCCGGTGGTGCGCAACTGGGCCACTGTTGGTGGCAATATCGCGCATGCTGATCCCGCCAACGATCATCCCGCTACCATGCTGGCACTCGGCGCGCGCGTCGTAGCCCGCGGACCCGCCGGTGAGCGCGTCATCCCTATCGATGAATTCTTCACCGACGCGCCGTTTGAAACCGCTCTCGGGTCCAACGAGATGCTCACCGAGATTCGTATCCCCGCTCCAGCGGAGAGAAGCGGCGGTGCCTATTTCAAACTCGAACGCAAGGTTGGTGATTACGCTATCGCGGGCGTAGCCGTCTACATCATCCTGGATGGCAGCGGCAACGTCAGCTATGCGGGTATCGGTTTGACTAACGTTGGGCAGACACCTATCAAGGCACGCGCAGCCGAACAATCGCTGCTGGGCAAGCCGCTCGACGATGCGAACATTCATGCTGCCGCAGACCTGGCAGCCGCCGCGACGCAGCCTACCGCTGATACTCGCGGACCCGTTGAATACAAACGAGCCATGGCGCGTACATTGACCGTGCGCGCGCTGCATAAAGCATTGACCCGCGCCACTGGAGGTGAATAGCATGAGCACCCATCATATCTCAGTAACCATCAATGGCACTCCCTACCAAGGAGATGTCGAGTCGAGAACATTACTCGTGCATTGGATTCGCGACATCCTGGGCTTGACAGGAACGCACATCGGCTGTGATACCAGTGCTTGCGGGGCATGCACTATACTGGTTGATGGCAAAGCCACGAAATCCTGCGCCATGTTCGCTGTTCAGGCCGATGGTCGCCAGATCATGACAGTCGAGGGACTGGAGCAGGGCGGCAAGCTGCACCCCTTGCAGGAGGGTTTTCACGAGGAACACGCTTTGCAATGTGGCTATTGCACGCCTGGCATGTTGATGTCCAGTCTGGCTCTGTTGCAGCGCAATCCCAATCCCAGCGAGCATGAGATTCGCGTAGGCATCTCCGGCAACCTGTGTCGCTGCACCGGCTATGTGAATATTGTGAAAGCTATCCAGTATGCCGCCGAAAAGATGCAGGCTGCTGAACAGGTGCCTGTTGGCGCAGAAGGAGGCGAGTAATGGCGACACATGTACAATCACACGCGCTGGGAGAGGCCTACAAACGTAAAGAAGATGCGCGCTTTATACGCGGTGAGGGGAAATACGTCGACGATGTGCAGTTGAAGGGCATGCTTTATGGCGACATCGTGCGCAGCCCTTACGCGCACGCTCTAATAAAGAACGTCGATATCAGCGAAGCCTTGAAGGTTCCGGGCGTGGTGGCCGTGATTACAGGCAAAGACCTGGATGCCGCCGGGCTAGCCTGGATGCCCACACTTTCCGCCGACACCGAAGCGGTGCTGGCCCTCGATCGCGTGTTGTACCAGATGCAGGAAGTGGCGTTTGTGGTTGCCACCAGTCGCTATGCTGCCGCCGACGGCGTGGCAGCCGTAAGCGTCGATTACGAGCCTCTGCAGGTCGTGGTTGATCCGGCCAAGTCAATGCAGGCAGATGCGCCCTTGCTGCGCCCTGATAAAAAAGAGAAGCAGCCCACCAACCAGATTTATCACTGGGAGACGGGCGATCGCGAAGGAACTGATGCAGCCTTCAAAGAGGCTGAGGCCAACGGCGTGGTCGTACAGCAGGAGATGTACATTCCACGCATCCATCCTGCCCCCATCGAAACCTGCGGCTGCGTAGCCGACTACAATAAGACCACCGGCAAGCTGACCGTGTGGATGACCTCGCAAGCTCCACACGTGCATCGCACGCTTTTCGCGATTGTCGCCGGGCTGCCGGAACATCGCATTCGCATCATATCGCCGGACGTTGGCGGAGGATTTGGTAACAAGGTTCCTATCTATCCGGGTTATGTGTGCGCCGTCGTCGCTTCGCTGACTACCGGCAAGCCCGTCAAGTGGATCGAGGATCGCACCGAGAACTTGTGCAGCACCGGCTTCGCGCGTGACTATCATATCAAGGCTGAAGTTGCTGCCGATAAGGATGGGACCGTCAAGGCGCTGCGGGTGTACACGCTGGCCGATCATGGCGCGTTCGACGCGGCGGCTCAGCCTAGCAAGTTTCCCGCCGGATTGTTCCACATCTGCACAGGCTCGTATGACTTCAAAAAAGCCTTTGTCGAGGTGGATGCTGTGCATACCAACAAAGCGCCCGGCGGCATTGCTTATCGCTGTTCCTTCCGCGTGACCGAGGCATCGTACTTGATCGAGCGCACCATGGATACGCTGGCGCATGATCTGGGCAAGGACCCGGCTGAACTGCGCATGCAGAACTTCATCAAGCCGGAGGCTTTCCCCTATCGTTCCGCGCTCGACTGGACCTATGACAGCGGCAACTATGAGGGCGCGCTGCGACTGGCGATGAAGAATGTCGATTACGAGGGGTTGCGGCGCGAACAGGCCGAGAAACGCGCGCGTGGTGAATTGATGGGCATCGGCATCTCCAGCTTCACCGAGATCGTCGGCGCTGGCCCCGGCAAGCACTTTGACATCGCCGGTATCCAGATGTTCGATAGCTGCGAGATTCGCGTGCATCCAACCGGCAAGGCGCTGGCGCGTATCGGCGTGCAGACGCAGGGTCAGGGGCATGAAACGACCTTCGCGCAGATCATTGGGGCTGAACTTGGCATGTCGCCCGACGATATCGACATCGAACATGGCGATACCGATACCGCACCTTACGGCCTGGGTACCTACGCCAGCCGCAGTACGCCTGTGGCAGGCGCGGCCACTGCTCTCGCTGCCCGCAAAGTGCGCGATAAAGCCAAAAAGATCGCGGCCTACCTGCTGGAAGTGGGCGAGGATGACCTGGAATGGGAGCCTGGCCGTTTCTTCGTCAAGGGCGCTCCGGCCAAGGGTAAGACCATCCAGGAGCTGGCCTTCGCGGCCTACACCAACTGCCCTCCGTACCTTGAGCCGGGATTGGAGGCCGTCAATTACTATGATCCCCCCAATCTTACCTATCCGTTTGGCAGCTACATCTGTATCGTCGATATTGATCGTGGCACCGGGCAGGTACACATTCGCCGCTTCATGGCGGTGGATGACTGCGGCACCATCATCAACCCCATGATCGTGGAAGGACAGATACATGGCGGCTTAACGCAAGGGCTTGCTCCCGCTATGTATGAAGAGTTGTCCTACGACGAGAACGGCAACGTGCTGGGCAGCAACTTCCAGGATTACCTGATCCCCACGTCGATGGAGACTCCGCACTGGGAGACCGACCGTACGGTTACTCCCTCACCGCATCATCCGATCGGAGCCAAGGGAGTCGGCGAGTCGCCGACGGTAGGCGCGCCGCAGGCCATCGTTAATGCCGTTGTCGATGCGCTCGCGCATGTTGGCGTGCGCCACATTGACATTCCCCTTTCCCCCTGGAAGGTGTGGAAGGTTCTCGAAGAGCACGGATTGACAGGCGATTAACACATTTAAAGAGGCTCAGGTTCGGGCAAGTTGCCAGGACGACCGCGAGGGTCGTCCTGGCAACTTGCCCCGAACCTGAGCCATTTCCCAGGGGGATAACATGACCGATACGCTGCTTGAGCTTGCATATCATTTAACACAGACTAGTGAACCTTTTGTGCTGGCTACGGTTGTGTGGTGTGAGCGACCAACTTCAGCTAAACCGGGCGCGCGCGCCATTATCCAGGCAGATGGCACAATGACGGGCTGGATCGGTGGGAGTTGCGCTCAGCCGGTTGTTATGCGCGAGGCGCAGCGTATGCTGCGCGAAGGCGACGACCCCTACCTGCTGCGCCTGGGTACCTCGGAAATGGCGATGGAGCGCGATAACATGCGCGTGTTTCCTATGAGTTGCGCGAGCGGCGGTGTGCTGGATATCTACATGGAACCACATGTGCCTCTACCTCAACTGGTCTTGATCGGCGATTCGCCGGTCATAGGCGTGCTGAAAAATCTCGCAGATTTAGTTGATTTTCATGTGACTCAGCTTACCTCAGCCGATCTCAGCCATCTGCAAATTGACGAACGAACCTCTATCATCGTGGCAACGCACGGCTATTACGATGAAGACGCGCTTGAGCAGGCGCTGCGCAGTCCGGCAGCATACGTAGGAATGGTGGGAAGTCATAAGCGCGCAGCTACCTGTCGGGACTACCTGCGCGCGTCTGGACTTTCAGAACAGCAAATTGAGCGTCTCAGAGCGCCCGTCGGGCTGGATATTGGGGCGGTCACACCCGCCGAAATCGCTGCCAGCATTTTGGCTGAACTCGTACAGACGAGGCACCAGGATCAACAGCGCGCCATGCCGCAAGCTGTTCCACAGCAAGAGCAGGCGCAAGACGCTCAAACGGAACAGGACAGCAATACTGCTGTTGATCCCGTGTGTGGTATGATGGTAGAAATCGCCACTGCCCGTCACCATTTCATTATGGATGGGCAGGACTTTTATTTCTGCTGTCCAGCCTGCAAACGGCTGTTTGAACGCAATCCACAGGAATACCTGGTAAAGAACGAAAGGTAAGTTTAAACGATGGAGTTTTCTGGCACACAAACCATCGCCGCACCTATTGAAAAGGTGTGGGCCTACTTATTGAATGTCAATAACGTTGCTGCCTGCGCGCCCGGCTTCCAGAGCCTGGAAGTACTTGGGGAAGAGCACTGGAAAGCAGTGGTAGCGGTTGGCATCGGCGCTGTGAAAGCCAAATTTACGCTTGATGTAACGCGCCCGGAAATGCAGGAACCGGCGCATATGGTGGTCAAAGGACGTGGTAAGGCTCCTGGCAGCGCGGTTGACCTGAACGGTGATATGCATTTGACTGCGCTGGATAGTGGGCAGACGCAAATGGACTGGAAAGCAAGTGTGATTGTCAGTGGCACTATTGCCAGTGTGGGGGCGCGTCTCATGCAAGGCACGGCTGAACGTCTGACAGGCCAGTTCTTTGATTGCCTCAAATCCACTTTGCAAACGCCTGATACCGCTACCGCCAGTAGCTAGAAGCATACCGATTATGGAAACGGCTGTCGAACGCTGGCAGACCATACTTGATGCGCGCGCGCATCAAATGGATGCTGCTTATGCGCGCCTGGGTCGCACCAGCGCGGATTATTGGAACCGGCGCGCGCGTCGCTATCACGAGTCGACGAAGAACTCGGTAGTGAACGATCCCTTCTTTCAAAAGCTGTGCGCGCGCATCACTCCACAAACAAGCGTGCTGGACGTAGGCGCGGGCAGTGGGCGCTTCGCGCTGGCTCTCGCGCCCCTGGCAAAAGAAATCATCGCGGTTGAACCCAATGCATCCATGCTGGATTATCTGCGCCGCGATGCGCTTACTTCTGGACTGACCAACATTTCCTATAGCCGGAATATGTGGCAGGATGCGCCCGATGACTTACAAGCAGACATTGTCATATGTAGTCATGTCCTCTATCCCATCTACGAGATTGAGCCATTCCTGGCTAAACTCCAGCGCGCTGCCCGGCAAGCCTGTTACATTTACATGCGCGCAACGCCTATTGACGCGCTGACCGCCCCTCTCTGGAAGCACTTTCATGGAGACGAGCGTTGTTATCCGCCCGGTTACATCCAGGCACTCGATATCCTGTATGACATGGGCATTTATGCAAATGTGGAGGTCGTCACTTTGCCAGGGAGCCTGCGCTACCCATCGCTGGATGTCGCTGTGGAGGAGTTGACGGAACAGTTGATTTTGCCGGATGACGAGAAGACGCGCGAAGAGTTACGCGAACTTTTGACCGGGTGGCTGGTCGAGCAGGACGGCATCTTAACACCACCGCCGCGTGAGATGGTGTGCGGGATACTATGGTGGACATCCGCGGAAGAATAAGGCTGTATTCTTCGCACCTTTTAGCGCGAGTGCTTACTTCGCGTACCGGTTCAGCCCTTGCCGGCGCAGTCATATAACTGCTGCCCACCCCCAAAGCCCTGACCGCCGGTGGTTGTGCTGGAGGAACTAGACGACCAGAGGCTCGCGGGAACTGTCGTACAGGTCGAGCTTATCCACTGAGTGAGGGTGCCATTCTGATCTCCGCCAAAACCGCCGAAGCCACCGCTCCCTTGCAGCAGGAAGTAGCGTATCGTGCCATTCTTTATCAGGTTTTGCAGTTGTTGTAGCGTGAGGATGGGGTCGCTGCCCGAAAAACCGCCGAGCGCCATTACCGCTTTCCCAGTTGCCAGGATAATTGAATCGGCGGAATTGGAGCCTGGCACAGCAACGAGGAATTTTGTGCTTCCCTGCTGCGCTTCCAGGTAGCTGATCAATTTCGTATCAGTCGTAGATACGCTGCCAGGGCTGCCCGTGAATCCACCAGGTCTGTCTCTGCGGGAGAAGTCACCTCTGCCCAGAAAACCTTCGGGCAATCTACCACCGGGGAAGCCTTCAGGAAAGCCACCAAAGTTCCCGGCGAATGAGCCGTTGCTGGTGGTTGCTGTCGGGCCTGCCGATGGCAGCGCGCCGCCGCTTCCCTGCCTTACCGTCACGACAGACCATACAGTGGGTGCGAGCAGCAGCGCCAGCATACCGACGACCACAAGTATGCGTGAGTCGAGCCGCAAGGCTGGCAGCACAATACCGATCACGAGCGCCGCCGATACCACCAGGCAAAAGCCGACAATGATTGGAGTGAGCCAGCTACTCCAATCGGGGTAGGCGGTCAATACTAACGCCTGTGCTCCCGCGGTGATGAGCAGCGATGTAGGCAGCAGCCATTGACGCCAGCTTCCACGCCGGTAATCGTTCCACATGGTAACAATGCCGATACCCACCAGTGCGCAAATAGCTGGCGCGAGCATGGTCAGGTAATATTTATGGAAAAAGCCCGCCACGCTGAAGAAAACAACCATCGTAATCAGCCACATGCCCCAGAGCACAAGCGATTGTTGCCTGCGGTTTAGTGGCAGGCGCACTCGTTCCTGCCAGGCTACCGCCAGCATCGCGAGCAAGGCCAACGGCAGCAGCCAGCTAATTTGACCTCCAAGCTCTGTGTCAAAGAGCCGCAATGGACCTACCGCGCCATTTTCAGATGCTCCGCCGACACCTCCCGGCGCGTTGGTGGAGGCAGCACTTGAGGTGGAAGAGGTTATACTGCCAAAATGGATACCAAGCAGGCGCTCGATACCATTGTAGCCCAGGGCCAGTTCTAATTCAGAGTTGGTCTGACTAGACCCCACATAAGGTCGCTGCGATGCCGGAATGAGATCGACCACTGTAATCCATGAGAATGAGATAAACAGGAGTATAATAGTTGCCAGTAGCAGGTGCAAGATGCGCTTTTTCCAGCTTATTGGCGCGCCCAGCAGGTACATCAGGCCAAAAGCTGGCACTACCAGGTATGCCTGCAACATTTTGATATTAAATCCCACCCCAACTATCACTGCTGTCAACAGTAGCCAGCGCAGGCGTCCCTTTTCAGTGGCGATACTGAGCGTCCAGACCCCCAGCAGCAGGGTCAATACTAACAGACTGTCAATGGTATTATTGCGGTTGGTTACGATGCTTACGGGGCTGATTGCCAGCGCCAGGGCCGCTATCAAACCGGCCACTGGCCCAAAGGTGCGGCGTACCAGGTGGAAGAGAAGCAGTACCGCGAGCACACCGGCTATCGCCTCCGGTAATAAAATGCTAAGCCCGCTGAAACCAAAGATCTTCGCGCTGGCGGCCTGAATCCAGAAACCAACTGGTGGTTTATCGATGGTGACAAACCCACCGGGATCGAATGACACGAAGAAGAAGTTATGCCAATTCTGGATCATGCTTTTGATGGCAGCAGCATAATAAGTGTTTGCATAACCTTCTTGAGTGAGCTGAAAAACATTCAAGATGAGAGAGATAAGCAGAATCGCGCCCAGTGTAACCTGGTGCCAGAAATGTAACTTCTTTGTTTCATCGCTGTGGGCCGACTCGCTGAATGTCTTCTGACTGGTTGTGTCAGGTACTATCACTTCATATCCTCCAAAATATATTGATTAAAATTAGCGAATCTTTTAATCTGACGTAGTAGAGCATAGTCTTATTTTATCAATCGCGGCGTAAGACCCCTGGCTTCAGCCATGGGGATATCAGGCGCGCCGCCCGCAGGCGGAGCAGGCATTGAATACGAATACTAGACGAACGTTCTACTTTGTGCGATAATGCGCTCATGCATAAAATGTTCCAGTATCGGATATACC
>DATLSI010000023.1:0-2372 GCA_035534255.1 Ktedonobacteraceae bacterium | reverse complement strand
TACAAATCACATATCCAGGAACGAAAAGTGTCATTTAGCCAGTCGCGTACAGTTCGACGCGTTGATGATGGCGGCTACCTGGTGGATGTCAGGCCACGCCGCGCGTCTGTCTATGGACGAGGTGGGAGTGTTATTGCCAGCCGACCATCTCGCACTCGCGCGATCCCGTCGCTGGGCGAACGTCTGCGAGGAGAACGGAGCGGAGAACCTGTTTCCTGGACCGGAGTAGTCATAGGAATTGGCTTGATATTTGTGGTGGGCTTGTTGGCGTTTACTGTCATTATGCCGCATAGCGCTGTATTTCAACCTATCTGGTTTGCTGAAAATACGCTGTTCCAACCGTCAACCCCGGCGCCAAAAGCGCAGCCAGTCTATGGCGCGTCTCAGGGTCTTGTACGCGTCAGCCAGCTTAATCCGAGCCAGTACAGCTCGACTGCGGAGTTCAATCTATGGGCCTATTCTGCTTGCTCGACCGCGGCAATAACCGAAGTTATTAATGCTTACGGGCATCATTACCGCATCGCCGATATTTTGAAGGTGGAGTCATCATTGAATGAGATTACCCCCGCGCTGGGTTTAGTGGAAGATGCTGGTATCGCCAATACGGTGGCTAAATTTGGCTTCAAGACAAGCTGGGGATACAACTTAACCTATGACCAGGTGGTAGCCACGGCTAACAAAGGCGAGCCTGTCATCGTTGCCTGGCCTCCTTCACGCTACGATGGTGGCCATCTAGTGGTGGTGCTTGGCGGCAATAGCCAGACCGTAGATATTGCAGACTCTTCTCTCTATAACCGCCATTCGTTATCACGCGCTCAATTTATGCAGTGGTGGGCAGGCTTTTCAGCCATCGTTACCCCGCAATAACGAGGCTCTATTCCTGTTTATCTTCCTTCGGCATATATAGTTTAATTCTGCGGAAGCTCTCGGCGTACTGCATATCCAGGCCCTTTTTCTCTTTTGCTTCTTTCGCGGTTCCCTCGTTCCATTTTTTTATCATGTCGAGCATGTTGGCCTCCGGTCCGAACTGGGTAGCATGACATTGTAGCCCCTTTGCCTTGATCTCAATCGTTTCACTGATATCTATATAGGTGTTTTCCTGTTCGGAGTGAAAGAGGTAGAGTTCATGAACCTGGTATGGCAACAAACCCTCGGCCAGCAGTTCGCGGTATGAACGCGGATTGCCCACGGCGGGGAAGATGGCGTCCATGACGATATTGCCGGTGGCTCGATGGTCGGGGTGGTTGATGTAAGCGGTCTCGTCCGGTTTTGCATCTGGATCGGGCGCGAAGAAAAGCTGCGTCGGATCATGTGTGATGACCACACGCGGGCGATATTTGCGAATGAGGCGTACAATGGCTTTGCGCGCTTCTTCATTGTTGGTAAGATGTCCGTCGCGGTAACGCAAAAATTCTACCGCCTGCACGCCATATGTCTCGCAGGCCATGCGCTGTTCCTGTTCGCGCGTCAGCATCAAATCTGTGTCTATCACGCCAGGAACTTCGCTGCCTTCCGCGCCATCTGTCATGACGACCCAGGCGACTTTTTTGCCCTGCTTTACCCACAACGCGCTGGTACCGGCGGCTCCGAAATCATCATCATCTGGATGCGCGCCAATCACCATTGCTTCGTAATCGGGAATTTTTTCAACCTGGAGCGCGCCAGGTGCTTTTCTATCTGCCATTTTGAAGAACCTCTCTAATAGATCAAGTTACGATGTGTTCAGTATAGGACTGAATAAAATCGCATGTCAAGCCAGCATATTGTCACCCTCCCCCTTTTGATATACACTATTATGGAGAGAAAAAAGTGATATGGAACATACCTTTGGGCATGGACGTATCTCACCTATGCACGCGGCGCGCGCTTGATTACGTTGGAGCGCAACCCACAATAAAAAATAAGGGCGAGTTATCCTTCTCTTATCTTTCTCTATCGCAACTCCATTTTTGCTTGCCAATCCAGAGAACACTCAGGTACAATTAAAATGGCCAATGGGCCAGGGCAGGGAAATGCCCGCCGTCAAATGGAAAAGGGCAGGCGATGAAGTCGAGAGAACAGAGAAAACCGAATCCGCTGCTGCGCGAACAACGCCTGTTGCGCGGCTGGTCCCTGCAACGAGTAGTCGAAGAATTATGCGCCCTGTCGTTAGATTCTGACGAACGGCTGCCAGGCGTGAATATGCCAATGGTGAGCAACTGGGAAACGGGGACAAAGAAACCCAGCCCCTTTTACCTCTCCGGGCTTGAAGGCCCCTGCGTTTACGCATGGGGATGAATAGCCCGCCGCCCGCAGGCGGAATATGCTTGACAACACTACAATTTAAGCGTAAAATGGACGCATGCGTAAAATGTTTCAGTACCGGATATACC
>DATLSI010000022.1:0-4232 GCA_035534255.1 Ktedonobacteraceae bacterium | reverse complement strand
CCAGGCACTCGGGCTCTTTCTGCTGGCCTGGACGATTTTTACAGGTATGCTGCTCCTCTGCACGTTCAGGCTCAACAATGCCTTGATCATCACATTTGCGCTGCTGTTCGTGACCCTTATTCTCCTGACCTATGGATATCTGGGATCTAGTACGGGAGCGCATACGCTTGGTGGCTACGCCGGCGTCGCAACAGCGATAGCCGCCTGGTACACAGCACTGTCCATGCTTCTCAGTGCGGTGAATTTCCCCTTCACGCTGCCAGTAGGTCCAAGAAGTTAACACTACTGGTACACGTGCTACAATCACACGTTTGTAGAGGCCACTCTCCATTCTGGAGAGTGGCGTTCTTCTCTGGTTCATGCTTGCTTCCCCTTTTCCCCTGGCCTATCATGTTCTCTCTCCTGTAGAACTCTTCCTCTAGAGAATGTCCTTGTCTTCAGAAATGCTCCAACATGGGTGTGGATGAACAAAGATTCTCTTCTCTACCTTTTTCATCCCGGGTGGTGTAGCTCCTACATGATTATCTCGTGGAAATGAGGAGTCCAAGACTCCAGGACATCTAAATTATTGCCTTATGTAAGTTGTTATGATTTGACACTCTAGGCATGCTGTGCTACCATACAGAGGAACGAAGTGTACAAAATACACCAGACAGGGTGTGCTGCAATGCTGCAACTGACCTGACTCTGTTGAGACAGACTATTTGACAGAAATGAAGGATCCCGCGTATGGGAACACTCCCCATTTTTATCCTGGTGACGCTGGCTGTCCTCTTTGGTCTCCTGGTGATGGTGCTTACAGCCTTTCTGGGACCAAAGAAACCGACGCCGGAGAAACTGGCACCCTACGAATGCGGCATTCAAGAAATTGAAGCGCCGAAACGCCGTTTCCCCGTCAAATATCTTTTGACGGGTATGTTGTTTATTGTCTTCGACATTGAAATTGTCTCGTTTTATCCACTGGCCATTCTGCTGCACCAGCTCAAGATACTGGGCTTGATAGAGTTGCTCATCTTCCTCGCGGTCCTGGGGATCGGCTATGTCTATGTCTGGCGAAAGGGGGCTTTCACATGGGAGTAAAAAATCCCTGGGAGCCGGTGCAGACCGTCTCTAATAACCAGACGCCGCGCCTGAGCCGCGATTTGCATATGAAGGATGGGGAAGCTGGCATTCTGACCACACAGGTCAGCAAGTTGATAGACTGGGGACGCAGTGCGTCGCTATGGCCGGTCTCATTTGGCCTGGCCTGCTGCGCTATTGAGATGATGTCTACCAGTAGCGATCGCTTCGACATCTCGCGCTTTGGCGCGGAAGTCTTTCGCGCTTCGCCGCGCCAGGCCGACCTGATGATCGTCGCCGGACGCTGCTCCATCAAAATGGCTCCTGTATTGAGGCAGATTTACGACCAGATGCCTGAACCCAAGTGGGTCATTTCGATGGGGGCCTGTGCGTCGTGCGGCGGCGTCTTTAACAACTACGCTATTGTGCAGGGAGTCGATAAAATCGTGCCGGTAGATGTCTTTATCCCCGGTTGCCCGCCAACGCCGGAGATGCTGCTCTTTGGCTTCAACGAACTCCAACGCAAAATTCGCGAAGGCATTCCCAATCCTCCCGATCCCTTGAAGGCCAGTGGCATGAAATTAGTAGGCCCGATTGGAGAGGGATTGTAAGGAATAGTAAAGAATATGGCTATAACAGCGATATCGACGCTTGAGGTAGTGCGCGAGAAGTTTCCGCAGGCTGTACTAGAAACAAGCGATTTTCGCGACGAACTGACCATCGTGCTACAAACTGGACAACTGGTTGCGGTTTGCGCGTATCTTCAGAAAAACCTGCGCTACACATTCCTATCCAGCGTGACTGCGGTAGACTGGTCGGAGCGCGTGCCGCGTTTTGATGTAGTTTATCATTTGCTCTCCATTCCTAACCAGTGCGTACTACGTCTTAAAGTGCGCGTCGGAGACAGGCGCGAAGAGCATCCCGCCATGCCAAGCGTTACGAAAGTGTGGCCAGCGGCTAACTGGTACGAACGCGAGGTATACGATCTCTTCGGCATCACTTTCACGGGTCATCCTAATTTGCAACGTATTCTGATGCCGGCGGACTGGACAACGCATCCCTTGCGCAAAGACTACCCACTCACCGGTTTTGACCTGCCTGAACCACACTGGGGCGGACAGGTGCCATACGACGTTGATCCCGGCGTAGGCAACCAGACCATGCGCACGCCCTTTAGCCGCGAACTGAACGAGAACCGCAGCAAAATCAGCCTGGATCAGGAACCAGGAACCGAGAAATAGAGCACCAGGGCGGGGGGTGGTCGCACAGCGGCGCAGGGAACCGGGGCGGGGATGGTCGCACAGCGACGAAGCCCGGCCCCGGTAAAAATGCCCTGATAATAACAACGAGGCATATGCTATGCAGAAACAAGAGATAGAGACACAATACGTCGTAGAAGACAGCCAGGTCGGTGCGGATGGGCAGCGCACCGATACGATGACGATCAATATGGGGCCACAGCATCCAAGTACACACGGTGTGCTACGCCTGATCCTGACCATTGAGGGCGAGACCGTTATCAAGGCTGTACCGGATATTGGCTTCCTGCATACCGGCATCGAGAAGACCGCCGAGGCTAAAACGTATCACCAGGCCCTGGTGCTTACCGACCGTATGGATTACCTGGCGCCGCTTAGCAATAACCTGGGTTACTCGCTGGCCGTTGAGAAGCTGCTGGGCATCGAAGACGAGATCAATAACAAGATCAAGTACACGCGCGTTCTGCTGGCGGAGTTGCAGCGTTTGGCCAGCCACCTCGTCTGGCTTGGTACGCACGCCATCGACCTCGGCGCAATGAGCGTCTTCCTGTACTGCTTCCGCGAGCGCGAGATGATCCTGGATATCTTTGAAGAGGTGTCCGGTGTGCGCATGATGACCAGCTACATCTGCCCCGGCGGTTTGCAGGCCGACCTGACGCCTGCATTCGAGAAGAAAGTGCGGGCGTTCACCAGCGATTTCCCTGCTCACCTGCAAGAATATCATGATCTGCTCACCAATAACCAGCTCTGGCTTGAGCGCACAAAAGGTGTAGGCATATTGAGCGCGCAAGATGCCATCGCTTATGCCACAAGTGGCCCGGTGCTGCGCGGCAGCAACGTGGTATGGGACATTCGCAAGGCTTTTCCCTATAGTGGCTACGAGCAGTTCGATTTCGATATTCCGGTTGGTTCCAACGGTGATGTGTATGACCGCTACCTGGTGCGCATGCTGGAGATGGAGCAGAGCCTGCGTATCGTGAACCAGGCCATAGATGGCATGCCGGCGGGCGCGCACCGCGTCAGCAATCCCAAGATCGCGCCGCCGCCCAAGTGGCAGATAACAGGCAGTATGGAAGCCCTGATCCACCATTTCAAGCTTTATACCGAGGGCTATCGTCCACCGCAGGGCGAGGTTTTCGTGCGCACCGAGTCGCCCAAAGGCGAGCTTGGCTTCTATATTGTGAGCGACGGCACGGCCAAACCCTATCGTATGCACGTGCGCGGCGCGTCATTCGCCAACCTGCAGGCATTACCACTGATGATCGAGGGACATTTCCTCTCCGACGTAGTAGCAGCTATTGGCAGTATTGATATAGTGCTTGGAGAAGTGGATCGATGATTTCAAAACAGGCTAAACAGCGCATGCGTGACCTGGCGGCTCGTTATCCCGTCGCTCGCTCGGCAGTCATGCCCGCGCTCTATATAGCGCAGCAAGAAGAGGGATATATCACGTCGGCTGGCTTGCAGGCAGTAGCCGAAGCCATCGGATTGACGGTGGGTGATGTAGAGAGTGTCGCCACTTTTTACACCATGTATTACCAGCAGCAGCCGGGGAAAAAAGTCATAAAAGTCTGCACGAGTATCTCGTGTTACCTGCGCAACTGCGATGCCCTCGTCGATCACCTCGAAAAGCGGCTGGGCATTAAACGCGGTGAGACAACGGCAGACGGCAATTTTACCCTGTTGACAGCGGAATGCCTCGCCTCGTGTGGCACAGCGCCGGTGTTGCAAGTCAATGATGAGTTTGTCGAGAATGTGACGCCTGATATGGCTGACGCGCTGGTAGATGAGTGGGAGCGCGAATTACAGGATGTAGGGACGCGATTTATCGCGTCCTCTGAAACGGAGCAATCCTCAACGGGGACGCGATTTATCGCGTCCTCTGAAACGGAGCAATCCTCAACGAGGACGCGA
>DATLSI010000021.1:0-2786 GCA_035534255.1 Ktedonobacteraceae bacterium | reverse complement strand
CAGTCGCTTCAGAAGCTGCTCGCCACCATTCGCAACTTCCCAGGTATTACGCGCACCGTCACGACCATCGCGCTGGAAACACTGAAAGAGGAGGCAACCGTCAGACCGGCGACAAGTAGAACAAAACGAGAGGAGGGTTAAGCCATGACCGAATTAGAAGTAAAACCAACTATACCTACCACACCTACCACACCTACCACACCTACGCCACCTGCTCCTACCAATGGCCCGCGCTCTCGACTACCGCAAATGCCGCTGTTGCAAGGCGCGCGCAAGCTCAGAGTCAACGCCCTGCTCGTGCTTGTCACCATGATCTGGGGCAGCACCTTTTTGATCGTCCAGCACACGCTCGTGCTCACTGGCCCCTTTACCTTTCTGGCGATGCGCTTCAGTATAGGCGGTGTGACGCTGGCAGTCATTTTTCATAAACGCCTGGCGCGCATCACAAGCGCCGAGATCATCATGGGTTCAATTATCGGCGTCTTTCTTTTTGCTGCCTACGCGCTCCAGACCACCGGTTTGCAGTTCATCTCGTCGAGCAAAGCAGGCTTTATCACCGGTCTGTATGTGCCGCTGGTCGCCATCCTGGCAGTGCCGATCCTCCACCAGAAACCGACCCCGGGCAGCATACTGGGCGTCGTGCTTTCCATGCTGGGCGTGCTACTCATCTCGGTCAATCGCTCGTTCCAGTTCACGTTCGGCCTGGGAGAGTTGCTGGTGCTGGGCTGTGCCGTAGCCAGCGCGCTGCATGTGATCTTAATCAGCAAATTTACGCCCAGAGTGGATGCCATCAACCTCGCCCTGGTGCAGATCGTTTTTACCGCCGTGCTTAGCTTTATCGCCATACCTCTAGCCAGGGAGCCACTCGCGATGCCTCCCATGTTCGTGTGGGGATCGGCTCTTTTCATGGGCGTGGCCGCTACCGCCTTCGCCCTGGCCGTCATGAATCGCGTGCAGCAGTTCGTCAGCAGCACCCAGGCCACCCTGATCTACGCCCTTGAACTGGTATGGGTGGGCATGCTCGGCTACCTGGCAGGCGATCAACTCAGCCTTTTTGGCTGGATTGGCTGCGGCTTAATCCTGCTGGGCATGGTGGCAGGCGAGTTGCGCGTGTCCAGTCTTTTCAAGCGCATCAATCGGTTGTAGATAGGGACCAGGGCGACCGCGAGGGTCGCCCGTACAATATTCGGGTTGCGTAGTATTGTAGAGGCGACCCTCGCGGTCGCCCTGGAAAGAGCGGTTGCAACCCTATCCGAAAACAACGCTCGACCGTACAGGGTAGGGGCGACCCTCGCGGTCGCCCTGGAAAGCATATTTTGTCAGAAGCAATCAGTGGGCATCGTTGGCCAGGCAGCCAGGGGTGATGGCAGCGACCATTGCTGAGTGATAACCCCACCAGAGGCAAAGAAATTGTACCCCGGCCAGGAACCAATTGATGGGTGAAGGATGACGTGGAACAAACAAATGAGGGCTATGGTAGTTCTGGACATTCCTAATGTTCCCGCTCAGGATTTGACGCAATTGTTTATTTTACCAGCAAGATCGATTTCCGGTTTATATTGCCTGCAAAAGAGTAATGTCAGCAGCAAGGCGAAAAGCACCCGCGCCGCTCGTATGCTTGCTTGACAATTGTCCTGCTATTTGTTACCTTTGCGCAGTCACCGCAAAATTGCCAGCGTGCTGGAAGGGCTAGATGTAACAGGTATATGAATAATCATAGCGACAAGGTCAACTTCATCTGGAGTGTCGCCGACCTGATCCGCGATACATTCAAACGCAGCAAGTACCAGGATGTCATCCTACCGCTCACCGTGCTGCGTCGCATCGATTGTGTCTTGCAACCCACCAAAGCAAGAGTGCTCGAAGTCAGCGCCAGCCTCAAAGCAAAGCTTGAAAATCTCGCGCCGCAACTGCGTAAGGCTTCCGGCTACTCCTTCTATAACACTTCACTCTATGACTTCGAGCGTTTGCTGAACGACGCGCCCAATCTGGCCGCCAACCTGCGCGCCTACATCAACGGCTTCAGCGATAACATGCGCGAGGTGCTGGAAAAATTCGACTTCAACAACACCATCAGTAAGCTGGACGAGGCCGGGCTGCTCTTCCTGGTCATGGAGAAGTTCAAAAACATCGATCTGCATCCCGACAAAGCATCCAACCACGATATGGGCTATATCTTTGAAGAGCTTATTCGCAAATTCAACGAAGCCTTGAACGAAAATCCTGGCGAGCACTTTACGCCGCGTGAAGTGATTCGCCTGATGGTCAATCTGCTGCTGGCGCAGGATGAAGCCGCGCTGCACCGCAGTCATATCGTGCGCACCGTCTACGATCCATGTTGCGGCTCTGGCGGCATGCTCACCATAGCCAAAGAGCGCATACTTGAAATCAATGGCAACGTCGAAGTGCATCTCTTTGGTCAGGAGTTGAACGGGGAAACCTTCGCCATCTGTAAATCCGATCTGTACATGAAAAGTATCGATACCAGCGACGCCGACAATATCAAGTTTGGCAGCACGCTTTCAAAAGATCAGCACGCCGGTAAGCACTTTGATTACCTGCTCACCAATCCTCCCTATGGCAAAGAATGGAAGATGGACCAGGCGGCTGTCGAGGCCGAAGCTGCGCGCGGCTATGCCGGTCGCTTCGGAGCAGGCACGCCGCGCATCAGCGATGGGCAGTTGCTTTTCCTGCAACACCTGCTCGCGCGCATGCAGGACCCCGACAAGGGCGGTAGCCGCGTAGCCATCGTCATGAACGGCTCGCCGCTCTTCACAGGCGATGCC
>DATLSI010000020.1:0-9133 GCA_035534255.1 Ktedonobacteraceae bacterium | reverse complement strand
CGATGGTCCGGGTCAGGGCGAGATGGAGTTCGAGCATGCTATGCGCCATGATTTTGAGGTACCTGTGCGCTATGCCATAGACTATCTTGAGAGTCGAGCAGATGTAGATGGTCGTCGCGTGGGATTGATGGGAGTCAGCCTGGGAGGGTACTACGCTCCACGCGCGGCTGCGTTTGAGCCACGCTTGAAGGCCACTATTGCCAACTGCGGCGGATATAATTTTGTCAGCCACTTTGATCGTTTGCCCGGCCATACACGCGCTGCCTTTATCCATCGCCTCAAAGCAAAGGACGAGACAGAAGCTCGCGAAAAGCTGGCGGCCTTTAATCTTGAGGGTGTGATGGAGAAGGTACACAGCCCACTGTTGATCATTATGGGACGACGCGATAGGCTTGTACCCTGGGCCGATGCCGAAAGAATGGCAGCCGAAGCCAGCGCGGTATCTGAGTTGTGGATGTTCGAGGATGGCAATCACGTCTGCAACAATATCCCGTACAAGCACCGGCCACAGCAGGCCGATTGGATGCGCGAAAAACTGCGGGCCTAGAGGACTACTATGGACACTGACAGTTTGTATCCACGTTTTTCAGATGCCGAATACTCCCGCCGTTATGCTGACATGCGCCGCGCGATGCGAGAGGCCGACCTGTCGGCGCTGGTCTTGTATGGAACGACCAGCGCCTATCAGGAGGTGCTGTTTCTCTCGAATTTCATAACATCGCGTGAGGCGCTGTTTGTTTTTCCGGTTGAGGGAGAGCCTACGCTGTTCGTGCAATATTACAACCACGTTCCAAACGCCCGGCAGGTAGCTACTATTGAGGATGTGCGCTGGGGTGGGCCTGATATCACGGTTGCTACTGTCGAAAATTTGCAGGCAAGAGGGCTGGGCGCGCATAGAATAGGAGTTGTGGGTCCGATGACCTGGAAGCAGTACGAGATGATGCGCAAAATGCTGCCACAGGCTATCTTCGTGGACTTCATACCTCAAATGATGCATCTCAGGCTGGTGAAAAGCGAGGAAGAGATCGAGTTTCTGCGGCGGGGAGCCGAGTTCAGCGACCTAGCGATTGAGGCGCTCGAACGCGAAGTGCGACCCGGCATGCGCGAATATGAACTGACTGGTATTGTGGAGGGCGCGTACCTGGGACTGGGTGGCAAGACCCACATTCACTACATGGCTACAACGCCGATGTCGCGGCCCTCGGTATGCGTTCCCGCGCAGCAGCAGTCGAATCGTGTGATCGAGAATGGCGATGTGCTGATTACCGAGATCAGTGCGCACTATCAAGGGTATGCCGGGCAGATTTTGCGACCTTTCGCGATTGGAACATCTCCAACGGCGGAGTACCAGCGGTTGTACGACGTGGCTGTGGAGGCGTTCTCTCGCATCATGGGCGTGCTGAAAGACGGGGCAACCACCGATGAGGTGTTGGACGCTGCCGAGTCTATTCACGAAGCGGGGTTTACTATTTGTGATGATCTGCTGCATGGTTTCGGCGGAGGCTACCTGGCCCCTATCCTGCGCACGCGCAAAACGAGCGCCCGGCCTCAACAGCCATTCACCTTTCGAGAAAACATGACCGTGGTGATCCAACCCAACGTGATTAGCGAAGATGGACGTATGGGTGTGCAAGTTGGCGAGTTGGTGCGCGTGACGGGTAACGGCGTCGAATCGCTGCATCGTTACCCGCTACGCTTTATAAGCGCCGGTCAGTAGAGTGTCCGTGTAGCCCCGCGCCCCTCCCAGGGCGGTGGCAAGCCCCAATACATGTCACATAAACGTCCCCGGCGTTTTGTAGGGACAGTGGGCGGATGTGGAGTGGATGTGGGGGCCTTGTGCTTGTCCTCGTTGGGGTGCGATGATCCAACGGCGCATCAGCAATCCCGCCGGAAGCGCCACCCCACCCCGGACAGGCACCAGGCCCCCGCATCCACCCTGCACCGCCCACTGTCCCTACAGGATGAGACCATGCCACTCCCCCGTTCGTTTGTCAAAATTCAGTAGAGATGCCCCTGGTGGGCGTCCCTACTGGTTTATCGCGATGTCCTGCGTCCGTAGGCCCAGACCGCGACTGGTATAAAGACGACGAGGATGCCTACGCACCAGGCGAGCGCCTGCAAGATGGTCGAGGCATCGGGGGTGTTGAGTAGCAGTCCGCGCACGGCGTTGACGATCAGCGAGACTGGCTGGTGCTCCGCGAAGGCGCGCAGCCAGCCCGGCATGCTGCTGGTCGGCACGAAGGCGCTGCTGGCGAAGGTCAAGGGAAAGAGCCAGATGAAGCCGGCGGATTGCGCCGCCTCAACGGAACTTACTAATAACCCGATGGTTGCGGATATCCACGAGAAGGCAAAGCTGGTCAGCAGGAGTATCCCGGCTGCCGCCAGCCATGAAAGGAATGGGCCTTGCGGTCGGAAGCCGACCAGCAGGCCGACCGACCACATGATGATGACGACGAACGTATTGCGTACAAGGTCTGAAAGGGTGCGGCCAGTGAGGACGGCAGATTTTGCCATCGGCAGCGAGCGAAAGCGATCGACGAGGCCCTTTTGCAGGTCTGTTGCGAGGCCGATGCCGGTGGTTGTCGCACCGAAAATGACGGTCTGTGCGAAGATGCCGGCCATCAGGTAATTGACATAGCTGGTGCCTTTGACCACGATGGCTCCGCCGAAAACGTAGCGGAAAAGCAGCACGAACATGATGGGCTGGATCGTCGCGAAGACCAGCTCTTCAGGGATGCGTGGAATCTGTATCAGGTGGCGTTTTGCCAGCACGAGCGCGTCAGCGATGGTCCAGTAGAGCCGGGGACGCGCCTTTGGCTTTAATGATTTAGCTGTGTGGATATCGATAGTACTCATCGTACACTCCTTGCCATGGGTCGGTTGTCCGGTGCATCAGTAACGGCGGGTAGCTCTCCAGTGGTAGCGGCGCGCCCGGTCAGGGTGAGGAAAACATCATCCAGGGTTGGGCGGCGCAGCGCCAGGTTGTCCAGGGGAATGTGCGCGGCGTCGAGGTCACGCACGACTGTGGTGAGCAACTGCGCGCCATTGGTCACAGGCACAACGAGCTGGCGTTCAACTGTATCGATCTGAATTTCACCCAGACTGTAGGGGCGCAAGGCTTGAGCCGCAGCATCCAGGTTTCCGCCGCGCGCGATGGTAATTTCAAGTCGTTCGCCACCGACCTGATTTTTCAGTTCGTCGGATGTGCCCCTGGCAATCACATGTCCCAGGTCAACGACAACGATCTGATTGGCGAGTTGATCGGCTTCCTCCAGGTACTGAGTAGTGAGTAGTACGGTGGTGCCATCGGCGACGAGGGTGCTGATGACCTCCCACATGGCGAGGCGACCGCGTGGATCAAGGCCGGTCGTCGGCTCGTCCAGGAAGAGCACCGGAGGTGTCATGATTAAGCTTCCCGCCAGGTCGAGGCGGCGACGCATACCCCCTGAGTAGGTCTTCACCGTGCGCCTGGCAGCATCGACAAGGTCAAAGCGTTCAAGAAGCTCTTTCGCGCGCTGCCGCGCTACCGTGCCCGATAGGTGATAGAGTTGCCCGAACATTACCAGGTTTTCATAGCCGGTGAGGTTTTCATCGACGGCGGCATATTGGCCGGCCAACCCGATGCGGGCGCGCAGTTCGTTGGCGTGTTTGATGATATCTAGCCCGGCAACTTCCGCTCGCCCGGCGTCGGGTTTTAAAAGCGTGGTCAGGATGCGCACGGCTGTAGTTTTGCCAGCGCCGTTGGGACCGAGTAGCGCGAGCACCGTCCCCTCCTCGGCAGCCAGATCAATGCCAGCCAGGGCGTGCGTCTTTCCGTAGGATTTCTGGAGTCCTTCGGCCCAAATGGCCGGTTTATTCGACATAATATTTCTTCCTCTGTTGATGTTGATGCCGCCAATTACCGGATGCGACCGGCTGCCAGAGGCAAAAGGACAGGCAAGAGAATGTGGATGCGATTTATCGCGCCCGTATTAATGTACGTTTCGTTTCTCCATGAAGTTGGAGAACTCGTCTCACTTGATATCCCCTACACGGCAGATGCCATTCTCGCCACATTTCATCCCATGTTCTACCGCTTCCAACGGCAGGAGCGCGGATTTTCCTCGGAGCGCATCTTGCAAGGGCTGCGCCGCATCTACATCGAAGGAGTGAAGATGCCGCGCAGTGAGGAGTAGTTTGATTACGTTCAATTCGCTGAGCGGGCTACCTGGCCTGAACGCTTAGGTCAACTGGAGTGATTGGTCGCAGTTGTGCTTCAATAGCCACGCGATGTGATTCCAGGAAAGGAGGGAGGGCGAGTCGCTCTCCAAGCGTTGCGGCATCTTCATCGACGGCGAAGCCTGGCCCATCGGTAGCCAGTTCGTATAGCACACCGCCTGGCTCACGGAAGTAGATCGAGCGGAAGTAGAAACGGTCGATCACCGGAGTCACTGTCGGATTGACCCTGGCGATGCGATCCCTCCATTGCCGGTGCTGCTCATCGTTTGGAGTACGAAATGCCACGTGGTGAACGCCGCCTATCCCAACGAAGCGATGGAAAGGTAGTGCAGGATTGATCTCCAGATGCACTTCTGTACCCGGCCCACCGGAGCCGACTTCAAAGACGCTGACAGAGGTCTGATGCGGCATCTGATAGCTGCCACTTGGTCGGAAGCCAAGCACCTCAGTCAGAAAGCGAGCCGACGGTTCGAGATCGCGCAGCGTGAGCCGAACTGCATAGAAGCCGCGAATCGCCATCTCAGCGGGCACCTGGCTCTTGTGCCAGGGAGTACTCTCCAACTTTCCGCTATCGTCTACCAGTTCGAGACGCTGTCCCTCGGGATCGCGGAAAGGAAGCACGAGGCGAGCTTCTGTGCCGCGGGTCTGGATGCCGTCATGGGAAATCTTGAAATCATTGAAACGCTGCACCCACCAGGAAAGAGCGTCCCGCCCGTTCACACCCAGCGCGATGGTTGAGATGCTGCCAACACCCGGGCGGTTAGTGCCACTATCCGGCCATTCAAAGAAGGTCAGGTCCGTTCCTGGACGACCAAGCTCATCCCCATAGAACAGGTGATAAGCCGAAACGTCATCCTGGTTCACCGTCTTTTTCGTTAAACGCATACCAAGTACCTGTGTATAGAACGCCACGTTGCGGGAAGCATTGCCGGTCACGGCGGTTATATGATGGATACCCTCTAATTGCATGATCTATTCTCCTCGGTTCATTGAAGATTCCTGTCCACGTGACAGAAATCAATATCTCAAATCAGTATATCTTAATATAAAGATAATATCAAGGCTTGCGCAAAAACTCTTGCCGGGCTGCTAACCCCAGCTTTTTAAGTAATTGGGTAGCCTGAAGCTGCTCTTCGGGAGAGAGACCACTCACTGCCAGGTGGAGAGCCTCCTGGTGTTGGGGAAAGATAGTCGACATCAGTTCGCGACCCTGCGTGGTCAGTTCCGCGAAAATGATGCGCCGGTCATGGGGAGAGGGCTTGCGTACAAGCACCTGCTTTTTCTCCAGCTTGTCAACGGCATATGTAATATTGCCGCTGGAAATTAAGACTTTTTCTCCAATTTGCTGGAGCGGCAAAGGCCCTTTATGGTAGAGCACTTCGAGGATGGCAAATTCCGTCATGTTCAAGCCATGACAGCGGATATCGCGCTCTGCATGGGCATGAACCCAGTTATGCGCTCGCGAAAGCACAACGAACAGTTCCAGAGCAGCATCTGTTTGAGTGTCTGACATAATGTTTTCAGTTCTCCAATCCCGTACAATTATCTCAATTTTGAGATAATTGTACCTGAGTAAGAGATATCTGTCAAACAGGTGAGGGCTTGCCCCCGCCCTGGTCTCGTCACTAACGGCACAATACTGCGTCCGAAGCCAGCGCGATCAAGGTCGTACTCAGGCAGAGCAAGACTACGCCGGGCCAGCCAGCCAACAGCAGCGCGAAGCCGGGCAACACGGCTCCCAGGCTGCCACCGAAGTAATAGAGTGAGAGATAGAGCGAGGCGGCGGTGCCTCTGGCAGTGGTGGCCTTTTCGCCCAGGTAGAGGTTAGCGGCTGGCACGGTGGAAAACATGCCCACCGTTAATAAACCGAGGCCGAACAGTGTAAAGGGCAGGATGGGTATGAGAGTAATCAGCAGACCGACGATAGCGCTCCCCAGGCTGAAGGCGAGGGCACGGCGCGAACCAATGCGCGCGGCAATAGTTCCGGCGAAGGGCGAGCACACACCTGTTAACCAGAGCAAATAAACAAGGCCGAGAGAGATAGTGGGCAGGCGAAAATGCGGCCCGGTGAGATAGTAGGGGAGATAGGTGAAGATACCTGCTAACGCGGCGCTGCCCGAACGCGCGAATAAACCGCCCAACGTCAGGCCACTGACGTAGACGCCCATCGCCAGGCCGCGTCCCTTGCCTGAAAATTCCTCGTTGACGTATGAAATCGCCACACTGGTCAGGCCGGGCATCAGCAATCCCTGCGCGGCGCGTAATATGATCAGCGTAGCAAAGTTCGGTGAAAAGCCCAGCAGCAGCGTGGGGATCACCACCAGCAGGCTTGCGCTGACCATCACTGGCTTGCGCCCGATGCGGTCAGAGATGGGGCCGTAGATAAGCGAGCCAATTGCCACTGCCAAAACCAACACGGATATTGACAGGCCCGCAGTGGGCGCGCTGACATGAAAAGCATTGCTCAGGACGGGCAAGATGGCCTGCGTGCTATACATGTTGGCAAATACGAAGGCCGGGGCCAGAAAGAGTGAAACGAGCGCCCATACGCGCGGTTGTTCCTGTGCAACGCCGGTTAGTGGGACGCTCCGGGACATGCTGGCAATCCTTTCTTGTGGTTCACGCGATACGCATCTGACCTGAGATGGCCAGGCGTTTGGCCTGTCCAACGGAGGCGATGCGTTGTTCGGCCAGTACGTCGGCGGCGCGATTGGTTGGGATACCCTGCTCTTTCGAGATGGCGATGACCTGCTGCATGGCCTCGTAGAGGCGCGCCACTTTCTCCCTGGCGCGTTCGAGGTTGAAGCCTCCAGGGTTGAGGCTATCCAGGCCAGAAAGCAGCCCGCCCGCGCTGACGATGTAGTCCGGCGCGTAGAGGATGCCGCGCTGTTGCAACATCTCGCCGTGGCGCGCCTCGGCAAGCTGGTTGTTGGCTGAGCCGCATACGATTTTGCAGCGCAACTCAGGAATGCTGCGATCATTGATGACTGCTCCCAGGGCGCACGGGGCGTAAATATCAACCGGCAGGCGATGTATCTCTGCGGGTGCAACTACCTGGACGTGAAATTCAGCGGCGACCAGAGCCGCGCGCTCCGCGTCAATGTCGGCGATGGTGACTTGCGCGCCCTCTTCAATAAGGTAGCTCACTGTATTTCTGCCGACTGCGCCCGCACCCTGCACCGCGACTGTGCGACCTTGTAAATCGGGACTGCCGTAGACCTCTTTGAGGCAGGCGCGCATGCCTTGCACGACGCCGTAGCCTGTTTCGAGCGAGCTATCGCCGGGTCCGCCCCATGAGCGCGGCAGTGTGACCACGTAGGGCGTTTCCTGGCGCATGATTACCATGTCGTCCAGGTTGGTGCCGACATCGACGCCGGTAATGAACAGCCCGTTGAGGCGGTGAATGAACCTTGCCAGCGCGCGTAATCTGCCTTCTGTTTTGTCGCGCCTGGGATCGCCAATGACGACGCATTTGCCACCGCCATACGATGCTCCACAGGCAGCACATTTATACGTCATACTGCGCGCCAGTCGCAAGGCATCTTCGATAGCCTCTGCCTCACTTGTGTAGGGCCATACGCGTATACCACCCGCCGCGGGGCCGAGTGTGGTATTGTGGATGGCGATGATGGCTCGCAGTCCGAGGGTTTTTTCCTGGCAGAAGAAGAGATTTTCGTAGTCATACGATGCCATACGGTCAAAAATAAGGCTCTCCATTGAGGGATTTCCTTTCACCTGGAAGAATGCATACTTGTACGGTTAATTGTAGCATTACTCCCGTTCTCCCCGGCTGGCCTTTCTAGCTATCATTCACAAATGTGGAGCAGGTGGAACAAACATTGTTCCCGGCACGTCTCTCTTGTAGAAGTATATCGCTTTCTATTTTTGATATCTATGAGAAAGCAGCCATGTTAATGAAAAAAAGTTTGACGCTCTTACCCGGATTCCTGCTAGTAGGAATGCTATCCTGCTTCAGTGGGTGCGGCGCCAATTCTGGCACAGGAAACACGCCAACGGGCAAACCTGATAGCGTGAGCATCCAGATCGATGAAGTAATTGGCACAAAGAAGGTCCTGACCCTGTCCGTTGCGAGTATGGCGCAGCAGCTTTACGCGACGATTTACGCGCTGCCACAGATGCCTGATAACCAGCCCTGTCCCGCTAACCTTGGGCCACATTATACGCTGACATTTAATCAGGGCGGCAAGGCGCTGGTGACGGTCATTGCTATGCGAGACGGGTGCGAACCGGTCTCAATCAAGGGAGAGTCACGGGACCGGCAGACAAACTCGATCTTCTGGGCGCAACTCGACCAGGCTATTTATCACGCATCGCCCGTTGCCAGTGTGCGGTGGCTGGCCATCATGCGTGTACCTCAAACGGGCCAATTGCCTCTCACCACGCGCATTACCTCTGTCGAGACTGCCCAGAGCCTTTATAACGCGATCCTGGCGTTGCCGCTCACCTCGCCGAACACGGGGTATCTGCAAGGTTCCCCCGCGTATCAGTTCGTTTTCCACGCAGCTAACCAGGAGATTTATTCCGCCATCGACACACAGCGCAACCTCATCTCGCTGAATGGCAACCTGCAATCACGCACCGGTCTGTATAGCATGAATGACCAGTTTAAGCGCTTGCTTGATGAGACCCTGGCCGGAACCACCTTCGCACCGGCGCATCCTGATGCCGCCATGCTTAGCATACAGAAGAAGGATCTTTCCAGCGAGCAGATCATAAAGAACATGACCTTCATAGAGCAATTCTATGCGAAGTTCAACGCGCTGCAACCAACGCAACCGCCGCAAGACTGCCCTTCAGGAGCAGATAAAGTGGCAGGGAAAGGAATCTTCTACAACTTTCTCTTCTCGCAGTGGAGCTTGCCAATTCTCCAGGCCGAGATATACGAAGGAAGCTG
>DATLSI010000019.1:0-58920 GCA_035534255.1 Ktedonobacteraceae bacterium | reverse complement strand
TAAGGCAAGTGGCTCAATCGCCTGGCGCGTATTTGGGCCGCGCGAGCAGGGCGTGCCTGATTATGGGGCGCTACTCACGCATGGACGTTTTGTCTACTGGCAGGTAAACGACGTAGTGTACGCGCTCGATACGCAGTCTGGCCAAATTCAATGGCGCACCCCCGTCGCGGAGGGGATAGCAGCTATTGTCGCGCCGGAAGAGGCACAGATGGCGATTGGGAACGGGGTGCTGCTCCTACGACGCAGTGACAGGTATCACGCGCTCGATCTGCTCAACGGCGCGGAACGTTGGACGCTGTCGGGTCTCGGCACGGACAATGCCGGCGCACCTGGAGGCATCGTTGCCACAGGCAGTGAGTTCGTCCTGTATGGTGGAGGCGTTATAGAGGCCTTTAACAGCGCTACGCAGAGCATGCTCTGGCGACATGATAACCTGGGGGGAATCGCCAATGTGACTATCTCGCAGGATGGCTCCCTGGTCTATGCCGTCATCTTCAATACGCTCAACGGCGCGCCCGGCGAACAATCCCTGGTCGCCTTCGACGTGAAAATAAACCTGATCCATTGGACCTTCCAGCCCTACACAACGGCCCAGCTTATCTACACAGGATCGAACGCGATATATGGCGCGCAGGGCATGCACGGCATGCTTATCGTGACCACCTGCCAGCCGGGCAGTTCAGGCGGCTGCACTCACCAGAACCTGTACGCTCTTGATGGGAACACAGGTTCCGTTCGTTGGACGCTGCAAGCAAGGCAATTTTCCAACGCGCAATTGAGCCAGGATGGGGAAACGCTCACCTTTCAAACCTACAGCAGCGCCTGGGAAAATTTGAAAGCAATGTTGTAGCACAATCTGTCCGGCGGACAACGCGGATTCTGCTGTACCTTTGCCGCAAGGTTAATATTGTGCAAGGCCCTGAGCGGCTATTGTCGCCTGGCTGCATTGTTCAAAGGCAGCAGGTGAATTTTCCTCGGCATATATTTTCGCACGCGCGGTTTCACCGCCGGGGGCAGGGGTGTTGGGCCGGGGCTGACAGGCGGCAGGCTCCAGCGCGGCGCGTCGAAGAGGGCGTAGGCCAGCAATTGTATCCTGTGATAGCGCGTTTTTCGCTGCATCTACATCCCGCCTCCGCCCCACTACGCCGCACATCTTTAACCGACCCGCTAATGAGTATACCTTATTTTCAACAATTTGGGGAGTAGCAAATTGTCGGGGCCGCCGGGTACGTACAGGGTTTTCACCGGTAGGTTTTTTCTCTTGCAAACGATCCACAGGGTGGCCACGGCCATCATTAACAGCGCGCCGGGGCTTCCATAGCGTCAGGCCACGATGGAAATGAACGGGCCGTATGCCGGGCCTTGATCAATGTTGGAAACCGGTATGGTGTAATCATGTAGGAGTTTGCCGGCGAGTGAATAGGCATACAGGTGTGTACCAACATTAAGATAAATGACATCGTTGGCAACTTGCAAAAAATCGGCGGCATAGTCTGGATACCTTATATGCACAAACCAGGCGCGGGTCTTTGTTGTTGTATTGAAAGCGACCAGGTTATAATCAACACTACTCCCGGCGTTCATCATGCCAAAGACTATCAGGTTCTGTATAAGATGCAGGGGATAGCGGGAGTAGATAAAAGAAGTGCCCGGGGTTTGCTCGTAACGAGCGAGGAACGCGCCGTTGCTGCCATTATACGTGTCGAGATAGGCAGTCCCTTTACGCGCAACAGCCGGTGTTGTATCTGCTGGTGGAGGGACCGATACGTCCACATATACGACGCCAGCAACCACCGTCAGGCTGTAGATCATAGCTCTAACATCTTGTTGCACGGAGGCAGGAACCTGGCTCTGAAATTCCTCTCCGCTAACGGCATTGATGCCGAAAAGCAAGCTATACGTGTAATTGCTGCGGCCACCAACGAAGTAAAGCATATTTCCGCTCACGACCGGTGACGAGAAAACAAGACCATTCGGGAACTGTTTTTGCCAGAGCAGCGTTCCCGAAGAAGCCTGGAGGATAAGCACCTGCGAGTCAAAGACGACATATAAAGTTCAGCAGAGCAATCACGTGACGTTGATAGAATTCAGCGAACGCGCGCTCATCTGAAATTGGCAGCCCTGTTCTGTGTTGCATGTTGCGTCCCTACGTTAGAAATATATGCCGGGTTTTGAGGCCTCACTCTGTATATCGATGGGCAGGCAAAAATCTTCACATGCTCCTCCATTCCATCCATTCTGGTACTATGTGGGAATACGACACCCGGGGCGAGCGGGGAGGGGGGAAAAGGCAGCGTGCCGCCACGCGGCATTACATGCTTTCCAGGAGTTCAGTGTACTCAACCACAGCACTGCGCTCGTGGTTCCGCCGCTTTTACACACGATGATAGGGGCGACTCTTGCGATCGCGCTCACATGCGCAGCGCCTCGCTGGGTGTCACGCGCCCGGCCTGCCACGCGGGCAACAGGGCGGCCAGCAGCGAAGCCACTAGCGCGATTACCACGATCAAGCCTAGTTCGCTCCAGGGGATGGTGAAGACCAGGCCAGTATGAAACTGCTCGAAGAAGTTCACGGCAAAGATGTTTTTGGACAGAATCAGGCCCAGTATCACCCCCAATAAGCTGCCAGCGCAGCCTACGAAGAAGGATTCGCTGAGGAAAGCTCCTTGAATCAGGCGGCGGCGGCAGCCAAGCGCGCGCAGCATGCCAATTTGCTGGCGGCGTTCGATAACCGCGCGCGTACCCGTTATCGCCAGCGCCGCGATGCCCAGCAACAGCGTCAGTCCTACCACGCCCAGCAGTACATTGCTGAGCAGGATACGCGGCCCGCGTACCGACCAGATCGCATCTTCCAGCACGGTTGTTTCCACCCCGTTATCCAGGAATGCCGAGCCGATTGCCAGGGACAGCGCGCGCTTATCCTGGCCGGGCGCAACCTTGAAATAATAGGTCTCCACTTCTGGTTGGGTGGGATCGATGGTGTACTGATAGGCTGCCTGCGAGATGTACAGGCCGAAATGCGCGCTGTCGCTGTTATCCACGACACCGATAATGGTCAGCTTTGTAGCGTTTGGTGTTTGATCCGTGACGCCAGTGATGAATGACGGTCCTGCCACCACCCAGACCGGTGTGGGTGAGAAAGTCGTCTCACCCTGGTAGATGCCGCTCGTCGTATAGGTGAAGTACGGAGGGAAGCCGGGCGGAGTATTTGGTACGCCCGCGTTGTTAGCGGACGGAGAATTCGGGTCATACACGGGTGGTAAGCTGTTGGGCGCGTAAGGGAGCGCGGTCTGGTCGATCAGCGCGTAGTTAGAGTGTGTCTGCAACGCCTGCCATATCGCGTTGTCGCTATTGAAGCCCTGCGCGCGCGCCGTCAGGTGCAGCCCATATCCCTGCAAAAAGCCGCCGCTTACCACCTTTGCCGGATAGAGACGCCATGCCGGAGATTGCGCGCTGGGCTGGATTACACCAACCGCTGTTGTGACCTGCGTGCCAATCTCCGAAAAGTCGTTGGGGTTGATGCCGTGACTTATCAGCGCCGCGCGTATATCAGGAATGCCTTTGAAGTAGGCCACCGCCTGAATATCGTAGCCGCCCGTCTGGTAGTTGATGTTGCTATAGTTATTCAGCATAGCGTTGGTAATCACCGCCATCACCGTCATCGCGAATATGACCAGGCTGAACATCACGATGCTCAGGCCGGTGCGGAAGCGGTGATGCAGGGGATAAGCCGACGCCAGCCGCGTCATGAATTGCAAACCCGGCAGCCGCGTGAATAGCGCGATGAGCGGCTTGAGCAGCAAATCCGCGTTAGCCACCAGCGCCCATACTGCCCCCAGTACCATCATCGAACCTGCCACGAAGAAGACCTCGACTCCGCCCTGGAAGCGCGGCAGACCCAGTCTCGCCAGCGCGTCGAAAGGCAGTGCCCAGTAGGCCATAATGCTCAATCCAACTACCGCCGCGAAAATGCGCTGTGTGGCTCGTTTCCAGCGTCGTTTTCCCGCTTTGAGCAGCAGCCAATCCACAGCCGCTTTTAAGAGCAAACCCACCCCGATGGCAATCGATGAGAGGCCCACCGAGAAAGGCACAATCTGCGTATTCGCCAGACCGGTGCGTAGAAGCATAAACCCGGCAATCAGGGGTAGGATGCCGAGCCGCGAGAGAGTTGTGATGAATCCTATCATGGTTTCAGGCAACTGCTCAAAGAGGATACGCCGCAGCCTGCGCGCCCAGAAAACCTGGCGCAGAATAGCAAACGCCTGCGCGCATAACTCCATTAAGGACAGGGTGGGTCGTTCAGTCTCAGGCAAATTGCGCAGGGCATCCACCACCGTCATGCGACTGACCAGCCAGGCCGATATCCCGACCGAAAAGAAGGTGAAGATGACGCCCAGGCAATAGGCGATCAGCAGGCTGCGCGACTGCAAAACGATCTTGAGCGGGAAGTTGAAACGCGCCAGGATAGGTCCCAGAAACACCGACAGCAAAATGCCCGCGCCCGCGCCAACCAGCAGCCCGATGAACGATGAGATCAGGTCGTACACTGTCCCCTCGAAGAGGTACATGAGCACCAGGTGGCGTCTTTGCACGCCAATAGCCCGCGCCATGCCCATTTCAGCGCGGCGCTCAGCCGCCAGCAGGACGAAAATCAGGAAGATCAGCAGCAGCCCGATGGCCAGCGCGAAGAGCGCGAACAGGTCGAAGATGCGCGTGAAGATATCATTCTCGTACTGCGATAATTGCACACCCTGCTCTTTGACCTCGTTGATTTGTAAGTTGGACGTGAAATGAAACGGTCCCCCTCGCAACGCCCGGCTCAGTTCGTTTTTGACCTTCTCAGAAACATCGGTGTCGTTCACGTCGTTGTTGTTGTGCAAGGAGATAAATACTTCTGAAATAGCGTCGTGATATCCCTCGATGTTGAGAAACGTCTTATACTGGCTCAGGATGTAGGGCGTCGACCCGACCAGCCCGCTATCAGTGACAATAGCGCGTACAGACAGCGCGTAACGCTTCCCCGGCCAGCGCGAAGAATAGACATACAGCAAGTCACCCGCGTGGGCGTTGAGCAGTTGGGCTGCAGTGTGATTGAGATACACCTGATTCGACGTAAGCTGAGCAATCGTATGGGGCTTTTTGGTGCTATCATCCTGCATGCCCCCGAAGCCCTGTTCGCTGCCCGGAATGATAGCCAGCGCCGTAACATTCGATCTCACCTGGCGCGAGGTCTCATCAGCCAGCAGCAGGCTATTTTCGACAAGCGCGGCTCCCACGGCGGCGATATTAGGATCAGACTTCTTCACGTCGAGCGTTCGTTTGTACACGTAATCGTCAAACGTCTTCAGCGGACCGCCCCCGCCGGTAATAGTTATATCCACGCTGCCCAGGTTGTAGATTGCTACACTCTGCGCTGCCGCTGCGATCACGTCTCCTGTCGTCAGTACGCCGGTGAGCAACGTGGTAGAAAGCATGAGCGCGAAGACAATCAACAGCATTTGAGCGCGCCGCCGTCCGATGTTGCGCACGCCAATCTTGAAGAAAATAGCGTTAGTGATGGCTAGCAACAATGTCCCACCGATGATAACGGCTGTAGTTATCACCAGGATAGTTGTCATTGTGTCAATCGGAATACCGAAAAGTTGTGTCATGATCCCAACGCCTTGTAGAATAACTTTGCCAGTTGTCTATAGCCGAGATCGTTCGGGTGCAACCCGTCATGACTGATATATTCGGGATGCTGTTGCAGATTGTAATTCTGCTGCGTAAGATCAACCAGGATGGCCTGATAGCGGCGCGTATAACTGTCTATAGCCGCGTTATAGGTCTGTATCTGCTGGCTCAGCGCCTGTGCATCGAACGCTTTTGACCTGTTGAAATAGGGCAGGAGCGTCAGATCAGGGATGTTGGCGATGGCTATACGCGCGTGGGGCGAGTTTGCCCGCAGGCGCGCCAACAACGTGTTGAGGTCCCGCGCGAAGCTGCTGGCCGGCACGCTATCAGCGATATCATTCACCCCCAGCCAGATGGTCACGAGATCAGGATGCGAGTCGAGCGCGATAGGTAATTCCTGGCTAAGTACATCATGAATAGTGATGGCTGGAATGCCCAGGTTTATCAGGTGAATATGTGAAGCGCCGAGCATGCCGGCCAGGTCGGTTGGCCAGTTCTCGGTGTAGGGGTCGTCGGTACCGATGCCAAAGGTATCCGAGGCACCAATTGCCACGTAGGTGATTTGCTTTTTGCTCTGCTGCGTTGTCGTCGTGCTGCCTGACCCCGCCTGTGTAGCTGAAACCTGGGCGCAACTCGTGCCAACCAGCACGAGCAGGCACAGCGATAACGCGAAAACAAACGTTTTCACTCGCCCGGAGCGCGGTGCGCCGGTTAGGCGATAGCAGCGCAGTGCTTTGCCCGCGCGCGTGAGTTCGTCAGGTGCCATATATAAACCAGTCTAACTGGAGGGAGGTCGATTACAACGGATTAGAACGATACAAACCCGCTAAGATTATAACACACGCATATTGCATTAATATGAGACGGTAGCAAAGGGGTGAGCGTCAGATTTTCGCACACAGGTATGTAGAGCGAGGGCGACCGCAAGGAAGCAACGCACCCGCCTGCTCAATCTTTTAATCCCGAAACTGTTCCCGTCCATGTTCCCTGAATGTTGTAGTAGTAGAAGTTCGAGGCAGTTCCATCGGAACAGGCATAATCGCTTTGCGGAATGGCATCCTTGTTGAAGCTACCCGTAAATGTGCCGTTACTGGTGTAGGTACCCGTCATTTCCATGTAAGGATGCGCCCCGTTAAGCGTGCAACTTACCGCCGTAGGCGTATTCGTAAAAGTGATGACATCGCTGAGAATCGTCCTGTCATACGTCACTTTGCCGCCCTTATAGGTGCCTTTACAGGTGAACGCCGCGTTTTCGTTGTAGGGCGTAGCATTATTGGCCGTGGAATAGTTGTAAAAGTGGACCTTCCCGTCATCCAATGCCGTGCAGACCGAGCCTCCCGCCGGGTCGGGATGGCCGGTGATGGCTAAATCTATAGTCGTAGAAAAAGTTTGGTTCAACCCAATAAACTGGCCTTGTAGCGAGGAGCCTAAAGCGAAAGTGGCATCATCAGGCGGCGCTCCGTTCGGTCCAGGTGTATTGGCCTGACCCGGCTGGACGATCGTCACACGCACGCTATTTTGCGTGGTATTATTGCTGGCATCCCTGGCTGTCAGCGTGTGTGTGCCTACTGTCCAGGCATTTGTTATCTTCACAGCGGCGTGAAAGTTGCCGTGCGCGTCGCTATGCGCGCTCGCGTTGCCTGGCGCGGGATTGCCATCCAGCAGGAAAGTGATCGTGGAGTTATTTGAGAACTTCGAGCCAGTAATATTCAGGGTTGTGCCTCTGGCCCCGGCCAGCGCGCCTCCCACTACCCTGAAGCCACTGCTGATGCTGATGAGTGGCTGTGGCCGCAAGAGGAAATAGGCTGCCGCGGCAACTCCGCCTGCCCCTACTACCACGATGGCAGTCACTACGATGACAATCGTCTTAATGGCCGAACCGCCTGCCACTTTGGTTGCACCTGCCGCCGCGTGGTGCAGGTGATGCGCGTGCCGGGCATGGTGTTCGTGGTGTTCGTGATGCTCAGGTATTTGATGCTGTTCAGGCGTACCATGCTGTTGAGGTGGGTAGTGTGTAAAATGTTGTGGGACCTGTTGTGGAGCCTGTTGTGGAGCCTGCTGTCCAGCCTGCTGTGGAGCCTGCTGTCCAGCCTGAGGATAGCTCGCGTGGGGGCTTTGAAACCCCGGTGCCTGTGATGGCGTTTGCGCGAGATGCCCGGCAGGCGCATTTGTAAAAGGCGTGGGAGACCCCCCCACTTGCGGTACGCCGCCGATCTGCGGCGCGCCCTGTACGACTGGCGCGCCAGGAGCATAGGCTTGTCCGCTGCCCATCAACATATCCGCTCCCATGCCTGCCCCATAAAGTGGAGTCCAGGCCGCGAAACCTTTGCGCTCATCTTCGTCTTCGCCTGTCGGCGGCGGCGTTCCTGACCCACTTCCACCTGTTGACCAGGATGGCTGAACGCCCTGTACCGGGTATGCTGGCGTAGGATAAGTGGGCGTAGGGTAGTTATAGGATGGCATGGGTGGCATGAGTGGCATAGGTGGTGGTGGTGGCGGAGGTGTATTACTTAGAGTAGTGGCCGCATCGGTTGCGACAGTGCCTTGCACATTACCGCATTTCCCGCAGAAGCGGGCGCTCTCAGGGAGTTCTGCTCCACAATAGGTACATTTCTGCATAGCTTCATGATCCTTTGCCAGCGAAGCTCGCTTCAATACAGTATGAAAAAGCTTCAATAATTTGACATAACAAAGGGAATAGATTGTCTCTCTTCAGAGAAACCCGCTCATACGTTAAGAATATAATATCATAGGAGTCTCTACCGTTCTATAGCCTACAAAAATCATGTGACATTTTTCACAGTGTGACCTTTGGCAAGAAAACAGTGTGACCTTTGCAAGAAAAAGAAGTATCCTACTCACCCGTGCAACAATCTGTGATAAACTTTAGGGGCGTTCCTACTGGCTCATTCGAGTTCACCATTCGTATTTAGTTTAGAAACGGACATTGTGTTATGACAAATGACAACGGTTCAGTCAAACCCCATTCCTCTACCAGCCAGCCCCAACAGCAATCGCCAGTTGATCCCGCCCTGTTACAGTCGCTAGAATGGCGCTGTATCGGGCCATTTCGCGGTGGTCGTGTCGTGGCCGTAGCGGGTGATCCGACCCATTCACAGGTCTTCTATTTTGGCTCGACGGGTGGCGGTATCTGGAAGACGACGGATGGCGGCGTTCTCTGGGAGAACGTCTCAGATGGCTATTTCAAGCGTGCCTCCGTTGGCGCGCTCGCCGTCTCGCAGTCCGACCCGAACGTAATCTATGTGGGCATGGGCGAATCGACCATTCGCGGCAACGTCTCGCATGGCGATGGAGTCTATCGCTCAAACGATGGCGGCAAGTCCTGGCAGCATCTCGGCCTGACCGACACTCGCAATATCGGCAAAGTACGCGTTCACCCACACAATCCCGACCTGGTGTATGTGGCCGCGCTGGGACACGCGCACGGGCCGAACGCTGAACGCGGCGTCTATCGCACCACCGACGGTGGAAAAAACTGGCAGCGCGTCCTGTTTCGCAGCGAGAAAACCGGGGCTGTCGATCTTTCGATGGACCCCAACAATCCCCGTATTCTCTACGCCGCTTTCTGGGAAGCGCATCGCAAACCCTACACGCTGGTAAGCGGCGGCGATGAATGCGGTCTCTTCAGATCAACCGATGGCGGCGATAGCTGGACAGAAATTACGCGTAACCCAGGGCTGCCAACAGGCATGCTCGGCAAAATCGGCGTGGTCGTTTCGCCCGCGAAATCCGGGCGTGTCTGGGCTATCATCGACGCGGAGGACGGAGCCATTTTTCGGTCGGACGATGGCGGCGATCACTGGGAGCGCCTCTGCGAAGATCGCAATATCCGCGCCCGCCCCTGGTACTATATGCACATCATCGCCGACCCATACGACGCCGAAACAATCTGGTCGCTGAACGTGCAGGCCTGGAAATCCATCGATGGCGGGCGCACCTTCTTCGAGGTACAGATTCCGCATGGAGATCATCACGACCTGTGGATCGACCCACTTAATCCGCAGCGTATGATCGAGGGCAACGATGGCGGAGCGTGCGTCTCGTTTAATGGTGGCGCGAGCTGGTCGAGCATCTACAACCAGCCTACCGCCGAGTTCTACCATGTCACCACCGATACCCGCTTCCCCTATCGCGTCTATGGCGCGCAGCAGGATAATTCCACCATGTGCGTGCCGAGCCGTTCGCATATTGCCGGTATCCCCAACGCGGAAACCTACGAAGTCGGCGGCGGTGAAAGCGGCTATATCGCCGTGCGTCCAGATGACCCAGACATCGTTTTTGCCGGAAACTATGGAGGCTACTTGACGCGCTACGATCATCGCACCCGTCAAGAACGCAATATCACCGTCTGGCCCGAAGCGGCAACTGGCTGGGGTGCGAAAGACAACAACTATCGCTTCCAGTGGACATCTCCCACCCTGCTTTCGCCGCACGATCCCAACGTGCTGTACACCGCCGGCAATATCGTGTTCCGCTCGACCGATGAGGGCAGCAGTTGGGAAGCTATCAGCCCCGATCTGACGCGCAACGATGTGGCGAAACAGGAAGCGTCCGGCGGCCCTCCCACCAGAGACAATACGGGCGCGGAATATTACGACACTGTCTTCGCCTTTGCCGAATCCCCCATTACGCGCGGCCTCTTCTGGGCTGGCTCCGATGATGGCCTGGTTCACATTTCCCGCGATGGTGGCGCATCCTGGCAGAACGTTACGCCTCCCGCGCTGCCTGAGTGGACGCTGATCAGCATTATCGAGCCTTCGCCCCATGATCCAGCCGTCGCCTATCTCGCCGCCACGCGCTACAAGTTGGACGACTTCCAGCCCTACCTCTATAAGACCGGCGACTACGGCGCGACCTGGACGTTGATCACCAGCGGCATCGCGGAGAACGATTTCACACGCGTCATTCGCGAAGACCCGGCCCGGCGTGGTCTGCTCTACGCGGGTACTGAGACAGGCCTATATGTCTCGTTCGATGATGGGGCACGCTGGCAATCGCTCCGTTTGAACCTACCCGTCGTGCCAATTCACGACCTCGTCATCAAGGAGAGCGACCTCGTGGTGGCGACGCATGGCCGCTCGTTCTGGATACTTGACGACATCACGCCTTTGCGACAGGCCAGCCAGGACGTGCAGCAGCCCATGCATATCTTCCAGCCGCGCCCAACCGTTCAATTCATGGTCAATTATGGCTACTCTCGCGCAGCGCAGGCCGGGAACTTCTTTCGCGACTCGGACAATACACAGATTGTGGCGCGGCGCGAACTACGCACCGACAACACAACTGTGGAGCGCCCTCAGAACGCCGGTCAGAATCCTCCCGGCGGTGTCATAGTCTACTACGCGCTCACCAGCAAACCGGAGGGCGAGATCAAGCTGACCTTCCTGGATATGCAGGGTAACGAGATCAAAACCTTCACCAGCGAGATGGAGCGCAAACCCGCCGCTGATCCCACCGACGAGGAAGAAGAGCAGGAGAAAAAGGAACCCAACGTTCCCAAAGAAATCGGCCTCAATCGCTTCGTCTGGAATATGCGCTACCCTGACCCGAAGAAGGTCGATGGCTATGTAGCATCCGAAGGTGCGATGTCCGGCCCCACCGTGGCTCCCGGCTCCTACCAGGTGCGGCTGACGGTGGGAGATCAATCGCTCGTCGAGACCTTCGAGGTGCGAGCAGACCCGCGAGTCAGCGCGACCCAGGCGGACCTTGAGGCCCAGTTCGCCCTTAACCTCAAGATTCGCGACAAGCTTTCGGAGACGCACGATGCCATCAACATGCTGCGCAACGTGCGCTCGCAAATCGATAGCTGGCTCAAAATCACCCAGGAACAGCCCGTCAACGAAAACTTATCTCGCATAGGCAAATCCGCCAGAGAAAAGTTGAAAGCCATCGAAGACGAGTTGATCCAGTCGAAGGCCAAGACGCGCCAGGACACCCTGAACCATCCGGCCAAACTCAATGGCAAGCTGGCCGGCCTGTCCGGAGTCGTTGCAAGCGCCCAGGCCGCGCCCACCAGACAATCCTACGCCGTCTTCGACGACCTCAGCCAGCGCATCAACGCCCAGCTGCACACGCTACAGGAAGTGCTGGACACCGACGTAGCATCGTTCAACTCGCTCCTACGCGAGCACAACGTGCTGGGCGTCATTCCAAGCGCGAAGATGAATAACAAGAACGGAAAGTAATTATGTGGGTATGGGACGCGTTCAATCGCGTCCCATACCTTCTATCATAAATAAGGGAAATCAGAAGATCATGTCCGGACAATTTTACGACCGGGTGACAAAGAAATTTGGAAAAATTTTTCTTGAATATTCCCCCGCACTGTGCTATAATTCCAAGCTAGCAATGCTAGCGGGAAACTTTCTCCGCGCATGGACACAAACATCAAATACACACGCTCTTTGATCAGCGAAAAACCCTGGTACACCTCAAACTGTGGAGATACTGTGGTAGGGGTTACGTGAAGGACGCAGCAACTTTCGATGCACCTCTTCACCTATAGCCTGGAAGGAACTTGTTCGCTGCTACGACAAGAGCGGAGGATCAAAAGGGAGGATCCGGTTTTTGGCAAACATTATCTCAATGAAGCAGCTTCTCGAAGCGGGCGTTCACTTCGGGCATCAGACCCGTCGCTGGAACCCCAAAATGCAGCCGTTCATCTTTATGGACCGCAACGGCATTCACATCATTGACCTGCAGCAAACGGTCTCGCGCCTGAACGACGCCTACAAGTTCGTAGAGCAGCTCACCGCCCAGGGTGGTACCATCCTGTTTGTCGGCACCAAGAAACAGGCCCAGGAGGCCGTCTCGGAAGAGGCCAAACGCTGCGGCATGTACTACGCCAACCAGCGCTGGCTCGGCGGCATGCTCACCAACTTCCAGACGATTCAGTCTCGCATCCGCTATCTGCGCGAACTGGAAGCTCGCCGCGACCGCGGCGATTTTGAGCGCCTGCCTAAAAAAGAAGTGCAGCACCTGACGGACGATATGAACCGCCTGGAACGCATCCTCGGCGGCATTAAAGACATGCGCCGCTTGCCCAACGCGCTTTTTATCGTTGATACCCGCAAGGAGCGCACCGCCGTTTTAGAGGCGCGCCGCCTGGATATCCCCATCATCGCGCTGGCCGACACCAACTGCGACCCCGACGAGATGGACTTTCCCATTCCAGCCAACGATGACGCCATCCGCGCCGTGCGCCTGCTGTGCGCCAAGATCGCCGATGCCGTTGTCGAGGGACGCCGCGAACTCGAGGCCCGCCAGAAAGATAGCGAACCCGTAGAAGTTGAAACTGCTGCCGGGACCGAGCCTGCCACAACTCCACAGGAGCCTGTCGAGCTTGCTTACACATCCGACGCGGATGCTCCGGCGAACAACCACGTAGAAGCCCCGGTTGAGCCTGAATTAGTAGCGGAAGAAGCACTGTAGGGTCGGCGCATTTGCCCCCTTCCGGTTCGTTGGGGCAACAAACAACCGAGAAGGCGGGAGATAGGAAATCCGTTCCCATCTCCCGCTTTAACTTGTGAACGAGTACACAAGAACACGCGAAAGCATTTTTGTCAAGCACTCAGGTGTATAAAACAATGGTCGGAAGCGGTTGTGCATTCCCTGTACATCTGGGTATCATCATATATGAGATTGAGGAGTAAGCAGATCATGGATTATACTGCCGCGGATGTCAAGAAGTTGCGTGAGGAGACGGGCGCTGGTTTCGCCGATTGCAAGACCGCGTTAACCAGTGCTAAAAGCTGGGATGATGCCGTCAAGCATCTTGAAGCCAGAAGTGGCCACAAGGCCGAGAAGATGATGGCGTCGGACCGCGAGACCAAAGAGGGCGGCGTCTTCTCCTATGTGCATCATAACCACAGAGTAGGTGTATTGTTGGAACTCAACTGCAGCACCGACTTTGTGGCAAATAGCGAGGTGTTCCGTCGCCTGGCCAACGACCTGGCCCTGCAAATCGCCGGGGTAGCCCCGCAATACGTCAACTTTGAAGACGTTCCTGCCGATGTTGTTGAGCAGATGCGCAAATCTATCCTAGAGGACGAGTCAATGGCGCGCGTTCCCGAGGCGAGACGTGACGAGGTCGTCAATGGCAAGCTCAAGAAGGCTTTCGGCGAGCAGGTTTTGATGATGCAGCCCTGGATTAAGGATGACGCAGTGATTATCGGCGACCTCGTCAAAAAGGTCATCGCCGAAACCGGTGAGAATATTGTGCTGCGCCGTTTCAGCCGTTTCGCGCTGGGCGAGTAATGCACGCGGGGACAGCCACAATGGTTGTCTCTCCTTTTTCGCATGGGAGAATCACTGAATATGTCTCAAGAGACTTCATCCACGTCCAACCTGGTGTATCAACGTATCCTGTTGAAGTTGAGTGGCGAGGCGTTGTGTGCCCGCAAAGGTTTTGGCATCGACGCCGATACCGTGCGGCGCATCGCCGGTGAGATCAAACGAGTCCATGATCTGGGCGTACAAATCGCCATAGTCATCGGAGGCGGCAATATCTGGCGCGGCGCTGATGCCGCCGCGACAGGCATTGATCGCGCTACCGCCGATTATATGGGCATGCTGGCAACCGTCATGAATGCCCTGGCGATGCAGGATGCCATGGAGAAACTGGGTATGACGACACGCGTGCAGACCGCTATCGAGATGCCGCCCGTCGCTGAGCCTTTCATTCGCCGCCGCGCCGTGCGTCACCTGGAGAAGGGGCGTATCGTCATTCTGGCGGCGGGTAGCGGCAATCCCTTTTTCACCACCGACACCGCCGCAGCTCTGCGCGCTGTTGAACTCAACTCTCAAGTCTTATTGAAAGCAACCAAAGTGGATGGTGTCTACGACGATGATCCCATGCATAATGCGAACGCCCGCAAGTTCGATGAATTGAGCTATATGCGCGCGCTCACGATGGAACTCAAAGTCATGGACAGCACCGCGCTTTCCCTGTGTAAGGACAACCACCTGCCCATTGTGGTTTTCGACCTCAATGAAACAGGTGCGCTGGAAGCCCTTATGCGCGGCCAGAAGCGCGGCACGCTGGTACATGATATGGAGGAACCGGGATGGAGCGTCAATCGTTAATACCATAGGAAGGGTTCTGCCGCTTTCGCGTGTAGGCCCTCCAATGGAAAATATAGGGGCGAGCCGCGTTGCGCAAACGCTAATACGAAAGGGAGCATTGCAATGGTAGACGATTTATTCGGGGACGCAGAGCGACGTATGCAGAAGGCGATCGAGGCCCTCAAACAGGATATCTCCTCGATTCGCACTGGCCGAGCCAGTTCAGCATTGATTGAACGCATTACCGTGGATTATTATGGCACGCCGACGCCCATTAACCAGGTTGCCTCCATTTCTATCCCGGAGGCGCGTCTGCTGATCATTCAACCCTGGGACCGCAAAATGCTGGGCGACATCGAAAAGGCCATACAGAAATCAGACCTGGGCATCAATCCCAATAACGATGGCCAGGTGATCCGCCTCGCAATCCCTCCGCTCAACGAAGAACGTCGTCGTGATATGGTCAAGACCCTCCACAAAAAACTGGACGAACACAAAGTTGCCATACGCAACGTTCGTCGAGATGCTCAGGACAAGTTACGCGAACGTGAGAAAAAGAAAGAAGTTTCCGAAGATGAGCTGAAACGTAGCTCTGAACGGCTACAAAAGCTCACCGACCGCTACATCGACGAGATGGACAAGGTCGGCAAAACTAAGGAACTGGAGATTCTGGAGGTCTAACTTTGACCAGGCTTCAAAACTATTTCACTTCATCAAAAGGAAATAGCACAGCGCAGTCCCGACCCGATACCGCCCAGCAACCTGTCTCCGAGGAGGCATCCGGTGTGCGCCATCTCGCCATTATTATGGATGGCAACGGGCGCTGGGCTACCAGGCGTCATCTGCCGCGTCTTGCCGGGCATAAAGCAGGCGTCAATGCGCTCAGGCGTATTCTCGAATGCGCGGTTGATGAAAATATTGAAATGCTTAGCGTTTATGCCTTCTCGACTGAGAACTGGGGGCGACCCCGTACCGAGGTCGAGGGGCTGATGCGTCTCTTCTGGGAAACGATCCGCTCTGATATCGAAAAGTTGCACCGCGAGGGAGTGCGGCTGCGCCACCTCGGTCGCCTGAAAGACCTCTCGCCTGATATTCAAAAGGCCGTGCGGGACTCGGTAGACCTGACGCGCAACAACACCCGCATCGGCCTGAATGTCTGCTTTAACTACGGTGGGCGAGCCGAACTGGTGGACGCGGTGCGCCAGATTATCGCCGATGGGCGCGATCCTGATACCATCGACGAGGAAATGATTAGCTCCTACCTCTATACACGCGATTTACCCGATCCTGATATGGTTATCCGCACCGCCGGGGAAATGCGCGTCAGTAACTTCTTGCTCTGGCAAACGGCCTATAGTGAGTACTATGCCACTCCTACCCTGTGGCCCGACTTCGGCAAAGAAGATTTACGCGCCGCGCTGGATAGCTTCTATCGGCGGCAGCGACGTTTTGGACGACTCTCTGCTTCATAAGATATAATGTGAGGGTGAGAAATCCATTTCGCCAGGCTCTCGCCTTAAAGCGTAGCATGCCTGTCTGCGATGAGGGGCCGCGTGCAACCAGTAAGCCAGCAAGAGGTACAACCGAACATGGCCGAAAAAGCCGAAAAGCAATGGTATCGCTCGGTGGGCCAGCGAACGCTGACAGCCGTCATAGGGATACCAGTTGTGCTGGCATGTGTCTGGCTGGGCGGTTGGTGGGCTTTTGCCGCCTGTACCCTGCTTGCTTTTTGGGGAGCGTATGAACTCCACGGGATGATGCTCCACGAGGGTTATCACCCCTTGATAGTCATGAGCCTCGCGCTGAGCATGCTCTTCCTGGTCGCCGCGATGCTCCCCCAACAGCGGCCTTTGCTGCTCGAAATTGGCCTGTCCCTGGTTTTACTGGTCACATTTCCCCTGTTCTTTTTCCGCAAACAACTGGATGGGGCAATAGTAGACTGGTCGCTCACCCTGTCTATGGCCATCTACCTGGGCTGGCCTTTAAGTTTGATGCCCCTGTTGCGCGGCTACCAACTCGGTCTCAGCAACGGTTTCTGGTGGCTCATAACCTTGCTACTGGGCGTGTGGGGTTTCGACACAGGCGCGTTCTTCGCGGGTCACTTCTTCGGGCGGCACAAACTCGCCCCCCACATCAGTCCCGGCAAAACCTGGGAAGGTGTATTCGGAGGCATGGTCTTCTCGATCGCGGCTGCCTTGCTCTTTACCGTGCGTCCCCTGGGCGTGGCATGGTACCTGGCGCTCGTGTTGGGCCTGCTCATAGGTGCAGCAGCCACGCTGGGCGACCTGGCGGAGTCACTCATAAAACGCCAGACGCACGTTAAAGATAGCGGCATCTCTATCCCCGGACATGGCGGCATCCTGGATCGCATCGATAGCCTGCTCTTTGCCGTCATCGTGGTCTATTTCTTCGCGCAATTTGTCGGCAAGCTGTAAAAAATACCGCGTGGTTCCTTTAGAGTTTAGCGCGTGGTAGAATATACATGACAGCGAATGCTGTCATAGTCAAAATGAACATCCTTCATGGGTTGAGATAGAGTCAAATGAACAGTTTTCCCAGGCGTATTGCCGTTCTCGGCAGCACCGGGTCAATCGGGCGGCAGACACTCGACATAGTACGCTGTTTCCCCGAACATTTTAAGGTTGTCGCATTAGCGGCGCGTAGCAATGTCGAACTGCTGGCACAACAGGCGCGGGAATTTCATCCCGCCCTCGTCGCCTGCTTCGCCGATACGCCTGAAAGCGAGCAAGCCGCGCGCGCTGCTTTGCCCGGCGTGCTCATTGGCGAACAGGGCCTGTTAGCAGTAGCCACCCATCCTGATGTCGATATCGTCGTAGCAGCCACATCTGGTCTGATGGGCTTGCGACCCACCCTGACCGCCATCCACGCCGGGAAAACCATCGCCCTGGCCAACAAAGAAACGCTGGTTATGGCTGGACACCTGGTCATGCAGGCCGCGCGCGAGCAGGGGGTTTCCATCTTGCCGGTGGATAGCGAACACAGCGCCATCTGGCAATGCCTGCGCGGTGAAAACATTGGCGAGGTCAGGAAGTTGATACTCACTGCCTCTGGTGGCCCGTTTCGCCGCTCAACACCCGAAGAAGTGCGCGCAGTTACCGTCGAACAGGCGCTCAAGCATCCCACCTGGCATATGGGGCCCAAAGTGACCATCGACTCCGCCACGCTCATGAACAAGGGATTAGAGGTGATCGAAGCCCACTGGCTCTTTGATATCCCCTACGAACAAATCGAAGTCGTCGTTCACCCGGAGAGTATCATTCACTCGATGGTCGAGTTCGTCGATGGTTCTTTGAAGATGCAGGCCAGCCTGCCCAGTATGCACCTGCCCATCCAGGATGCCATCAGCTATCCCACGCGCCTTGACACATCTGGAACCGGTCTGGTGCGCGAACTAAGCTGGCCGCAAGTAGCGCGACTCAATTTTGAGGCTCTAGACCTGACACGCTTTCCTTGCTTCAAACTGGCGCGGCAGGCAGCGCAGTACGGTGGCACCTATCCCAGCGTGCTGGTGGGAGCCGACGAAGAAGCCGTCGCCTTATTCCTGGCCGGCAAAATCTCGTTCCCAGGCATCGCCGAACTAATCGAGGCCGTGCTGGAACGCCACCAACCCATCGGCCAGCCAGACATCCCGGCGATCCTGGAAACAACCGCCTGGGCGCGCAAAACCGCCCTCGAACTGTCTCATACCGTCGCCACCGTCTAAACTTCCCCTGGGCGGGGGTTGCATTCGTACAGGGTAGGGGCGTACCCTTGCGGTCGCCCTGGGAGAAGCTAGCATCAAAATAAAAATGATAGACGAAGGAAGCAACTTATGAATAACTGGTACTTACTCGCTGCTATACCCGTCTTTGGCATATGCGTTATCATGCACGAATTTGGACACTATATCACGGCCAAGTGGGCAGGTATTCGAGTCGAAGAATTTGGATTGGGGTTTCCTCCACGCCTGGTAGGGTTTCGCAAACGCGACTCCGGCGGCTGGGAAGTCATCTGGTTTAGTGGTCGGCGCAACGCGGAAGACAGTTATGGCGCTGAAAAGCATCATACCATCTATTCCATAAATTTCCTGCCGATCGGCGGATTTGTGCGCATGCCGGGCGAGTCGGGCGACATGCACGACGAAAACGGCAACTACGACCCGCAGAGCTTCGCCGCCAAAACTGCTGGCAAGCGCATCATCGTGCTGGTGGCTGGCGTCATCATGAACGTAATCCTGGCAATGATACTCTTTACCATCGCCTACAGTCTGGGCGAGCCGACCTACCCGGCGGTGATCGGCAAAATCGTGCAAAGCTCTCCAGCAGCCATTGCGGGATTACAGCCTGGAGACACTATCATCTCTGTCAACGACAAACCGGTGAAACTGTTTTCTGATCTACAGGACGTTGTTACGAAAGCCATCGCGGCGGATAACAATCATCATGCCACGCTGCCAGTCACGATGCAGGTACGACACGCGGGGAGCAGCCAGGTCGAAACCGTCACGGTCAACGTGCGCGAGAAGCCGCCTACCGGTCAGGGGCCGATGGGCGTCGAAGAAAAGATCGTGTTTGTCAGTTCGCCCGTCTGGCAGGCCCCTTTCAAAGGGGTGACGCAAACATTCAGCGTCACCGGTCAATTCGTCAACCAGATTGCGCAGATGATCGCGGGTGCCATCAAACCGCAAATTTCCGGGCCTGTGGGTATCGTCAAGATTACAGGCGAGGTAGCGGCCAGCGTCCCTGACCTTGGTTGGTGGCCAATTCTGAGCCTCACCGCCATTTTGAGCCTCAATCTGGCCATTATCAACATATTACCCTTCCCCGCTCTGGACGGCGGGCGCGTCTTACTTATATTGATCGAGATTCTGCGCGGAGGCAAACGTCTAAAGCCCGAACGAGAAGGAATCATCAATTTCATTGGTATGGCAATTCTGCTGACCCTCATGGTGGTCATTACGGTAAATGATGTCTTCCACTGGGGCAGTTAAGCAAATGGAGCAAACAACTATTATGCGACGGAAAACCCGGCAGATTCATGTTGGCAATGTAGCTATTGGCGACGGTGCGCCTATCGCTGTGCAGTCTATGACCACTACTTACACCCGCGACGTAGACAGTACGGTCGCCCAAATCCTGCGTCTGGAAGACGTGGGATGTGAGATAGTGCGCGTGGCTGTGCCTGAAATAGAAGATGCGCTGGCCATCGGTGAGATCAAGAAGCGCATTCATATCCCGCTGGTTGCCGATATTCACTATAAACATAGCCTGGCTCTCGAAGCCATTCGCCAGGGCATAGATTGTGTGCGTATCAATCCTGGCAACCTCATCAACGGGCGTCAATCGCTCGAAGAGATCGTCAAAGCTTGCAAAGAACGCGGCATTGCCATGCGTATCGGCGTCAACTCCGGTTCCATCGATGCCCTTGACCAACGCGGGCAGATGCAGCGTATCCAGGTTCGGCTGCGCGATGATGGCGTGTTGGAGCGCACCGACCCGGCGGAAGCCCGCCGTAAAGAGCGCGAGCACCTGGCGGAACGCATGGTGACAAAGGCGCTCGAATATATTAGCTGGTGCGAAGCACTGGACTACCACGAGATCAAGGTTTCGCTGAAATCGTCATCTCCTTTGACCGCCGTGGAAGCCTACCGCCGCTTCTCGGAACGCTCGGATTATCCCCTGCATCTCGGCATCACCGAAGCTGGCACACTGGTAACTGGCGCGGTAAAGTCTTCTGTCGGTCTGGGTCTGCTGCTTGCCGGTGGCATCGGCGACACCATTCGCGTCAGCCTCAGCGCGGAACCGGAGGAAGAGATTCCTGTAGCCTACGAAATCCTGCGCTCGCTCGAACTGCGCAATCGCGGCGTCACCTTCGTCTCCTGCCCATCCTGCGGGCGCGTCGAGATCGACGTAATCAGCATCGCCAACGAGGTCGAGAAACGCCTGTCCAAAGTGCAGACGCCCATCCACGTGGCCGTCATGGGCTGCGTCGTCAACGGCCCTGGCGAATCGCGTGACGCGGATGTCGGGCTGGCGGGCGGCAAAGGTCGCGGCGTGCTCTTCCGCAAAGGCGAAGTAATCAAAACAGTACCCGAAGATCAATTCCTGGATGCTGTTCTCAAAGAGGTTGCCAGCCTGCTCCCTGAAAGCGAAGCTCGCCTTGTCTACCCCGAAGGCGGCATTCAAGAGACCGCCGGCGTGCATCGCACCCGCGACGAAGGCATCGGCGAACGCGTGGCCAAAGCATAACAAATATACAAAAGCGGCTTCACAATGAAGCCGCTTTTGTATGGTGGGCGATACAGAACTCGAATCTGTGACCTCTACGATGTCAACGTAGCGCTCTAACCAACTGAGCTAATCGCCCTGGACAGGCATTATATTAGCATTGCCGGTCATGCTTGTCAAGAGAAAAATTTTCTCTGTGCAGATTCAGCAAAGTATGATATCATAAGGCGTACTAATTCGTTCGTCTTGGCTTGAAAGCTTCAAAATTATGCTCAATATTCTTGTGATTAACGGACCGAATCTCAACACGCTTGGAATGCGCGAACCTGCTATTTACGGCACCGTGACTTTATCGCAGATCGTTGCCACGCTGCAAAGACGTGGAGAAGAGCTGGATGCCACTATCGAGAGCTTCCAGTCGAACCACGAAGGGGCGCTCATCGACTTTATTCAGCAGCACGCCGGGCAATCCGATGGCATCATCATCAATGCTGGCGCGCTTACCCACTACTCGATCGCGCTGCGTGATACGCTGGCGGCAGTGAAAGCCCCCGTAATCGAGGTCCATCTGAGCAACATTTACGCGCGCGAAGCATTTCGCCATCAATCCTTGATCGCCGCTGTCTGCCAGGGTCACATTGTTGGCATGGGATGGCGCGGCTATCTACTGGCCCTGGAAGGGCTGGTCGATCACATTCGCGAGCAATTAAATACGCAAATTGACGTTAAAGAAGGAAACGTATGAGTCAACAACCACTCGAACAACTACGCGCCTGGCTTGCTAAAGAGGGGCTGGACGCATTTATGGTGACACAACCTCAAAATCGCTCCTATTTAAGCGGCTGGCGAAATGACGATTCTGAAAATGCAGGCATGCTGCTCGTTGGACAGCAGCGACAGATACTCTTCACCAACAAGCTCTATAGAGAAATCGCCGAAAAGGAGGCGGCTGGCTGGCAGGTGCTGATTCCTGAAGCGCGCCAGTATGCCCCCGCCATTGTAGAAGCTGCTAAGGCCAATGGCTGGAAAACCATCGGCTTTGAAGCCAGCGCCATCACCGTCGCCGAATTTGAGAAGCTTTATATCGAGGCCCAGAAGAGCATTACCTTCCAGGCCTTTGAAGAGAGTTACGTCGATCAGATACGCCAGGTCAAACGAGATGATGAATTGGCTTTGCTTCGACGTGCTATTGCCATTACGGACGAAACCTTCGCGCATATTTGCCGCTGGCTAGAGCCTGGCATGACGGAGAAAGAAGTGCAGTTTGAAATTTCGCGCTACATGGTAGAACTGGGCGCGGATGGCACCGCCTTTGATACCATCGTCGCCTCTGGCCCCAACGCCTCGATGCCGCACGCGCACGCCGGGCAGAGACGCATCCAGCCTGGCGAACTCATTACCTTCGATATGGGCGCGCGCTATCAGGGCTATTGCGCCGATATGACGCGCACCATCTGCCTCGGTGAGCCAACCGAAAAGCGCATGCTTGAAATACATGACATCGTATTGAAAGCCATGAAAACCTGCGAAGCTGGCATTTACGCGGGTATGACCGGCAAAGAAGCTGATGCGCTGGCCCGTGATGTGCTGGAAGCGACGGGACTTGGGGAATATTACGTGCATGGTACCGGTCATGGTGTCGGCTTACAGATACACGAAGGCCCGTCGCTCTCGCAACACAGCGCGGATGAGGTAGTGTTGCCCGCAGGCTCCGTCGTCACCGTTGAACCCGGTGTCTACATTCCAGGCTGGTCGGGCGCGCGCATCGAAGACTGTGTGCTGGTGACAGAGCATGGCTGCGAAGTGCTAACCCAATCACCAACAGACCTGGTGATTGCGCGGTGAAGGAGTTTTTTCCATGATATCTACCGGAGATTTGAAAAAAGGCATCACCTTTGAGTTTGAAGGACAGCCCTGTAGTGTGCTCGAATGGCAGCATGTCAAGATGGGTCGCGGCGGCGCAATCGTGCGTATGAAGCTGCGCAACCTGCGCACCGGCTCGACCTTTGACCGCACCTGCGATGCCGGCGATAAGTTCAAACGCGTCGATCTGGACCGCAGCACTGTCACCTACCAGTACCAGGACGGCGATCAGTATCATTTTATGGACATGAGTACCTATGAAGATATCGTCATGACCAGCGAGGAGTTAGGCTCTACCAAAAATTACCTCATCGACAACCTCGAGCTTGACCTCATTCTGCTGGATGGCGAGCCGATTTCGGTCGAGCCGCCCGAAAAAATTGTACTGCGCGTGGAGTACACCGAACCGGGCTTCAAGGGCGATACCGCTACCGGTGGCACCAAACCGGCCACAACCGAAACCGGGTTGATAGTGCATGTACCGTTGTTCGTCTCGACAGGAGATATGATTCGCGTCAATACCACGAGCGGCGCGTATGTTGAACGCGCGTAGGGAGGGTGTGATGGCCGGAAACAACTACGAGTTTCCTTACGAGGTAGATGCTGAAGCGGAAGCAGCTCCCAGCCTCATCAGCATAGAACAATTGCAGCGTCTTGTGCAGGCACTCGACAGCAGCGATATCTCCGAACTTGAATTGCAGCGCGAAACCGAGGGCGTACACCTGGTATTGCGCAAGATCAAAGCGCCGGAAACCCATGCTCAATCCGATGGCACCATAGTAATGGCAGCCTCAAGTGTTAACCGAACATCAGCCAGCCCTCCAGAAAAATTCGCGCCTGAAGAGACACACCACAAGGTGGTTGCTCCGCTGGTCGGCACCTTCCATGTCTGGGCCAAACCCAGGGGCGGCGCGCTCGTCGCGGTCGGTGATCGCGTCAAAGCAGGTCAACTCGTCGGAACCATCGAATCCCTCAATGTGCTTAACGAAGTGGAAACCACCGTCGCCGGGCGCGTCATCGAGATGCATGTGCAGGATGGGCAGCCGGTTGAATACGGCCAGGCGCTCATGACCATCGATAGCGCTGAGGGGGCGAAGAAAGCATAATGATATATCTCGATGCGCAATCTGTCGTAAGCGTGACGCAATTGTCTCTTTACATGAACGAGGTTCTGAAAACCGATGAAATCTTGCAGGATATTTGGGTGCGCGGCGAGATTTCCGGTTGCAAAACCTACCCTTCCGGCCATTGCTATTTCACTCTCAAAGATGCTGAAGCCCAACTGAACTGTGTCTTCTTCAAAAATGCCCGCCAGCGCAGTTCGGCTCCCGATTTGCGTGATGGCATGGCGATCGTCGCTAATGGCCATATTGCATTTTACGAACGCGATGGAAAGCTCCAGTTATATGTTGAGCGCGTCGAATTCCTCGGCGATGGAGCTCATTTTCTGCGTTTCGAGCAACTGAAAAATCGCCTGCAAGCCGAAGGCCTTTTCGACGCTGAGCGCAAGCGTCCTCTGCCGTCTCAGCCCTCTGTCATCGGCATCGTCACCTCGCCACAGGCTGCCGCGCTGCGCGATATGCTGCGTGTGCTGCGCAGTCGCTATCCCCTGGCGCGTGTCATTCTCTCTCCAACACCCGTTCAAGGGACCGAAGCCCCGCCTGCCATCGCCAACGCCATCGACCTGCTCAACGTGCATGGCGAAGCCGAAGTCATCATCGTCGGGCGCGGCGGCGGCTCCATCGAAGATCTGTGGGCCTTCAATGAAGAAGTCGTGGCTCGTGCCATCGCCCGCTCGCGTATCCCCGTCATCAGCGGCGTCGGCCACGAAACCGACTTCACCATCGCCGACTTCGTGGCAGACCTGCGCGCCTCTACTCCTACCGCCGCCGCGGCCGCCGCTGTTCCCGACATCGCCGACTGGCAAAGCAGCATCCAGGCCTACCAGGCAGACCTGGCATCACTCATGCGAGAATACTTCATCGAGAAACGTGAAGACCTCGCCCAGGCTGCGCGCGACCTGCAACGACTCAAACCGCAGTTCCAACTCGATCGCCTGCGCCAGCGCCTGGACGACACCAGCGCGCTCCTGCAAACTCGCGTGGAGCATATCCTTACCCTGCGCGGAGAACGCCTGCGCGGAGTCGCCATGCAACTGCACGCGCTCAGCCCATTGCTCACCGTCGCTCGCGGCTACGCTGTCGTGCGCCGCGACGCCGACCAGCGCGTCGTCACCAGCACCCACCAGGTCCAGCCCGGCGACGACCTGACCATCCAGGTAACAGACGGCCACATACACGCCAAAGTCCAATAGCGGATTGTTAAGGGCGCAGCCCTTGACCGGGGAATGGGGGTGTCCCCCAGATGTTGACCCTGTTGGCGAAAGGAAAAAGGAGCGGAAGAAGAATGATGGTAGAATAGGGGAAAGCAAGTGTATTTACCACAGAAAGCGAAGGAGAAGGAGCAAGCCGATGTCGTTAGAACCGCAAGCCATTCCCCCCATCCCTGAAGAGACGGCTCGTGTGGCGCGTGCGATTTTCCCCTCAGGCAACCGCTATATGCGCTTGAGAGATGAGTTAGGCACCATCTACACCGATGAGCAATTTGCGGCACTGTATCCAGCAGGCGGCCAGTTCGCCGAGCAACCCTGGCGCATTGCGCTGGTGCTGGTGATGCAATATATGGAGAACTACACTGATCGTCAGGCGGCGGAAGCCATGCGAACGCGCATTGACTGGAAGTACGTGTTGAGCTTGGAGTTGACCGACCCTGGATTTGATTTCTCGGTACTCTCGGAATTCCGTCAGCGCTTGATTGCCAGCGGGCAGGAAGAGCAGATTCTGAGCACACTGTTACAGGTGTGTCGAGAGCGAAGCTGGCTCAAAGAACGGGGCAAGCAACGCACCGATTCCACCCATGTGTTAGCCGCCATTCGGACCATGAATCGGCTGGAATGTGCGGGAGAAACGCTGCGCGCTGCCCTCAACAGTTTGGCGGCCATTGTCCCTGAGTGGCTGCGTGCCCATGTGGCGGTGGACTGGTATGATCGCTATGGGAGTCGCATGGAAGACTTTCGGATGCCTAAAGAGGCGACGAAGCGCCAGGCCTTCGCTGAGCAAATCGGAGCCGATGGCTCGCAGTTGCTCAGCGCGATCCATGCCGAAACGGCTCCCCTCTGGCTGCGCGAAATCCCTGCCGTTGAAGTGTTGCGTCGGGTATGGGTGCAGCAGTTTGTCTTCACGCAAGGCACGCTCTCCTGGCGCTCAAATGAGCACATTCCTCCGGCTTCCGTGCTCATTTCCTCCCCCTACGATGCCGATGCGCACATGAGTATCAAACGTAGTACGATCTGGACTGGCTACAAAGTGCATCTCACGGAAACCTGTGATGAAGAGACTCCCCATTTACTGATCAATGTGGAGACCACTGCCGCCACTACCCAGGATATTGAGGAAACCGAGCCGATCCATCACGCCTTAGCCCAGAAGCATCTGTTGCCCTCTGAGCACGCCCTTGATACTGGATATGTGGATGGCCCTCATTTGGTCAGCAGTGCGCTGCAGTACGGCATTGAACTGTTGGGTCCCGTCATTGTGGATCCGAGTTGGCAAGGGCGGGCGAGGCAAGGCTTTAGTGTGAGCGACTTTCGTATTGATTGGGAGTCTCATCGGGTGACCTGTCCTGAAGGCAAAACCAGCCGCAAATGGAAGTGGGCCTATAATGGTCATGGAGGGGATCGGATCCATGTCGAGTTTGGCAAGCAGGAGTGTCTGGCCTGTCCTTGCCGGGCACAGTGTACGACAGCACCAAGCAACCCGCGTCAAGTCTCTTTCCATCCACAAGCTCAGCATGAAGCCATTCAGGCGGCCCGGCAACGACAGACCACTCAGGAATTTAAAGAGCGGTATGCCATTCGTGCCGGAATTGAAGGAACCATCTCGCAAGGGGTGCGAGCCTTTGATCTACGCCGGAGTCGCTACCTTGGGCTGGCAAAGACGCATCTCCAGCATGTCATCACAGCTGCTGCTATTGATGTTTCACGCCTCCTCGCTTTTCTGATGGGGATTCCACGAGATGGCACCCGTGTTTCTCGCTTTGCCGCTCTTGCTCTCTAAGCTTCTCACCAACAGGGTCGATGTTCTCTCTCCCTATATGTGGGAGTAATAAAAAGGAAAGAAAAGGCAAAGTATGGAAACACTATCCTTTGAAGAAACCTTCGCCCGGCTCGAAGCGGCGGTCGCTGCCTTACAGGACGGACGCATGCCCCTTGAAAACGCGCTGCACCATTATGAAGAAGGCATGAAACTGGCACAGCAGTGTAACGATCTGCTGCAAAAAGCGGAATTGCGCGTGCAGCAACTTCACATCAGCGAAAACGGCGAGCTTGAAACCATACCCTTTGAATAAGCGTCTATAATAAGCACACTTGAATATGGCAACGAACACACAGAGGAGAGACAAAACCGCAATCTTATGAAAACCATCCTGGATAACCGGGTGCTGCTGGCCGCCTTCACCGCGTGGCTGGTCGCGCAAATCTCGAAAACCATCTATGAACTCATTCGTTACCGCGCCCTTCGCTTGAGCCGCCTTGTGTCGTCCGGTGGCATGCCCAGCTCGCATTCTGCCCTTGTATCCGGCCTGGCAGCCGCCACTGGTCGCGTAGCGGGCATTGATTCCGTCGCATTCGCCATAACCTTTGTGCTGGCCGGCATCGTCATGTACGACGCGGCAGGCGTGCGCCGCGCCGTCAGCATCCAGGCGCGCATTCTCAATCAAATGATCGAAGAAGCTTTTCAAGGCAAACCCTTTGCCGAAAAGAAGCTGCGCGAATTGATCGGACATACCCCTATACAGGTCATCGTTGGCGGCTTATTAGGCATCGGTATCGGCCTCATCATGACCGGGTAAGAATTTCCCACAACTTCATTCATGTCACAAGTAACCATATACCCAGTCCGATCAGTAGAAACGCGCTGAGCAACTCGCTCCACTCTATGAGAGGTTTCAAACGCGCGCGTAACGCGCGACCGAGCGAAAGGCCGATGATCGTCATCAAAAACCCTTGTATGCCAATCAAAATGCAAAACACGACCGGGCTAATCGCTCTTTTTGATCCGACCGTCAGCGAACCCAACGAAAAACCAATAGCTAACTCATCTAAACTGACACTCAGCGCGAGCAGAAGCTGTTGTCTCCAGCGAAACTGGTTGTTCTCTACCTGAGTGGCAGGTTTTACCTGCTGGACCGTCTTTACTCCCCGCTTTTTGCGCTTGCCCAGGTATTCACGCCCCTCCTCCACTAGTTCCCACAAACCCACTCCTACCAGCAGCAACGCCCCCACATAATGCATCAGATCGCTCACTACCAGCGAAACCGCGTATCCAATCAGCAGTCCGACAACCGGCATCACCATCTCAGCCAGCGAAAAGAGCATTGCTGATCGCAACCAGGTCGGCAAGCCGCGTCTTCTCTCACTCGCCCGGGCGAGTGGACCTGAAGAGCCATAACTTTTAATGCCCAGACTGATTGAAACACCCAGCGTGTCAAGCCCCAATGGCAGCACAAATATCAACAGTTGCAATACCAGCATATACCGAAAAACCCTTTCATTTAAAATACTATACAACACCAATGTTACTGACATTACGCTGGTGCCTGACGATGCAATCTAGCCCTCCAGAAGAGAAGCTGGCCTGATGCAATCGCAAGCCGTTACGGGGCTGGTGCTTGTTGCAGAGATGGGTGTAGCCCACGCGAATGCCACCAGCTTGCAGGAAATGCTCTTTGCCTGGTCTGCGCAAACAAATCCAGGCCTCTGGCAGCAAATATAGATACCAGAGCTTTTTAATATACATAGAGCTCAGAACCTCTCAATCAAGACTATCTGCTCTACCAATACATACTCACAACAGCCCTCATACCCAGGTTCTAGACTTTCAACATAAACATTATTCAGGCTACCAGGTCTACCAATGCTAACCCGTAGTATCCTACCTACCCATTTACGAAATGGGTCTAAGGGATATTGCCCATCGCGCAATACATAGTAGACGATATTGTCAGGCCTAAGTCGTGCGTTATTGACACGAGATGCAATCTTCACTTTAGCCTCTTTCATGTCGATATAGGCAATAAAGCACTAGGTGATATCCACTAATGGATATATACTAAGAGATTTTTCTTAATGTTGTCAAGCCTCTTGTGTCTGCTACAATCGGGGGAGTGAAAAACATTTGGAGCAAATAGCATGCTGCGTTTGAAGGTGAAGGAAGTCGCCATATCAAAAGGTTTTAATATGTCCAGTTTGTCACGTGCAACAGACATCTCTTTCTCCACAATCAAACGACTATGGACAAAACCTAATGAAGGCGTAAACGTTGTCACCCTCCATAAAATCGCCCAGGTATTGCACGTCACTATTTTAGACTTAATAGAAGACCTACCGGATAAGGAATAAAAAACGCCGATGTAAACATTCTTGAAATTGTTGAGATATATGTTATACTATCGCACAAGGTAGAGTTGTTAACTCATCCCTTATTTCGGTGTCTTCAATCCATCGTCACAATTAGCCAAAGGAGGTGTTCTACTCTCTAGCGCAATCAATTGATACCTGTCTATTAATAGGTAGATCACCGACCTGTGATCGTTATATTCATCTCTATTCAGCAACGGCATCAGTTCAATGTGTTACCCGGCATGTTGAAACATCTGCGTCATATCGGCATATGGCGTAAAGGAGGCACTCTCGAATGGATACAAGTATCCGCGAAGTCACAACCCAGGCGACTCTTGAAGAGAAAAAGAAGCTCAAAAAAGAGTTCAGCTTATTCGACATGATCTTTGTTACGATTGCCGCCATTATTGGCATCGATACTCTCGGTGCAGTTTCCTCCAATGGCGCTCAGGCGCTGACATGGCTGCTTATTTCGGCTGTCACGTTCTTGCTCCCCTATGGCCTGCTCACAGCAGAACTCGGCAGCACCTTCACCCAGGAAGGCGGCGTTTACGAGTGGGTCAAACTGGCCTTCGGTCGCATTCCCGCCGCCATGGCATCCATGCTCTACTGGATATCCAATCCATTGTGGGTTGGTGGCACGCTATCGGTGACAGCCATCGTCGCCATCAAAACCTTCTGGTTTCAAAATCCCAACATTCTTTTTGGCGGTAATCAGACCACCAACGCCATCGTAGAAATCATTATTGCCCTGGTCTTCATCTGGGCTGTTACCTGGTCCGCCATCATGTCCTTGAAGGTGGGCAAATGGCTCTCGGTCTTCGGTTCCTATGCGAAATTCGGCCTATTTGCCGTCTTCATCGTGCTGGCGCTGGTTTACTTCATCGGCGGCCACGCCACGGGCGACCATATTGCCATTGCCGACCTGGTACCCAACGGCAATTTGACGTTCATCTTTAGCGCCATCCTCCCCGTCTTGATTTTCAACTGGGCAGGTTTTGAACTGCAAAATGGCGCGGGCGAAGAGATGGAGAATCCCCAGCGCGACGTGCCGCGCTCACTCATCAGGGCGGGCATCGTCGTACTCATTGGTTATGCCATCCCCATCACCGTGATCCTCTTCACCCTTTCCAAGGCCCAACTGTCGAACGCCAGCGGCTTCGTCAATTCGTTTAAAATCGTTGAAAGCGTGCTGCCTACACAGTTTGCCACCATCCTTGGCTGGATCATCGCCCTTGCCATCGTGCTGGCCCTGGCTTCCAGCGGTGGTACCTGGATCATCGGCGCAGACCGCACCTATGCCATCGCGTCGCTTGACCGCACCGCGCCAGTCCTGCTGGGTCGCTTCAGCGGCAGGTTTGGCACTCCGATTGCCGTAAACTCCATGTCTGGTATCACCGCTTCAATCGCGATGATAGCCGCCATCATTGTTAACTCGTTCGGGAACGGCAGTGTCACAACACTGTTTGCCCTGGTCTTCGGGTTTGTGATTTCGACCACCACCATTTCGTACCTCTTCATCTTCCCGGCGTACTTCGTCTTGAAGCTCAAGTATCCCAACGTGCGCCGTCCCTTTACTGTACCCGGCGGTATCGCCGGCGCGGCGGTCGTGACTATTCTGACCTTTGTGTATGCTCTGGTCGCCACCATTTTCATTCTCTGGCCAACGGATTCGACCATAGCGAATAATGGTGTGAGCCGTGTCACCTACGAGTTGACCCAGTTCATTCCACTGGCCTTCATCGTTGTTTTGACCTTTGTCTTCTACATCTGGGGACACGCGGAGAAACGTAACCAGGATATCATCGTCGAGCGGGACCTGGAAACCGGTGTCGAAAGAGCTAGCGGCGACTAGCCGTTTGCTTGCGTCCAGGTTATATGAAATTGTCCCGGTGTATGGCGGTCATCTCGCATCAGAGATGACCGCACCTGTACAAGAGGTCCCCTTATGCCCGCACCACATCGACGCAAACTTTCTCTCGTCCCAATCATTACCTCCATTGCCGTTCTCGCTATGTTGACCGCGCTTGGCGTGCGTATCTACCGCCATCCCAGGGAGACGTTGATCGAAACCATACGCGCCGCTATGCTGCTGGTAGGCATACGAGAAGGAACATGCAATCTCGGCGGCGTCTCCATGCATTTCTACTGTGCTGGCCGGCGCGGCACCCCCATTGTGCTGATTCACGGCCCCGGCAACTCCGCCGAAGTGTGGGCCGCCTTGATACCCTTGCTTGGCAAAGAATACCTGGTGTACGCGCCCGACATGCCCGGTTCTGGCAAAACGCCGCTCGCGCCGGAGGGAACCAGCATCGCAACCCATGTCTTCTATCTTGAGCGTTTCCTCGATGCGCTGGGCTATCCGCGTGTGAAGTTGATCGGCAATTCGATGGGCGGCTGGATCGCGACATACTTCGCCGTTGCCCATCCTGAGCGCGTCGAATGCCTGTATTTGCTCAATAGCGCGGGCATAAGACACAAAAATGCGCGCGGGCCGGGCGGCTATGCCGGGCGTGAGGAGTTGGATAGTGTTTTATCACAGGTGCATGTTCCCACAACCATCATCTGGGGCGAAAGAGATACTCTTTTATCCCGCGCTGACGCCCACGATTTGCGGCGCGGCATCCGCGGCGCGCAACTGATCTTCCTGCCAGATGTAGGCCATATGCCGCAAGTTCAGGCCCCTTTCCAGGTGGCGCGCCTGATCCTTGAGCCGGTGATGAGCCATCAATAGGCTTTTATCAAGAACGAATCATGCTTGTCGCGACAACTCGATCCATAACATACCAATGCGCTGCGGAATTGCTTTAGTCAGTTTTTCTATACCTATCCTCGTGAAACGTGCGATAATAGTGAAAAGCTGTAGTATCTTTCCCTGCATTGCTTGCCTGTGACAGAGCTACAAATTCGCGTTGAAAAGCTTGTATGCAGGAATAGCACATGATATACTTCCTAAGCGTCGAAAGTTACCTGGAATTTCGGAAGTGGGTATCTAATGTCGATGGAGCCGCGAAATCCTTCTCACTTGCCCGGATCTCATCCCAGCGTGGGAGGTCAGACTGATAGCGTGTCACAAATAGAATCGCTCTCGATCAACGACCTTGCTCGTTGCTGTTCTGAGGAGACCAGTAAGTTTCTCAAGCAAAACGTATCCAACGACCGTTATTGCCTGGAATTATTCCGCCGCGCGATCACCAGGCGCAGCGAGGATGCCTGGGCCTGTATCTACCAACAATACGCGCCGTTGGTGCTTACCTGGGTGAACCAGCACCAGAGCGCAACCGCGCTGCTCGGTCAGGACGGCAGCGCGCCGCTGGTGAATACCGCCTTCGCCAAGTTCTCTCAGGCCATGACTCCCACCAAAATGGACAACTTCGACTCCCTCGCGGCTGTTTTGAAGTACCTCAAGATGTGCGTGCATAGCGTCATCGCCGACGAAGTTCGCTCGCGCCAGGCGCGCCAGTATGAAGAAACCCTCGAACTGGTCGAACACGAACCCGCCTCCGATGATCCCGCCGATGATGTGGTTTCAAATATTTCCGCGCAGGGATTGTGGCAGGTCATTCAGGAAGAACTCAACGGCGAAGATGAGCGCATTTTGATTTATCTCGCTTACGTGCATGGCATGAAACCCAGCGAGATCAGTAGCCAGCATAAAAGACTTTTCCCCACGGTGGAAGATGTCTATCGCATAAAACGCAATGTATTAGAACGACTGCGGCGCAATCGCCGCCTGCAATTATTATTCAAACACCAGTATCTCTCATAAACAAAAAGTCCTACTTCTCGCGTGTCATATGACAGGACAGCTACTAAAAGAGCGTAGGCTTTCGTTTATTCAGGTGAAAAGAATAAAATCTGATCGAATCCATTGCTTAAAGGAAAAGCTCATGGAGTGTAGTACACCCGGTTTCATTCGCGATGAAGAACTGCTTGCTTATATGGCAGGGGAGAAGGTAAGACCCGTGGTTGCCCAACACCTTGCTCGTTGCCAGCGCTGTTCAGCGTATGTAGCAGAATCTCGCGGATTAGAACGCTCGCTTATTCAGAAACTCTACAGGTGTGACTGCCCACTTAATCAAATACTTGGCGAATACCAGATGGGATTGCTCAGCGGCGATGTCGCAAATGCAGTGCAGGCACACCTGGGCAGCTGCGTGCAGTGTACGGCTGAACTGGCAACATTGACCGAATTTCTGGCAAACGACCCTGTGCTTGTCGAGCGCCTTGCTGTTCAGTCCTCCTCTCAGCACAACCATAGCGGCGTAAAACAGCAGGTAAGACATACGATTGAAGAATTGCTCGACCGCTCTACGACGAAGGTACGCCGTATAGCTGCCGTCTTGCAGCCTCAGCAACCCCGCCTGGCCTACCAGCGCCAGGTAACGAACGCTGGCATCTGGCCTCGTCGCTATACCGTCGAAGATTTCAGCATATCGATGCAGCTTGAACGCGTAACAGAACGTAACGATGCCCTGCAATTGATCGGCCTTGTGACTCGCAAAGGCACCACTCTGGAAGCCCTGCAAGGCATTCCCGTATCGCTCCTGTCGCAGACAAGCCCGGTCTATATGCAAACGGTCGATGACACAGGCAACTTTGTCTTCTCGCCGATCTCGCCAGCAACCTATTCGCTGGAATTGCAACTACCAGACACCACCATCGTAATTGAGCAACTGCCCGTTGATCTGCAAGATTAGAACCCTGGAACCCAAAATTACGCAACCCGCAGAAACGTGATAGAATACGCTACGCTTGATGTGATTATCAGCGTGTGATCAACGTATAAAGCTATAGAGCATGGCCCTGGAAGCAATAACCGCATGACGCCACAAAACCTGCTAACAGCGCTTCTGCAAATGGATGAAAGCGCGGGCTATGCTGCCCTGCAAAAACAACTGCCCTCATTTGACAGCAATGCTCAGCAGCAGTTGATCGAATTGATCAAACGCGAAGCTGACAGTCGCTGGACAAATGAAGCGCATCTCGCCTATCTGCTGGCCGGTCACTTGCTGAGCGTCGGTAAGTTGCTCGACAGTCGCTATGCTCACGCGCTGGGATTGATGGCGCGTGGCGACGCGCTGCGCCGCATGGACCGCGACCGGGAAGCCATCAAGTTGTTGGATGCCGCCGGGGAAGAATTCCTGTCCGTTGGCGATGAAGTGGGCTGGGCGCGTACCCGCATCGGTCGCATCAGCGCCTGCTTGCAATTGAATCTCACCTCTGAAGCCCTGCGCGATGCCGCCGCCGCTCGCGAAGTCTTCATGCGCTATAACAAGCTGCTGCGCGCCGGGCAGATTGATGTCAACGCCGCCATTATCCACTTTGAACTCGGCCATTACGAGCAGGCGTTGCGCCTTTATGATCGCGCCATTGAAACCTACCAGTTACAGAGCGGAGGGGTTGACCTGCATATCGCGCGCGCGCGCGGCAACAAGGCTATTGCCCTGGCCGCTCTGGGGCGTTTTCGCGAAGCCATAGCCCTACACGAGCAGGCGCGCGCAACCTTCGCGGCGCGTGGTGGTCAGGAAATCTCAGTCGCGCGCGAGGAACTCAATATTGCCGAGATCTACGCGGCGCAGGGACACTACAGCCAGGCCCTGCTGCTGTTCAATCGCAGCCGCGACATTTTTAGCAGCCACGGCCTGGAATTGCCCGCTGCCGAGGTGGCGCAGCTTATTTGCTCCTGCCTGCTGCGTTTGAATCGCTCGCGCGAAGCGTATGAACTGGCGGGTGAATTGATTAACTACTTCCAACAGTCCCAGAGCCACCGCAGCAATGTCGCGCAATCCCTGTTATTCCAGGCCGAGGCCGCTATGCTCGCTGGAGATTTGCGCGATGCTGATGTGAAACTGCGCGAAGCCAGAACCATCCTTGAAGAGATCGGCTCCATGGCGCTTGCGTCCAAAGTGCGCTTGCAGCAGGCTGAACTCTATTTCGTCAGTGAAGACTATGAAGACAGCCTGCGCGAGGCCCGTTTTGTCGCTGACGCCTTCGCCGAGCAGGAAGCCCTGCCTTACCTGGCACGCGCCGCGCTGCTCCAGGCGCACATCCTCGCCAATACAGGCGATACCGACTCCGCGCAGGAACTCTGTCAACAGGCGTTGGACATTGCCCAGGGTCAGGGCTTGCTCGATTTGAAATATCGCTGCGATTACCTGCTCGGCCAGATCGCCGAGTATCACCACAATACTGACGCGGCGGCAAGCTACTATGACCGCGCTATCAAGGGCATCGAAGATTTGCAGAGCCACCTCGTGCTGGACGAGCGCAGCAGCTTTCTCGAAGACAAGGGAGCCGTGTACCAGCGCGCCATGGTGCTGGCTTGCAACCGGCACCAGACGGAGCAGGCGCTGGTTTACGTCGAAAAAGCCAAATCGCGCGTGCTGGGCGACTACCTGCGCAACAACATCGATATTCGCCTGCGTGCGGCGGACAAGGCCAGCGAAGCCATTCTTGAAGACCTGGCGCACCTGCGTGAAGAACAGGCCTGGTACAGCTCTATTGTCTACGAGTCCGAGTACGAGGCGAACCTGAGCGATACCGCCGTAATGCGCGTTCGCGCCCTCAAGCCCGGCCAGGCGCGCCAGGAGATGCAGCAGCGCGAGCGTGGCATCGAACATTTGCTGGAACAGATACAACTGCGCCTGGCGGGTGACCTCGTGTCGCGCTCGCGTTCCAACTGGACGGACAGCATCGTTACCTCTCTCTGGCAAAAACTTGAGCGCAATACCTTGATGCTGGAATATTATCTCACCGCCAACGATCTCTATATCTTCCAGTTGACGCGCGCCGGCGTCGAAACACAGATTATCCAGGGCGTCGTACCTCGCCTGGAAAGATTGCTCTCGCTCTGGCGCGTCAATCTCGACCTGGCAGCCCAGGCCAGTGGAGCGCAGGACCGCGCCCAGGCCTTCGCCGGTCTGCAGGAAAACAGCCTGGGACTGTTACAGCGCCTCTACGATGTACTGCTCAGGCCGGTAGAGAACGCTCTGAGCGCATGTGAGCACCTGACCATCGTTCCCTACGGCCTGCTGCACTACCTCCCGTTTCATTGCCTCTTCGACGGCGTGCAGTTTGTCATCGAGCGCGTTAACGTCTCCTACCTGCCTGCTGCCGCGCTGCATGACATCTGTCGCCAGCGCGGCAAACGCATCAGCTCGAAAGGCGTATTCCTGCAAAATTCGCTGGTCATGGGCCTTTCAGACAATGGGCGGCTCGCTTTTGCTCGCCAGGAGGCCGAGGCCGTGGCGAAACTGCTGGGAGCGCCATGCGCCATCAACGAAGCAGCTACCACCTCACTCCTCAAAGAAGTCGGCGCGCGCAGTCCCATCGTGCATATTGCCGCGCATGGCATGTTCCGCCTTGACGCCCCCAACTTCTCGTATATCCAGCTGGCCGATCACAAACTGGATACCATCGAGGTCTTTAATCTCGACCTCTCATCCTGTTCGCTCTTGACGCTAAGCGCGTGTGAAACCGGTCGGGCTATCGTTCGTGGTGTCGATGAAGTGATCGGGCTGGGTCGCGGCTTTCTCTATGCTGGAGCCGCCTCTCTGCTGCCCACCCTCTGGAACGTCGATGATGCCAGCAGCGCCGAACTGATGGAGATGTTCTACCAGGCCCTGCTGAGCGATTTTCCCAAGGCCGCCGCCCTCGCCGGGGCGCAGCGCGCCTTCCTGGCTCGCTCGCGCACCTCCATCCGGCCTTATCGCGTCCACCCATACTTCTGGGCCGGCTTCCACCTCATCGGCGACGCCGGGCCATTGTGAGGAGCCAGTCATATGAAATACCTCTTACCCGATTATATTTACTCATCTGAGTGTTTACAAAGCGATCAGGTGATTGCCATTTCTGACGAAGGGCGCATCATCGCCGTTCTATCGCGCGCCGAGTTTGATCTTAGCATGCAGTCTATCGAGCCATCTGACATCGCGCTGCTGCCCGGACTGGCGCTGCTGCCTGGCTTCGTCAATACGCATAGCCACGTCTTCCAGCGCGCCTTGCGCGGCCATACTCAGCGTCCCCTTTCACAACACGACACCTTCTGGACGTGGCGACGCGCTATGTATGCAGAGGCGCAACGTCTCACGCCCGACCTGCTCTATGAGGACGCGCTGCGTACCTATCAAGAGATGCTGGCCGCTGGCTATACAACGGTCGGCGAATTTCACTATGTACATCACCAGCCGGGCGGCGCGCCCTACGCCAGCCCCAACGTCATGTCGCAAGCGGTGTTGCAGGCCGGGCAAGACGCGGGCATACGGGTCGTCCTGCTCATGACGGCCTACGCTCAAAGCGGCTTTAACGAGCCGCCAGAGCCGGAGCAGCGGCGTTTCTGCGATGCCTCCGTCGAAGCCTATCTCGCGCGCGTAGATGAACTGCGCGCGGCAGGAGTTCCTATAGGCGTCGCGCCGCATTCGGTGCGCGCCGTTTCCGAAACCTGGTTCCGGGCCATTGTTTCCTATAGCCATGAACACAGCTTGCCTCTGCATATCCACGCGGGCGAACAAATGGCGGAAATTGAGCAGTGCCAGGCCGCCTGTGGCTGCGCGCCCATCGAACTGTTGGAACGTTACGGCGCGCTGGGAAGCACAACGACCGTCGTGCATGCCACTCATGCCAGTCCAAACGAGATCGACTTGCTCGCTCGCTATAGCTGCACCGTCTGCGTTTGTCCCACGACTGAGGGCGACCTGGGCGATGGTATCGCTCCCTACGCGGAACTGCTGGCCGCCGGCATTCCTCTGGCTATCGGCGCGGATAGCAACACCCGGCTTGCTCCCATCGAAGAACTGCGCTGGGCCGAATATAGCGCGCGCATGCGTTACCAGCGCCGCCGCGTGCTGGTTGCCGGCCCTCTGGCCTCGCCAGGCCCCTTATTACTGAGCTACGGCACGCGCAACGGCGCGCAGGCCCTGGGCGTAGAAACGGGCATAATCGCGCCCGGCATGCTGGCCGATTTTGTGGCAATCGATCTGCATCATCCCGCCCTTGCAGGCTGGAATGCTGAAGACCTGCTGGACGTGCTCTTCTTCGGCGCATCATCGGAGGTCATCGTGGGAACGTGGGTGCAGGGAGATCGAGTGGTTTAATGGGACGCCACGCGCATCGCCCTCTGTGCTATCCTTTAGCATCCGCAAATTATCTCGTAAATCTGATCGGTATATGCGATAATAAAAGCGATAGACTGCTGGAACAAAGTCGGACAGTCTCAAATTGGATTTGTGTGGAGTATTACGTTGGATATAGAACGAAAATCTTTCAATGGAGTTGCCATTCGCTTCCTCAGCGGCCCGCTCGCGGAAAAAATCATCCCCATCAAGAAACCAGTGACTATAATTGGGCGCGACGGACAGAACGATATTGTCGTACTTGATCAAAGAGTTTCCAGGCGTCACGCGTCTATAAGCCAGCAAGGCGACTCGTGGACCATTGAAAATCTTTCCCAGACCAGCTTTGTTGTAGTCAATCAGCGGCGGGTACAGCAAAGCGTCCTTCAGCATAACAGCGTGGTATATCTTGGTGAGCATATCAGCTTTACTTTTCTCCAACAACCCGAAGCTGTGGCCCAGCCATATAAAGCGCTGCCCCCCGTACACGCGACGGAACCCATGCCATCCAACTTGCCCGGTATAGCCATTAATATTCCTGCCAATGCTTCTCCTTCCGCTACAATGATTGCTCCCATCTCGCAGAAAGGCATTCCTTCGTTGACCGTAAGTAGCAACATACACAGCGATCAACGCGTGTATCTTCTCAATAAGCAGAAACTTGATATCGGGCGCGATGCCGAGAATGATATCGCCATTGCTGAATCTATTGTATCAGCGCGGCACGCGCAAATTGTGCGCGACGGCAACGATGTGTATATGGTGCATCCGCATCCATCACGTGAGAAGACGCTCAACGGATTATTGTACCAGGGGCAACATATTCGCGGCGACCAGCAGTTCCGCAAGCAACTGGCGAGCGGCGACATCTTCCGCATCGGTGACGAGCACGGAACCCTGATCACGCTCACCTATGATGACGGGACAGGTATGACGATGGAGAAGCAGCCCGAAATGCCGCCCATCTCCTTAACGGGTAACAGTCTCACAATCGGGCGCACACCCGATAATACCGTAGTGCTCAACCATCCACAGGTCTCTGGACACCATGCCTTGCTCGAAAAAGCTGATGGCGGCTATCGCGTTATCGACACAAACAGCACCAACCATGTCTTCGTCAACGGGCAGCGTACTGGCAGCCAGTTGCTGCGAACCGGGGATGAGATACGTATCGGCCCCTATCGGCTCATCTATACCGGAACAGAGTTGAGGACATACGACGAGAGCAGTAATATCCGTATTGATGCGCTTCGTCTCAAAAAAGTAGGCAATAATCACGTCATCCTGCTCGACGATATTTCGCTGGTCATCCCGCCGCGCAAGTTTGTCGCGCTCGTCGGCGGATCGGGAGCCGGTAAATCTACTCTCATGGATGCCTTGAACGGCCTGCGCCCGGCGCACGAGGGAACCGTCCTTTATAACGGCGTGGACTACTACCGCAATCTGGCCGCATTCAATACCCAGCTTGGCTACGTGCCACAGGAAGATATCGTTCACCGCGACCTGACCGTGGAACGCGCGCTTTACTATGCCGCGCGGCTGCGCCTGCCCGGCGACTTCACCAGGGAGCAGATCAAGTGGCGCATTGACGAAGTTCTCGAAGATGTGGAGATGACCGAGCGGCGTAATCTGCTGGTCAGCAAACTCTCCGGCGGCCAGCGCAAACGCGTCTCGATCGCCCTGGAACTACTGGCGAATCCCAGTATCTTCTTCCTGGATGAACCAACATCGGGCCTGGACCCCGGTCTGGATCGCAAAATGATGTCGCTTTTGCGGCGGCTCGCTGATAGAGGGCGCACCATCATCCTGGTCACACATGCCACCAACAACATCAACGCCTGTGACTACGTCTGCTTCCTGGCGCAGGGTGGGCGTCTCGCCTACTTCGGCCCGCCCAACGACGCCAAAGCCTTCTTTGAGAAAACCGATTTTGCCGAGATTTATAGCACGCTCGAGCCGACGAAGGAGCAACCAGACATCCCAGAGCGGGCGGAAGCGCGTTTTCGCTCTTCACCTGACTACAGCCGTTATGTCGAAGAACCGCTCAGAGAACGACAGTCGCGGCCTTTACAGCATGCCGGGAGCGGCGCAACAGCAGCAGAGAAATCCCCGGCACGGGTCAAACGCGGCAATGCCTGGTCGCAGTTCATGCTGCTTTCGACGCGTTACCTCGAATTACTCAAAAATGACAGGGGCAACCTGCTCATTCTGCTCTTGCAGGCCCCGGTCATCGCCATTATGCTGGTGCTGATGGTGCGCTTCGAGGTCGGGCCTGGCGTTTTTGACGCTAGCAGCCTCGTTCAGTGCCGCACGCAGATTCTCACCTCGAGCGGCCCTCTGGCATTACCCCAGGCGCAGCAGGCGGAGCAAATCGATTGCCAGCCAGTCCTCACCTTCCTGGCGAACGACCCCAACGGCCAGGCATTCGCGCGGCAACAGGGAGGGCAACTACAGGCATTGCAGTCCTTTATCGTGCCCGGACCGGGAGCCGATGCTCAGAAGGTGCTTTTTATCATGGCCTTCGCGACGGTGCTTTTCGGCTGCATTAACGGAGCGCGTGAAATAGTCAAGGAAGCTCCTATTTACAATCGCGAGCGCGCAGTCAATCTGGGCATTCTTCCCTATATGTTCTCCAAAATCGTGGTACTCGGCATCCTCTGCCTCTTCCAGAGCGCCATACTCGTTGTAGTAGTGCAACTGGGCGAGCCGCTGAAACAGGGCATCTTCTTACCCCCCATGCTGGAGACGTATATCACGCTTGCCCTCACATCACTCGCCGGTCTGATGGTTGGTCTGACCATCTCGGCAATCGCTCCAAACAACGACCGCGCCATTAGCTTTGTACCAATCATCCTGATTCCACAGGTCATCTTTTCGGGTGCCATTATTCCGCTCAAAGATTGGGTCACGCAGATCCTGGCGGCCGTCTTCCCCACGCGCTGGGCTATGGCCGCGCTGGGATCATCCATCGGCCTGCATGCCGACACGATTGGCGGCGATAGACTCTTCGGCAGCGATTACACCTATCACAGCACGCTCTTCTCCATCTACAGCCAGAGTGATGCCCTGCATCGCCTCCTGCTAAGCTGGTGTGCGCTGGGAGCAATTACCGTAGTGCTGGCCATTGTGACTGGCATCTTCCTGAAGCGCAAGGATGTCAGGGTCTAAGCTCGGCCTCGCAAGTAAAGAAAGGTACCATTGCATGAACACGCCGCTCACTCCCGACCTCAACGCTATTTTCGCGTACATCGATGATCATTCCCAGGCTTTTTTAGCGCGCTTGATCGACTATGTGCGCCGGCCGAGTATCAGCGCCTATGGCGAGGGTATAGCCGAAGTCGCGGACTATATAGCAGGAGTGATGCGCCAGATGGGTCTCGTGGTAAGCGTTATGCCCACCAGTGGCTGGCCCATGGTCTTCGGCGAGTATCGCGTTCGTCAGGACGCGCCTACCGTGCTGCTCTATGGACACTACGATGTGCAGCCGCCTGACCCGCTGGATGAGTGGATCTCGCCGCCCTTTGAGCCGACTATCCGTGATGGTCGCCTCTACGCGCGCGGCGTGGGCGACAACAAAGGTCAGCACTTTGCCCAGTTAATGGCCCTGGAATCCCTCTTAGCCTGTAATGGCACCCTGCCCTGCAACATCAAAGTGCTGCTTGAAGGCGAGGAAGAGGTGGGCAGCCCGCATATGCCCGAATTTATGCGCGCCCACCGTGATGAACTTCAGGCCGACCTGGTAATCGTCAGTGACGGGCCGGTGCATGAGAACGGGCAGTCAACCATCAGCCTTGGCGTGCGCGGTGTCCTCGATATCGAACTGCGCGCGCGAGGTGCCAACCGCGATCTCCATTCGGGCCATTGGGGAGGCATCGTGCCAGACCCCCTCTGGACGCTGGTTCACCTGCTGGCAAGTATGAAAAACGAGCGCGGCGAGATTACTATCGATGGCTTCTATGATAACGTGCAACCTCTGACCGATCTGGAGCGCCAGGCTCTGGCAATCCTGCCTATCGACATAGCTCAGGTCAAACAATCGCTCGGCCTGCAACGTCTCGATGAACCACAAGAACGCGGCTACTTTGAACGGCTGGCAGCCTGGCCTACCCTCACCATAAATGGCATCCACGGCGGTTATGGCGGACCCGGCTCCAAAACCGTCCTGCCACGTGAAGCGGTGGCCAAGTGCGATATCCGCCTGGTTGAGGCCCAGACAGCCGGGGAGATCCTGGCAAAGGTTAAAGCCCACGTCCAGCGCCATGCGCCCGAAGTCAGCATCACGAGTCATGGAGGCATGGACCCCTCGAAGACTCCGCTGGACTCGCCCTATACCGCGGCCCTGCGTCAGGGCATCATCGCTGCCCAGGGCGCTGCCCCACTTCTCATACCTACGCTGGGAGCCAGCCTGCCCAACTACGTCTTCACCAAAACCCTGGGCATGCCAGCCTTTGGCGTCCCTTACGCCAACCCTGACGAGTCCAATCACGCCCCCAACGAGAATATGGAGATCGCGCGCTTCTTTATGGGCATCAAAACCGGCGCGGCTATGCTCTCCTACCTGGGTATGATGTTGTAGACTACTAAGGACTTACCATCGACACGGGCAAGATGAACCCGGCCGATGCTAGCATAGGATTGAGGAGCGTCAAAATGAGTGTCAATCAATCAACTGACGTGGTTATTATTGGAGGTGGCGTCACCGGCTGCTCTATCGCCTACCAGTTGAGCAAGGCTGGCCTGCAGGTCAGCGTCTTAGAAAAAGCAGAGATCGCAGCCGAGGCTTCCAGCGCCGCCGCCGGCCTGCTTGCTCCGGCAGGCGTGCTCACCGGGCCAAAAACTGGCACTGACCTCTTTTTAGCTAGCTGGTCGATCACCGCGCATCTCATGGCGGAGATTGAAGAAGTAAGCGGGATTCAGATCGAATACCAGCGCACAGGTGCCATACATTTGATAACCGACGCGGCAGATAAAACCCAGTTGCGCAGGTACGCCGAGATCTGGCAGGCGCACGGCTCAGAAGTATCCTGGTTGACAGCGGATGAGGTGTACCAGTACGAACCATTGCTTGACCACGCGCTAGATGCAGCAGATGCTGCCCTCTACGTTCCGCAGGTGACGAGTATCAGACCGCGCCTGGTGACCCAGGCCTATGCTGGAGCTGCCCGCAAGTACGGCGCGCAATTTTACGAGCATGTCGAGGTTACAGGTTTCCAGCAAACCTCCGGCAGGGTTACGGCTATTCAGACGGCACAGGGCGAAACCATCGCCTGCAATCATGTTGTGATCGCTGCGGGCGCGTGGTCAGCGCGCATCGGAAGCTGGTTGGGCCTGACTATTCCCGTTGCGCCCGTGCGCGGTCAGATTTTATCGCTCAAGCAGCCAGCCACGCCGCTCAAACATACGATCTTCGGCAGGGGCATTTATCTCGTACCCAAGCTCGATGAGACGATCTATGTCGGCGCAACGATTGAACAGGTAGGCTTTGATAAAAGCAATACGGCAGGTGGTCTCGCCTGGCTGCTTAGCAACGCTATCCAACTCGCGCCAGAACTTGAACATGCTGCGCTGGCCAATATCTGGTCAGGTCTGCGCCCCATGTCGCGCGACTCCTACCCCATTCTCGGCAACGCGCCCGGCTGGCAGAATGTCATCCTGGCAACCGGGCATGGCGCGGGCGGTTTTGAACTGAGTGCCATCACAGGCAGAACGATAGCAGAACTGATCACCAGCGGCCAAACACCTCCCTTGATCCAGCCATTCGGCCTCGAGCGCTTCATGGAAAAGGCGTAAGCATCGATGCCAGTTGATAGTGAAAAGAGTATACAATGACCTCAAATGACCTACCTCAAGGCATGGCGCCGAACACGATTTCACTCCTGTTTGGTCATCCAGACCCGGCGATTTTGCTTACGTCCGAACTGCGCGCTGCCATGCAACATATGCTAAGTTCGCCTCAAGCCATTAGCGCGCTCCAGTACGGACCGGAGCCGGGTACGCGCAGTCTCATCGATTTTCTTGTAGACAAAATAAATCGAGAACAGGCTCTCTCTATCCGGCCTGAGAACCTGATGCTGGTTGCAGGCTCGACGCACGCTGTAGATATGCTCGCGCGCCTGTACGCCACGCCGGACAGTGTCGTGCTGGTCGAAGCGCCGACCTACGCCGACACTCTGCACATTTTTCGGGATCATCACATCGAGTTGTGCTCCATTCCCATGGACGGGTACGGCCTGATACCGGAAGAATTGGAGCAACAGGTAGCGCGCCTAAAAGCGAGCGGCAAACACCCAGTTTTCCTCTACACCATTCCGAACTTCCACAACCCCACGGGCATCACTTTGACCGGGGCGCGGCGCAGCGAGATTATTCGGCTGGCTCGCCAGTATAACTTCTTGATTGTGGAGGATGATGTATATCGCGACCTCTCATTTGAGTGCGCGGTACCCGCCAGCTTCTATCAACCGGCAGACGGCGACCACGTATTCAGCATCGGCAGCTTCTCGAAAACGCTGGCACCCGGCTTGCGGCTTGGGTGGCTGCTCGCTTCCGAGGAAAACATCCAGCGCTGTGTCAACTGCGGCACAACGCAAATGGGAGGTGGCGCGAACCCTTTCGCGGCCAACATCGTTGCCGCATACTGTCGCGAGGGATACTGGGAAGCGCACATTTCGCGCCTGCAATCACTCTACAAAATGCGCCGTGACCTCGCCCTATCCGCACTCGAACAGCACATGCCTTCCGATGTGAAATGGACACATCCCGCGGGCGGCTTTTTCATCTGGCTCACCTTGCCGCAAAATGTCTTCGCTCAACACGTCAAGCGCGTGGCACTCCAAAAAGGCGTTTCGCTGGCAGCAGGCGCAGGTTTCTTCGTCCACCCCGCCGATGGCGAACATAACCTGCGCCTTGCCTACAGTTGTGCCGCGCCCGCCGACATCGACATCGGCATCCGTATTCTGGCGCAGGTTATCGATAGCTCAAGGCAGGAGTAATCTGCTGTTTTGTGCGAGGAAAGTTACCTCTACGTTTCCTGAGAAGCCCCTGCGTTTACGCATGAGGAGTTGTCACTTCACGAGATAATAGCCTATGCCTGGTTCGGTGAGAATGTGGAGTGGTTTTGATGAATCGCTCTCTATTTTGCGTCGCAGTCGCCCGATATAGACGCGCAAATATTCAGCATCGCGGCTGTGTTCCGTACCCCACACACGCCTGAGCAGCGTCTCGTGCGTAAATATCTTACCGGGGTGCAGTGCCAACTCTTGCAGCAGACTGAACTCTGTCGGAGTGAACTTGACGCGTTCACCGTCGCGCCATACCAGTCGCTGCTCAAAATCAATCTCGATATTCCCAAAACGCTGCGTGCCAACCGAGCGAGGAGTATCGGCCCAGCTGGCACGCCGCAGGACAGCCTGTACCCGTGCCAGGAGTTCGCCTACGCTGAAAGGCTTGGTCAGGTAATCATCCGCACCCTGGTTCAAGGCGGCTATTTTGTCGGTCTCTTCTCCCAGGGCCGTCAGAATGATAATGGGTACGGTGCTCGCTTGCCTGATGCGACGGCATGCCTCCAACCCATTCATTTGCGGCATCATAATGTCCAGAATCACCAGGGCAAAGGTCGTTTGCTCAAACTCTGCCAGCGCTTCCCATCCATTGGCGGCAAGCTTCACCTTGAATGCGTGCTTTTCCAGGGAGTGTCTCACGAATTCACGGATATTTGGCTCATCATCGACAACTAAAATATATTTCTCTTGTGGCATCGTTGCTCCCCTTTACAGATATTGCTGTTCTCGCTCCTGGGCGCGTAGCACTGTGGGAGGAAACCACAGGTGAAATACCACGCCACTCTTTCCATCAGTCCTGTTCTCAGCCCAGATGCGCCCTCCATGAGCTTCAACGAACCCCCGGCAGATAGCCAGGCCCAGACCAACCCCGCTGCTGCTGCGTTCGTGACCGCTCTCGACTTGATAAAAGCTGTCGAAGACACGCTCGACGAAATGCGGAGGAATGCCCGGCCCATTATCGGTGATATGCAGGGTGAGCCCCGTTCGTTTTGTCGCCGGCTCGCGCTCATAGGTGGCTGAAATCTCGATGAGCACATTTGCACCGCCATACCGTTGAGCGTTCTCTAAGAGATTGCGCAGGACAATCTGCATGCGCCGCCCATCTACATAAAGCAGCGGCACATCTTCTGGTAAACGTATCTGAACGTGTTCCCGTTCATTATGTACGATCGCAAGGGTATCCTCAAGTAGCGAACTCAGGTGGTAAGCCCCTGGATAGAGCTTGAGTGTGCCTGCCTCTACCTGCGCCATCTCCAGCAGGTTCGTGACGAGGTCCGCCATACGGTTACTCTCCACCACGATCTGGCTCAGACTGTACTCTTGCCAGCTTGCATCCACTTCGCCACCGGTTTCTTCTAGCAGGCCGGTGGCAAATCCAGTAATGGCTGTCAACGGGGTACGTAGTTCATGCGAAACAATAGCTAACAAGTTTCGCTTGATGCGCTCTCCCTCGTTTTGTCTGGTAATATCTTGAAATATCCTGCCGCGTCCAATCAGCGCGCCTTTCGCGTCTCGCACATGGAAAAGACGCATGCGTATATCGCGCGGCGCTGGCGCAAATTGACTATGTGTCTTATAGGAACCACGTATCTGAAATTCTACGATATGTGGCCCACGCCCTTTCGCCACAGGCTCGACTACCTTGAGATAGCTTTCAGAACCGTCGATCATCATAGACAGCCTCTCCTTCAGGTTGCTATCCTGAATGCGGCTGTTTATCAACTCTTGTTGCGGAATACCAACCTCCCGGCTGAAGATGTGATTGGCATAGACAATCTTTCCACCGGGACTTTCCAGTAAAACCCCCTCATCCATGCTGCGCATGATGGCATCCAGGGTATAGTACTGAGTCTGAATGGTTTCATCGCTTTTTTGAAAACGCGACCGGATCTCTCTCTCCATAGCAGAGAACGCTGCAACCAGATTTCCTATCTCGTCCCGCCGCCCTCGTTCCCTCTCGAGCAGGTCGGTATGCATCACCTGCCAGGGCTGGTCCGGTTGTATCTGCGAAACAGCTTTCGCCAGCCTGGTGAGAGGGGAGATGACACGGCGATGCATCATAAACCAGAAAAAACTGGCACCCAGGAGGAGCAATGCCAGCGCTGCAATCAGCCCATGCTGAAAATTCGTCAGCGCGGCAAATGTGACATCTGTCGGACGCTGCACCACTATCGCCCAACCCTCCTCCTGTATAGGAACGTAGCTATAGAGCCAATCACGGGTCTGACCATGCGTGATGAAATTGCCAGCATTTCCTTGCAGCGCGTCATGCGAGGCTTGTATGAGACCATCATAGTCTTCAGGTAGAGTGAGAAATGCAAATATGCCTTTGGTCGTTGCTATTGTCTGTCCCATGCGATCGATGACCCATAGGCCCACCTCGCTGCTCGGCGATAATCGCTGATGTATTGTATTCAGACGAGAGGTTAGTTGATCAAGAGATAAGTTAATGACCATCACTCCGACTACCCGCCCTGTGTCGTTCGTAATACGGGCAGCAATAGAGACGACGTAGCTATCCGTAATAGTACTGATGCTGCCAGATGAGATATAGGGCGTTTCGCTTTTGAGAGCTTCTTGAAAATAATTGCTAGAACGGAAATTTTGACCGATGGTACCTGGGCTGAGAGGATAGTTGATAATCATTTTACCAGACGGGTCGCAGACAAAATACAGGCTGATATCCGGATGAGCGTTGGCGGCATTGGCGAAGATAGATGCGAGTTGCTTTAAGTCCAGATCTTTAGCCGCCTGCTCTGTCGATAATTCACTATCTATCTCTGCCGCGGCCTGCAGGCTGGCTCCAACTTCCAATGCTACAGCTTGCGCGAGGCCCAGGTCGGATTGAAAAGCGCTTTGTGTCAAAACATTCTGTTGAAATACATAGAGTCCCGCGCTACCCAGCAGAACAGGAACGACAAAGAGGAGATAGAGACTGAGCAACTGTAGACTGATCTTCTGCCGTATTAGATAGCGCATACTACACCTCCGGGGAAAAACCACTGGCTTATCTGTGCTTAGTATGCACGGAAACCTCCCTCCTTAGCAATCCTTTTACTTCTTGCGACAATTTCACTCAAAAATTGTTATGTATTTAGTTATATTTCGATGGATGTGTTTACGGGTTATTTACAGCACGTCACGTATACTTGTGACATATCTTTTTTTGTATTCTCGGCTTACTTCTTTCAACTTGCTCGCGATCAGAGCGTCAGCTTTCATAACGACGATGAGCGAAGAGCTTGAGCCGGGAAGTCAGTGTTGACTGTCCTTTTATTTGTGGAGGGAATAGACATGTCCAGAACCACAACATTTGCTCAACGAAAGAGAAGAAGTCGGTATGGGTTCCTGCGGATGGTGGCCTGCTCCCTGGCGCTCGTGCTCGTACTGGCGGCATGCGGCGGCTCGACTACTACCACAAGTGGGGGTGGAGGCCCGGTGACCATGGGCGTCCTCTCCTGCTTCACGGGTACCCTGGCCAGCCTGGGACAGGCCATGTTGCAGGGCGCGCAGGTGGCGCAGAAAGCGATCAATGATGCGGGAGGCATCCTCGGCAGGCAACTGAATCTGGCCCACGCCGACACGCAGTGCGACGAAGCTGACTCTGTCCCCGCGCTTCGCCAGCTCCTCGCCACTCAGAACGTGGTCGGGATTATCGGCCCGGAGACCCAGGAGATCAGCGCCGATGCCCCCATCATCACAGCGGCCAAGATCCCCGACGAGTTCCAGGGCGGCAGTACCCTCTTCGACCACAACACCAATACCTATTTGTGGCGAGACAGCCCCTCTGACTCTCAGCTGGGAGTCGCCATGGCCCTCTACGCTCACAAGAAGGGGTACCAGAAAGCCGCGTTGCTCTTCTACTCGGACATCGCAGCGCAGACCTTCGCAGCCCCGATCACTGCAACATGGCAGAAACTGGGCCACCAGATCGTGTCCAACGTGACCGTGGCTCCTGACCAGACCTCGTACCGCACCCAGGTGCAGCAGATCATCAACACCCACCCGGATGTGATCTTCACACAGACGGACGCCGCCACGGCTGCTGTGCTTTTCCAGAACTTCAAAGAGCTGAACAATCTCGCTATCCCGTTCGTGGGTACCGACGTGACGGGTGTTGACGAGTATCTGAAGGCTGTTACCTATGCTGCCGCCAACGCCCACCTCACTTCGGTCTACGGAACCTCGGTCACAGGACAGGCTGCCGACGCGTTCAACCAGGTCTTCGCAGCCCAGTTCGGGAGTACGGCCCAGCCGCTCGCCAACGCGAACTATGCTTACGACGCCGTCATCAGCCTGGCCCTCGCCGTTGACAAAGCCAACTCCACGTCGGGAACCGCCATCAACGCGCAAGTGAACCAGGTAACTAACTCTCCGGGAACCCAGTGCTACACGTATAAGGACTGCCTGGCGCTGCTAAAGGCAGGAACTAAGATCAATTATGAGGGTGCCAGTGGCGACCTCAACTACAACCAGTACAACAACGTCTTCGGGCCTTACGGCGCATTCCAGGTCAACCTCAGCGGCCAGGAGCAACAGGTTATGCTGCTCTCAGCAAGTGACCTGGCGGCTGCCTCGCCGTAACGCCGCTCAGGTGTGAGGTTCGTTCGTAGCGGACATCGTTGCGTGTTGCGTAACGATGTCCGCTACGAATCCTTTCTGAACGCTTCATTTGACCGCGCTACCTTTCTTTTGACCTCCACGCCTTTATCGCTTCAGCCTGTTAGCTATCCTCTTGCGCTCCGCAACAGCATCACTCAAAAATTGTTATGTATTTAGTTATATTTCTATAGCCGTGTTTACGGGGTTTTTACAGCGTGTCACGTATACTTATGACATATCTTTCTCGGTATGCCCGGCTTACTTCCTTCAACCTGCTTGCGATCAACGCCTCAGTTTTCGTAACGGCGATGAGCGAAAAGCTTGAGCCGGCCAGAGAATGATAACTGTCCTTTTCATTTGTGGAGGGAATAGATGTGTCCATAACCACAACACTTGCTCTAGGAAAATTGAGACTGTCAGGTATGCTTAGCGTAGTTTCAGTGGCTAGCCTGAAGCATTGGTACAACGGCGTTTTCCCGCTGGCACGCGAGACAAATACCATGCTTGCTCTCAGAACGCTTCCCAGGCCTCAACAATGCCCCGAGTGTATGACCGAACTGGGAGCCGCGAACGAGCTTTACAGTCGTATTGCTGTTTGTGATCATTGTGGCTATCACTTTGTCTGGTCTGCATCCAATCGAGTAGAACACCTGGCTGATCCTGGTAGCTTCAAGCCCATAGGTCGAGATATTCAACCGCTGGATTTTTTACGCTTTGCTGATGAGCATCCCTATGCCGCGAAACTCACCGCGAGTCAGGAGCAAACTGGACTTAGTGATGCTATTCTTAGCGGTCGCTGTCGTATAGGCGGCACAGAAACCGTTCTGGCGGTTTTGGATTTTCACTTCATGGGTGGTAGCATGGGATCAATTGTAGGCGAGCAAATCACTGTTGCCTTCGAGTATGCTATGAAACACCGCTTACCGGTAATAACCGTCGTCAACAGCGGCGGCGCGCGTATGCAGGAAGGGATCATCAGCCTGATGCAAATGCCGAAAACTGCTGCCGCAGTTCAGCGCTTTCACACCTCAGGCTTACTCTATCTTTCTATCCTGGCGAGTCCGACAACCGGCGGGGTATTTGCCAGTTTCGCCAGCCTGGGAGATGTGATCCTGGCTGAACCAAAAGCGCTCATTGGTTTCGCCGGGCCTCGCGTGGCAGAACAGGCCACAGGCCTGAAGCTTCCCGCAGGCTCACATCGAGCAGAAATGCTGCTCACATCTGGACAACTCGATGCGATCACTGCTCGACGCGACCTCCCACATGTTGTCGCTTCACTGCTGAAAGCGACGGTGCTACCCTCGAAGCAGCATCGCTCACATAGCAAACATACAAGCGAGCTCCCGCACGTATCTGCCCACATGCCCACAAACACGGCCTGGGAAAGTGTGAACCTGGCCCGTCACCCGCGTCGCCCCACAGCGCGCGACTACATCCGCTACATGTCGCCAAATTTCCTGGAATTGCAGGGCGACCGCTGCTATGGGGATGACCCAACAGTGGTAGCAGGTCTGGGAAATATCGCCGGGCATACCGTTATCTTTGTCGGGCAAGAGCGTCACCACGCTGCTCATAATGGTCACGCGGAGGAGCTACAGACGAGGCCCCGGCCAGAAGGCTATCGCAAAGCTATGCGCATGATGGAATTGGCTGCTCAGTTACACTGTCCACTGGTAACATTCGTTGATACTTCTGGTGCCGATCCGGGCGATGAGAGTGAGAGACATGGTATCGCCTGGTCCCTGGCTCATTGCCTCTCTACGATGAGCAGTTTACCCGTACCGGTTGTGACTGCTATCATCGGTGAAGGGGCCAGTGGAGGGGCAGTGGCATTTGCTGTCGCCGATCACATACTGATGCTGCAAAACGCCATCTATGAGGTCATAGCCCCTGAAGGAGCGGCAACTATCCTGTATCGAGATGCAGCGAAGGCCAGCCAGGTTGCAGAGCAATTGAAATTAACGGCCTCTGACTGCCTGCGTCTGGGTGTTGTAGATGCCATTATACCAGAACCACTGGCGGGAGCGCACACTGATCCTCTCGTGGTTATACAGGCGCTTCAGCAGCATCTGCTGCATGCCATCACTGAACTCGAGCAAGTTCCTGTGAAACAGTTACTTGCTCAACGCTATCGCAAGTTCAGGCGTCATGGCCGCTTCCAACGCAGGCATTACCTGCGTGTACGCGCTTCTGTGACCGTCGTTGGACAGGGACAGAGCTTATTGCATCAGCTTAAAGACTGGCTCCCTTTAACAATTATCTCAAAATTGTCTACTCTTGTTACCCATAGTGGAGGGCGCGAGAATGGCCTTGCGTCCTGATGGAAACCTGAGACGAAGATTGAGATACTCCCCAGATAAGTATAGGAGAATCAATGACAACTATCCGAGCAACCTTAGCACAAGTTCGCATACTCACGCCGCGGCACAGGCTGCCTACCGTTAGTGCCAGCGCTGCGGATATAGCAATCGTGAGGAGGAGGTGGCATCATGAATGAGGTGTTTCTGACCCTCGGCTTTGGGCTTGTGACTGCCGCTATCCTCTCGCTATCCGCGGTGGCGTTCACGCTCGAATACGCGGTGACCAATGTAGCCAATCTCTCACACGGTGAGATCCTGACGATAGGAGCCTACGCCGCCTATCTCATACAACTGGCGACCGGAAACGTGCTCCTCTCCGCACTTGGGGCCGCTGTCGCGGGCGGCGTAGTCGCCTTAGTGATGCATATCGCGGTGATCGATCGCTTCGTCAGTCGTGGTGTCGGGACAATGTCGACCTTCATTGCAACGCTCGGCATATCCTTCGTAATCCAGAACGTGCTGGTCATCATTTTCGGCGCGGCTAATGTCGCGTACACCATCCCCCAGAGCGCTCCGCACCAGGTGGGGCCTTTCCTGTGGACCTCGGTTGAGGAAGAGATCATTATTTCCGCGCTCTGCATTACAGCAGCGCTGTACGTGATTATCACGTACACGAAATTCGGCAAGGCCCTGCGGGCCGTTTTTCAGAATCGGGAGCTGGCCCGCGTTACTGGCATCAACGCCAGGTTGGTAGGTGCTGCTACCTGGTTTCTGGCCGGCCTGGTAGCCGGCTATGCCGGTTTCATCCTTGCCGAGAGTGTGGGGTCCTTCAATCCCTATTTCGGCTTCAGCTTCTTTCTCATCACTCTGACGGCGTCGGTTGCAGGTGGACTGGGCAAGCCTTTCAGTACGATGGCCGGGGCAGTCATAGTCGGCATTGCTCTGGAGTTCACTGGCGGATACATCAGTGCCAGCTACGAACTTGCCTTTGCCTTTGCTATTCTGGCCGCGATCATTCTGGTGCGCCCGCGCGGACTCTTCACTAATGCCAGGAGGACCGTATTCGAATGACACAGTACCTCCTCTCCATACTTACCGAGGGAGCGATCTTCGGCATCATGGCTCTCGGACTGAACGTCATCTGGGGCTGGTCAGGCGACTTCGATCTCGCCTTCTACGGCTATGTCGCCCTGGGCGCTTACATGACGCTTGTTCTCACCATTGGTCGCCAGCCTCCACCGGCCCAATACGTCCTGGGGTTGCAACTGCCATATCTGCTCGCCCTGCTTGGTGCCGTGGTTTCCTCGGCTCTCATGGGACTCATCGTCGGCCTGATCGCGCTGCGGCATCTGCGTGGCATCTATTTCTCCATCGTGACTTTAGGAGCCGTCTATGTACTATATGTGTTAGCCAGCCAGTATGTACCCCTGTTCGACGGTTATAACGGGCTATCCGGCCTGGTCAACCCGATGGGAGACGCACTCGGTCTTGACTTTCAGAGCTACCAGTATTTCTTTCTGGGCTTCTGCCTGTTCATATTCATCCTCGTCTTTATCTTCATGGCACGAGTCTCAGGAAGCCGGTTCGGTCTCGCCCTGCGCTCCCTGCGCGAGGACGAACGCGCGGCAGCCGCCTTCGGTCGTGACATCTACCAGCTGAAATTGAAAGCCTATGTTCTCGGAGCCGCCTTCGGTGGATTAGCCGGGGGCCTATTCGCCGCGTACCTGAGCGCCTTCAATCCGTCGGCCTGGTCTCCGATCGAGGCAATCGTCCTTTACTCCGCCGTCCTGGTTGGAGGGAGAGGAAATATCAAGGGCGTCGTCCTGGGTGTAGTGGTCATGATCGTCTTGATCCAGGAGTCGACCCGCTTTCTCCCCGATGTGCCGGGACATCCGAACATCGTTCCTGCTCTGCGCGAGATCGTCATCGGTGCAGTCCTCGTGCTTTTCCTGCGCTACCGGCCCCAGGGACTGCTGCCGGAGCGCCGCTACGTAGATCGCTTGCCCCAGAATCGTGTTGATTCCGCCAGCGACGCGCATCCCTCCCGCGCTTCCGGCATATCTGGCCGTCTTTCCCAACTCACGCGAGGTCGTAACCGGCGCGCTACTAGCGCCGATGCTCCTCTGCCGGTTCCGGCTACTAGCGCCGATGCTCCGCTGCCAGTTCCAGCGGCTACCGCTGGAGCGCAGGTTAGCACATCGTTTGCTCAGAACCGATCTGTCGTCTCGGCACCCGTGTCGGCGGTCCTGGTGGTTGAAGGGCTGTACAAGCACTTCGGCGGTGTGGCCGCCGTGGATAGCTGTTCGTTCCGGGCTGCGAAGGGCCAGGTGACCGGGCTGATCGGTCCTAACGGCGCTGGCAAGAGTACGGCGATCGATCTCATATCGGGATTTAAGCTCGCCGACGCGGGTACCGTTTTCTTTGAGGGCACAGCTATCCAGGGCCTGCCTCCTCACCGTATTTCCCGCCTCGGCTTGATCCGCACCTTCCAGACGCCCAGAGAATGGTCCGGCCTGACCGTTCTGGAGAACGTTCTCCTGGCTCACTGGGACCCGGAACGCGAGAGCCTCTGGCGCAGCCTGGTCGGGCCTGGACCAGCCCATCGCTCAGCCTCGAAGTCGGAGCTAGACAGAGCGCGCGAGATACTGGCAGAGTTTGGCCTCGCTAAGCTGGTCAATGAGCGCGCGGGCAAACTCAGTGGCGGCCAGAAACGGCTCGTCGAGTTCGCCCGCATCCGCATGGCCGCGCCTCAGCTCGTGATCCTCGATGAGCCGATGGGAGGCGTGAACCCCGTGCTCGGCGAACGCATAGTGGCTGCCATTGAGGGGTTTATCGCCTCTGGAACCTCGGTCATCATCGTCGAGCACAACCTTCCCTTCATCGAACGGGTCGCTCAACAAGTGATCGTGATGGCTCAAGGCGCGGTGATCGCATCCGGGCCGTTCGAGTCTCTCCGCTCGAATCAGAGCGTGATAGATGCATATCTCGGTGAGGTGCCTGTATGAGTAACGAAGTAGTAGCGCTCAGCATCCAGGGGCTTACTGCCGGCTACGGTGGCCCGCCTATCATCGACCAGGTCAGCCTGACGGCGCGCCGGGGTCAGATCACGGCCATCGTGGGACCGAACGGGGCCGGCAAGTCCACGCTGCTGAAAGCGGTGGCCGGGCTTATCCGGCCTACGGCGGGCCGGGTGTTCGTAGAAGGCAAGGAGGTCACCGGCCTGGCGGCAGAGAAGCTCGTCAGGCGTGGCATCGCCTACGTTCCCCAGGTGGAGAACGTATTCCCCGACCTCACCATCAGGGAAAATCTCGACATGGGCGGCTATGTGCGCAAATCTGGCGTCAGGGAGAGGATCGAGCAACTGTTCCTCCTCTTTCCTGACCTCAAAGCAGCGTCGCACCGGCGCGCCAGTACGCTGAGCGGCGGCCAGCGCACGATGTTAGCCCTGGCGCGCGGCCTGATGGTCGATCCTGCCGTGCTGATCCTGGACGAGCCGAGCGCCGGCCTGTCACCCAAATTCCAGGGGCTGATCTGGGAGCGCATCGAGCAGATCAGGGCGACCAACGTCGCGGTCCTCATCGTCGAGCAGAACACACGCGAAACCCTGCGTCATGCCCAGTGGGCCTATGTCCTGGTGCTGGGTCAGAACAGGCTGGAAGGAACGGGACAGGCTCTACTGGAGGATGACGAGGTCGTAAACCTCTACGTGGGACGCCTTACCTGAAGCTGGGTAATCCTTCAAGTGCCTGGTCACACGACAGAAGGGCAATAAAGTTCCTCAACGGCAGGATCATTCCATCTTCAAATGTGCATCAAGTATGATCCCAGCGCTTTCGAGTTGACGACTTTGCTCAGAACTATAGCCAAGCGACTCCAGTATCGCCAACGTATGTTGGCCTAATACTGGAGCCGGGCGGTACATTTGGCCGGGCGTACTGGAATACTTCACGGGAAAACCGATCGCGTGAACAGCACCCGCGATGGGATGCTGTATCTCCATATCCATGGCGCGCGCTTGTACCTGTGGATGTTGATAGACCTCGCTCAGCGTGAGTACGGGTCCGCCTGGCACACCGGCCTCGTCAAATATTTGCAACCATTCCTCGGTGGTGCGCGTTTTCAGGGTCGCCGTAAGCGTCTCCACGAGTCGCGCTAGATTTGCCCTGCGGTCAGCATTGCTGGCAAAACTGGCATCTTGCAGCAGGTCAGCGCGATCCATCGCCCTGGCTAGCAGTTCCCAGTTACGCTGGTTCGCCGCTCCGATAGCAATCCAGCCGCTCGCCGTCGCGAATACCTGGTACGGCGCTGCCAGGCGGTGTGCGGTTCCCAGGCGTTGGGGATCAGTTCCAGTAGCCCAGTATTCGTTCGATTCCCACAGGGTATATGCCATCGCCGCTTCGAAAAGTGAGGTATCGATGTACTGCCCTTCTCCTGTACGCGCGCGCGAAAGTAACGACGCCAGGATTGCGTGGCTCGCATACAGCCCCGCGTTGAGATCACTGATCGGCACGCCCACTTTGGCAGGTTCTTGCGGTGAGCCTGTGACCGATAGCACTCCGCTCATCGCCTGGGCCACCAGGTCGAACCCGCCGCGCTCTCGATATGGCCCCGTCTGCCCAAAACCAGAAATAGAACAATAGACCAGCGCGGGATAGCGAGCATGCGCCTCCTCGAACCCAAAGCCCAGCCGTGTCATCGTTCCTGGACGAAAATTCTCTACCAGGACATCGGCAGATTCTATCAAACGCCACAGTACCTCTTTCCCGCCTGGCGTGCGAATATCAACCGCGATGCCATACTTGTTGCGATTCATTGCCATGAATGCCGCCGATTCTCCGTTATAGTAAGGCGGAGCCATGCGTCGTGAATCATCTCCACCGCGCGGATTTTCGATTTTGATGACCTCGGCTCCCAGGTCGGCCAGTAACATGGTACAAAATGGACCCGCCATGATTTGAGTTAAGTCTAAAACACGGATTCCTTCGAGCGCGGCTGGCATGGATTTACTGTCCTTCCTTCTGTAAACGCTGGCATTTGTGTGTACTACGATGCGCTACCCTATTGTATACTATGAAGGGATATTTTCAGATCGAATACGACTCTAGCAGGAGGTGCGCTTCAATGTCAACCGGAAACGCGGCTCACCGGCATGATGAAGGTGCGGTGCTACTCGCACAAAATGGGCCTGTCGCGACGCTCACGTTATCGCGCCCTGCCGCTCTCAATGCGCTCACATGGAGCATGTACCAGCAGTTGGAAGCACACCTTGAGCATCTCGCCGCCGATGATAGCACTCGCGCCATCATTATTGCAGGCGCAGGCAAGGCATTTGCGGCAGGAACGGATATCCAGCAATTCCAGGGCTTCACAGGTGCAGACGGTGTCGCTTACGAGCATACCATGGAAGCGATTATCGAGCGTCTTTACACCATTACCAAACCGACCATTGCTGCCATTCATGGATACGCGGTCGGCGCTGGCATCGTCATTGCCTCCGTATGCGATCTGCGTTACGGCACTCCTGCTGCCCGCTTTGGCGTCCCCATAGCGCGCACGCTTGGCAATTGCCTGAGCCTGAAAAACTACCGGCACCTGGTAGACGCATTTGGCGTCATGAAGACGAAGGAAATGTTCTTTACCGGGCGTTTGCTCACAGCTAGCGACGCTTTGCACTGTGGTTTTTTGACCGCCATTGTCGATGAAGAACAGCTTATCACGCATGTTACCGAACTTGCTCAGCAGATGAGTACCCTGGCTCCTCTCACGCTCTGGTCGGCGAAGGAGGCGCAGCGGCGTTTGCACGCGGCAGCAGCGGCTATCGATTACGACGACGTAGTGGCCCGTGTCTACGGGAGTTCCGATTTCGCTGAAGGCGTGCAGGCATATCTGGAGAAGCGCAAACCGCATTGGCGCGGCCAATGAAAGGCACCCATTGCGGTTACAAACTCTTCGCTTTCCTCTGAAACAGTGCAAAAAGATGTTAAAAGTTCAAGGGTAAAACGACTCAAGCGGCTTCACGAAAGTTTCTCTGGAACCTTTGGAAATGCTTGTTGATGAGATTGCTACTCCTTCTTTATTGCGAACAATATAACACCAATCTGCTCTATCTTTTCGGGTCTCCGTCCTTCCGGGTGAAAAAGGACGCACAAGTGTAGGGACGCGATTTATCGCGTCCGCCCACGCGACACTTGCCTACACGGACGCGATTTATCGCGTCCCTACACATCACCCGGAAGGATGAGAACCAAATTCTTCAAGGTAATGGCTAATCCGATAATACGCCATTCAGCCACTCCTCCTGCTTCACATCCTTTGCCAACTCCCCCACCAGCCTCACCGTCTCCACGCTCACCGTAATCACCTTCCCGACCAGTCGCACGATATATTGCTCCTCGTCGAGCCGGTTGGGGTCGCTGGTAATCCCGCTCCGCTTATCGGTGCTGACCTGGTATTGATCGATGATCCACTCCAGTGCCGAACGGTTGCCCAGGCGGTACTGATAGCACTCCTGCGGTATGCCAGCAAGGGTTAACCACT